>NZ_AHAM01000001.1 GCF_000236565.1 Mesorhizobium alhagi CCNWXJ12-2 | reverse complement strand
GCTGCTGAACTCCATATCGCCGCCGGCCTGGCGCGCACCCGTGCTGGCGATCTGGGGCGGCTTCGTTCCGGTCGGCTTCGCCGTCGCCAACTTCATGTCTGCCTGGATCCTACCCGCGGGCGAGACGGCCTTCCTGATCTCGGCAATCGCGGCGTTCGCCCTCTTTGCGGCGGCGGCGATCGTGCTTGTGTTAAAGGTGGCGGATTTCACCGGCCATCGCATGGCCGAACCGGAAAACGGCGGCGCATTCAGCGCCACCATGACCACAGGCGTGGTGCTGGTCTCGCTCGCTTTCGGCATCTACGTTGTCCTGTCGGTCGGCTTCTTCGCCTTCATGCCAGCCTTCATCGCCGGCGGGGCGTCAGCAATCGCGATTTCGGCCGGAACGATCGCGCTGCTCGTTCCGCTCGGCAATCTCCTGACCGGATGGCTGGTGCGCGGCCGCGACGCCCGCTTCGCCGCCTGGCTTGCCGCGATCGGCTTCGCCGCGACCGCGGCGGCCGCCTTGCCGGCCTTTGCCGGAACATCGGCCTGGTCCGCAACGCTCGCGGCGATCGTGTTGGCGATCTCGGGCGGCGTTGCCGCCTCCGCGCTTTTCGCCTCCATTCCGCTGATCCTGCCCAGGGACGGCTCGGCCGCAATCGCCATCGGCCTTGTCTGCCAGGCCGGCGGCATCGGCACGGTGTTCGGCCCGCCGCTCGCGGGCCAGATCATCGAGAGCTATGGCTGGCCGGGCTTCGGCTGGTTTCTGGCGGTGTCGTCGGCTGCAGGGATCGGGAGCCTCGTACCGCTGCTGGCGGGACGGGCCGGAACTAAGCTGGCCGTGCGGTGATTGTCGGCCTATTCTCGCCCGATGACCAGTCGTCAACTCGAAGAGGAGAGCGACAATGGCCAAGGTGACAGGCATAGGCGGCTTCTTCTTCCGGGCGCGCGATCCGAAGGCGCTCGCCGCCTGGTACGAGACACATCTCGGCATAGACGACATAGCGAAAACCGTATGGCGGCAGCAGGAGGGGCCGACCGTGTTCACGCCGTTTGCGGAAAACACCGACTATTTCGGTCGAGCCGGGCAGCAATGGTTGATCAATTTCCGCGTCGACGATCTCGACGCGATGATGGCCGATCTCAAGGCGGCAGGCATCGCGGTAGAGACCCGCGCGGAATGGGATTCGGAAGCCGGGCGCTTCTGCCGCATCCATGACCCGGAAGGCAACCCAATCGAATTGTGGGAGCCTTCGGCAGGCAATCGATAGAACTCACGGGCTGGCTCCGGCTGCGGCCGGTTCTTACGGAGCGTTGGAGATGCCCGCGACATAGCCGAGCGCGAAGGCCGCGATCAGGCATGCGGCTGCGAGCACTGCGCGCCAGCCCGGGATGGAGTGCAGGCCGATGCGGCGGATGGCCGCCCGGCCGGCGATTTGCTGCGCCGCCAACGCCACGGCGGGCGCCACGCCGCGCATTTGCGGCAGTTCGGCGATGCGCTCCGAGATCGCTCGCCACCGGCCGTCCGGCGCGGGGTCGGCGTCCAGAACATGCATGCGCTCGGCGAGGCGCAGCACGGCGTCGCGAAATGCGCCGTCGCGCTCGAGATCGCGTTCAGCGCGCTCGCGCTCCTCGTCATCCATCAGACCGAGCACGTAGTGGCCGGCCCGAGCCAGGCGATCGCCTTCGTCGATCATGGCAGCCCTCCACTGATGATCATGCGGCTCGCGAGTTCGCCCGTAAAGAGGGGTTTCCTTCCGGCGAGAATCGGGTTCAGCCGATCTTCACCAGTGCGGCGGCCTGGTCGCCGGAGCCTCGGGCGCGGTTTGCTCCTCAAGCGCCAGAAAGCGCGTCGCCAGTGCTTCCAGCGTCTTCTGCAGGCGCTCGATTTCTTTCCACTGCTCGACGATCTGGGCGGAAAGCTCGTCTATCGTCTTTTCCTGTTCGGCGGCGCGGATTTCAAGCGTCGTCAGCCGGTCACCGGGCGTCGTCATCGGAAATACCTCATTCTGCCAGAGCGTCGCGGCGAAGCGCGCAAATCGCTGGATAGCTGATTGATTATAGCGCTCCGCCGGCCTTGGGAAATTGACAAGCGCATCGGGATTTGTCGAGAGTGGTCCAATCCGCGCGGTGATTGGCACAGCAAATCCGGCATGCTAGTTTTTTGACCAAGCGATAAAAACAACAAGAGGTGGGACGTCGCATGGCGGAGGCCGCAATCGAGCTTGTCGGCATCAATAAGAGCTTCGGCGCGGTCCGGGCCAACCGGGACATCAATCTCGAAATCCAGCGCGGCACCATTCACGGCATCGTCGGCGAGAACGGCGCCGGGAAGTCGACGCTGATGTCGATCCTCTACGGCTTCTACCAGGCCGACAGCGGCGAGATCCGGGTCGGCGGCAAGCCGGCGGTGATAAAGACGCCGAACGACGCGATTGCGGCCGGCATCGGCATGGTCCACCAGCACTTCATGCTGGTCCAAAATTTTTCGGTCATCGAAAACATCATTCTGGGTGCCGAGGGCGAAGCGCTGCTGAAAACCAGCATCGCTAAAGCACGATCCGAACTGGTGCGGCTGGAAAAGGAATATGGCCTCGAAGTCGATCCGGACGCGCTGATCGAGGAATTGCCGGTCGGTCTGCAGCAGCGCGTCGAAATCCTCAAGGCCCTCTACCGCAGCGCCGACGTTCTCATCCTCGACGAGCCGACCGGCGTTCTGACGCCGCCGGAGGCCGACCACCTGTTCCGCATCCTCCAGAAGCTGAAGGACGAGGGCAAGACGATCGTCCTCATCACCCACAAGCTGCGTGAGATCATGGCGATCACCGACAACGTCTCGGTCATGCGCCAGGGTGCGATGGTCGCGACCCGCGAGACCGCCAGAACCACCGTTGAGGAACTCGCCGAACTGATGGTCGGGCGGCGCGTGCTGCTCAGGGTCGACAAGGACGAGGCGAAGCCGGGCGCAGTCAAGCTTCAGGTGAAGAACCTGACGGTGAAGGATTCGCGCGGCGTCACCATGGTCGACGATGTTTCATTCGATGTGCGCGGCGGCGAGATCGTCGGTATCGCCGGCGTCGCCGGCAATGGCCAGTCGGAGCTTATCGAGGCGATTTCAGGCATCCGCCGCGCCGTTTCGGGCAGCGTCGAACTGGACGGCAAGCCGATCGACGTGACCGGCTTTGCCGATCCCGGCGAATTGCGCGACCGCGGCCTCGCACACGTGCCGGAGGACCGCCATCATGTCGGGCTGGTGCTGGCCTTCGAGGAGAACGAGAATTCGATCCTCGGCTATCACGACAAGCCGCAATATTTGAATGGCCCGTTCCTGAACATTGAGGCGATCCAGAAGGACGCCGAGGAAAAGATCGCGAAATATGACATCCGGCCCGGCAATCCACGGCTGAGGACCGCGAATTTCTCTGGCGGCAACCAGCAGAAGATCGTGCTCGCGCGGGAAATGGAACAAGATCCCGGCGTGCTGATCGTCGGCCAGCCGACGCGCGGCGTCGACGTCGGCGCCATCGAATTCATCCACAAGCGCCTCATCGCCATGCGCGACCAGGGCAAGGCTGTGCTTCTGATCTCGGTTGAACTCGACGAGATACGCTCGCTGTCGGACCGCATCCTGGTGATGTTCGCCGGCCGGATCGTCGGCGAGCGCGGCGAAGACGCAACCGAAGGCGAGCTTGGCTTGCTGATGGCCGGCATCGAGCGCCAGGAGGCCGCGGAATGACGACGCCTGCGCTTCTTGTCATCGACGTGCAGAACGCCATCGACGACCCGAAATGGGGCCGGCGCGGCCAGCCCGAAATGGAGGAGACCATCGGTGAATTGCTGGCGGCATGGCGTGAGCGGCGCCTGCCGATCGTCCATATCCGCCACGATTCGACCGACGCCGCCTCACCCTACCGGCCGGGCACACGCGGCAACGAGTTCAAGCCGGAGGTCGCGCCGCAGCCGGGCGAACCGGTGGTCGACAAGCGCACCAACAGCGCCTTTATCGGCACCGACCTGATGGACCTGCTCGACGAGTTGCAGGTCAGCCAATTGGTCATGACCGGCGTGCTGCTCGAAAATTCGGTCGAGGCGACCGCCCGCATGGCCGGCAATCTCGGCTTCGAAGTGGTGATCCCGGAAGACGCGGTAGCAAGCATCGACCGCACCGACCTGCGCGGGAGGCATTGGCCGGCCGAGGATGTGCACGCGCTGACGCTGGCCATCCTCGACAAGGAGTACGCAAAAATTTCTGACGCAAGATCGGTCATTGAGGCCCTGCCATGAGCGTGCCCTACGCAAAACTCCCGGGCTGGGCCGATTACGGGCTGATCCCGATCATCAATCTTCTGGTTGCGTTCCTCGTCGCCGGCGTCGTCGTGCTGCTCGTCGGAGAAAATCCGCTGAGCGCCGCCGTCATTCTCATCGACGGCGCATTCGGCAGCGGCCAAAACATCGCCTATACGCTCTATTACGCCACCAACTTCATCTTCACCGGCCTGGCGGTCGCAGTGGCGTTCCATGCCGGCCTGTTCAACATCGGCGGCGAGGGGCAGGCTTATATTGCCGGCCTCGGCGTGGCGCTGGTCTGCCTCACCTTCGATTCGGTCCTGCCCTGGTGGCTGACCTTTCCGCTGGCCATAGCGGCCTCGGCGGCGGTGGGTGCGCTGTGGGCGCTCATCCCCGCCTACCTGCAGGCCAAGCGCGGCTCCCACATCGTCATCACCACCATCATGTTCAATTTCATCGCAGCCAGCGCCATGGTCTACCTGCTGGTCGACGTCTTGAAGCCGGCCGGATCGATGGCGCCGCAGACGCGTGATTTCTTCGACGGTGCGCAACTGCCTAAAATGGGTTGGCTGCTTGAATCGCTCGGCCTGGCGGTTCGCTCCGCGCCGCTAAACATCTCCTTCCTGCTGGCGCTGCTGATGGCCTTCGCCGTCTGGGTGCTGATCTGGCGCACGAAGCTCGGCTATGAGATGCGAACCTTCGGCTTCAGCCCCAAGGCGGCGCGCTATGCCGGAGTTTCGGAAAGCCGCATCATCATCATCGCCATGATGATCTCGGGCGGACTGGCCGGTATGATGGCGCTCAATCCGATCATGGGCGACCAGCACCGCGTCGCGCTGGATTTCGTCGCGGGCGCCGGTTTCGTCGGCATCGCGGTGGCGCTGATGGGGCGCTCGCATCCGGCCGGCATCGTGCCGGCGGCAATTCTGTTCGGTGTGCTCTATCAGGGTGGCGCCGAACTCGCTTTCGAGATGCCCAACATCTCGCGCGACATGATCGTCATCATCCAGGGTCTCGTGATCCTGTTCGCCGGCGCGCTGGAGCACATGTTCCGCGCGCCCATCCAGGCGGTATTTGCCTCGTTCAGCCCGCGATCGGTCGGGGTCGCGGCGCCGAAGGGGGAGGGCGCCTGAGATGGAATTCGTAGGCATCATGCTGCAGATTTTCGACGCGACCATTCGCGTCTCCGTGCCGCTGCTGCTCGCCTGCCTGGCCGGGCTCTATTCGGAGCGGGCTGGCGTCTTCGACATCGGGCTCGAGGGCAAGATGCTGGCCGGCGCCTTTGCCGGCGCCTCGGCGGCCGCGGTCACGGGCTCCGCCTGGATGGGTCTTGGAGCCGCGGTGGTCACCGCCGTGTTCTTCGCGCTGGTGCACGGCTTCGCCTCGATCACCCATCGCGGCAACCAGATCGTCTCCGGCGTCGCCATCAATTTCATCGCCGCCGGGTCGACCATCATCCTCGGCCAGGCCTGGTTCCGGCAGGGCGGGCGCACGCCGTCGCTTTCCGGCGACGCGCGCTTCGGGGCGATCACGCTGCCGGGCGCCGACGCAGTGCGCGACGTGCCGGTGCTCGGGCCTGTCTATTCCGAGCTGATCTCGGGCCACTCGCTGCTGGTCTATGTGGCCTTCCTGATGGTGCCGTTCACCTGGTGGGTGCTGTTCCGCACCCGCTTCGGCCTCAGGTTGCGCGCCGTCGGCGAAAACCCGGCGGCGGTCGATACGGCCGGCATTTCGGTGACCTGGCTGCGCTACCGCGCAGTCATCTTCACGGGCGTTCTGACGGGGATGGCTGGCGCCTACCTGTCGATCGCACAGAACGCCGGTTTCGTGAAGGACATGACCGCCGGCAAGGGGTTCATCGCGCTGGCAGCGCTCATCTTCGCCAAATGGAAGCCGGTGCCGGCGATGTTCGCGTGCCTGTTGTTCGGCTTTCTCGAGGCGGCCTCGATCCGCTTTCAAGGCCTGCCCTGGCCTGTGATCGGCAAGGTGCCGGTGCAGCTCATCAACGCTCTGCCCTTCATCCTGACGGTCATCCTGCTCGCCGGCTTCATCGGCAAGGCGATCCCGCCGCGCGCCGGCGGCGTGCCTTATGTGAAGGAGCGATAAGCATGATCCCGAAAAGTGGAATCCGGTTTTCGGACAAGATCATGCGAGAGAACTAAGAATGTCTCATGACCTCTTCCTGGCGGCGAAGGCCGCCATGGCCAATGCCTATGCGCCCTATTCGAAATTCCCGGTCGGCGCTGCCATTCGCACCACGGACGGCAGGGTGTTTTCCGGCTGCAACATTGAGGTGGCCTCCTATCCGGAAGGCTGGTGCGCCGAGACGACGGCGCTCGGTCATTACATCATGGGCGGCGGCGGCGAGATTGCCGAGATCGCAGTCGTTGCCGAGCGCATGGCGAGGATCACGCCCTGCGGCGCCTGCCGTCAGCGGCTCGCCGAATTCGCGGGCGCGGATGCGAAACTCCATCTCTGCGACGACGCCGGCGTAGTCGAAACGGTTACCATGGGCGCGATGCTCCCCTATGGGTTCGAGGGCGGGATTCTGAAATGAACGAAGCGGTTGGCCGGCTTGTCGAGAGGCTGGATGGGCGGATGCCGTCGATTGCGCTGGTGCTGGGCTCCGGCCTTGGCGGGCTGGCCGGCGAGGTGGAGGATGCGGTCCGCATTCCCTATGCCGAACTGCCCGGCTTTCCTGCGAGCGGCGTAACCGGCCATGCCGGCGAGATCGTCGCCGGCAATCTAGCCGGAAGGCCGGTGCTGTTGCTTGCCGGTCGCGCGCATTATTACGAGCACGGCAATGCCGCCGCCATGCGCCCGGCGCTGGAGACGCTTGCGGGCATTGGCGTGACCAAGCTGATCCTCACCAATGCCGCCGGCTCCGTCGATCCCGACATGCCGCCGGGCTCGGTCATGCTGATCACCGACCACATCAACTTCTCCGGCTCCAATCCGCTGTTCGGCGAGCCGACTGATCGCCGCTTCGTCGGCCTCACCGAAGCGTACGATGCGGGCCTGCGCGCAGCCTTCGAAAAGGCGGCGCAAGCGACCGGCACGAAGCTGCACAAGGGCGTCTATATGTGGTTTTCCGGCCCGTCCTTCGAGACGCCGGCCGAGATCCGTATGGCCCGCGTGATGGGCGCGACCGCCGTCGGCATGTCGACCGTGCCGGAGGTGATCCTCGCCCGCTTCCTCGGCCTGCGCGTCGCCGCGGCCTCGGTTATCACCAACCTAGCCGCCGGCATGACCGGCGCGGAGTTGTCGCATCAGGAGACCAAGGACATGGCGCCGATCGGCGGCGCGCGGCTGGCGACGGTGCTGAAGCATATGTTTTCGGAGGGGTTCGATTGATGACCACCTTCCGTGGCAACGGAGGCAAGTCGGCTCCCTGCGTTACCCCCACCCCTAACCCCTCCCCTCAAGGGGGAGGGGGATTCGGCTGGGTCTCCGCTAGGCACAAAGCTTCAACGAGGTTTCTCGGCATTGCGGCCGGCAAGTCCCCCTCCCCCTTGAGGGGAGGGGCTAGGGGTGGGGGTAATACAGGGCGTCCACCTTCGCCGTCCATGGGCGGTCAAACCTGATGCTCCCTCAGGAAATCATCCGCCGCAAGCGTGACGACCAGCCGCTCTCCGCAGAAGAGATTGCCGGCTTCATTGCCGGCGTCACCTCCGGCGCGGTTTCCGAGGGCCAGGCGGCGGCGCTGGCGATGGCAATCTTCTTCAACGGCATGAGCCGCGACGAGGCGGTCGCGCTGACGCTCGCCATGCGCGATTCCGGCGAGGTGCTGGACTGGTCCGACCTGCCCGGCCCGGTCACCGACAAGCATTCGACCGGTGGCGTCGGCGACAATGTCTCGCTGATGCTGGCGCCGATCGTGGCTGCCTGCGGCGCCTATGTGCCGATGATTTCCGGCCGCGGCCTAGGCCACACCGGCGGCACGCTCGACAAGATGGATTCGATCCCCGGCTACACGACTCAGCCCGATATCGCATTGCTTCGCCGGACCGTCCTGTCGGCCGGCTGCGCCATCATCGGCCAGACCGCCGATCTGGCTCCTGCCGACAAGCGGCTCTACGCCATCCGCGACGTCACCGCGACGGTGGAATCCGTGCCGCTGATCACCGCTTCGATCCTGTCCAAGAAACTCGCCGCCGGCCTGCAGTCGCTGGTGCTTGACGTCAAGCTCGGCAACGGCGCCTTCATGGCCAAGTCGCGCGACGCGACCGCGCTCGCCACGAGCCTGGTCGAAGTGGCCAACGGCGCGGGGCTGAAAACCTCGGCGCTGATCACCGGCATGAACGAGCCGCTGGCCTCGGCCGCCGGCAACGCCGTCGAGGTCGCTAACGCCGTGGATTTCCTGACCGGGAGGTTGCGCGACGCTCGGTTGGAGGAGGTGACGCTGGAACTCGCCGCCGAGATGCTGCAGGCGGCGGGCATTGCCGGATCCAATCGCGAAGGCATTGAGCGCGCCTCCCGGGTGCTGCACAGCGGCAAGGCTGCCGAGACCTTCGGGCGTATGGTGGCCGAACTCGGCGGACCGGCGGATTTCATCGAGAAAAGCCGGCATTATCTGCCCAAGGCCAAGGTCGAACGCGCCGTCAGCGCGCCGAAGGACGGCTACGTTGCAGGTGTGGCGACCCGTGAGATCGGTCTCGCCGTCGTCACGCTCGGCGGCGGTCGCACCCGACCGGAAGACAGCGTCGACCATTCGGTCGGAATCACCCGGCTGCTACCGGTCGGCGCGGAGGTGAAAGCCGGCGAGGCGCTGGCGCTGGTCCATGCGAGATCCGAGGCCGACGCGGAGAAGGCGGCGGCCGCGATCCAGTCGGCCTATACGCTCGGCGAAACGAAACCGCCGTTGCAGAAGTCGGTGATCAGGCGGATCGGCGCGCGGGTGTAGTCGGGCTCACTGCGCCAGAAGCAGCGTCCCGTTTTCGATTTCGAATTTTCCCAGCCGCTTGAGAAAGCTCATGCCGATCAGTGTGCCCGACAGCGCCTTGTCGTCGAGCACCACGGCCTGGATGTTCTCGACATGGACGCGGCCGATCTCGATGCGGTCGATCATCACGGCAGCCGCCCGGGTCTCTCCATTGGCGGTGTTGACGGAATGCCGAAAATCGGAACTTTTCAGGGAAATCCCGATGCGCCGCGCCGTGGAGGCGTTGATCGCGACCGTGGTCGCGCCGGTATCGACCAGCGCTTCGACCTTGCGGCCGTTGAGCTTGAAATCGGCCAGGAAATGCCCCCGCTCGTCGGCCGCGAGCCGCACCATCCTGCCGGTCAGAGTTTCAGGCTGGACTGGCGTCTTCGGCCTGACCGTATTGATGGCGGCAGGTGTGGCGCGTTCCTGGCTGTCGCCTCCCGCGCCCGACTGCAGCAAGGCATGGAACGCCTGCGGGTTGGACTGATAGGCGATGGGGATCAGCATCGATGTGCCGGCGCATACGCCGAGGATGATGAGTTGCCGCAGCATGGTCGCGCCCTGGTTCGTATCAGGAGCATAGCCTGCGGCCGGTATCCGGCGATTAACGCAGCGCCAATTCTTGCGCCTTCGTTAACGCATGCTGAACGGGCGAAGCTACTTCGTCCCGTAGAGCCGGTCGCCGGCGTCGCCCAGGCCGGGCACGATATAGCCCTTTTCATTGAGCAGGCGGTCGATGGCGGCGGTGTAGACCTGGACGTCCGGATGCGCCTTGGTGAAGCGCTCTATGCCTTCGGGGGCAGCCAGCAGGCAAAGATAGCGCAGGTTGGTGGCGCCGCGGCCCTTCAGCTTTTCGATCGCCGCAATCGCTGAATTGGCGGTCGCCAGCATCGGGTCGACGACGATTACCAGCCGGTCGGCAAGGTCGCTCGGCGCCTTGAAGAAATATTCGATCGCCTCCAGCGTCTCATGGTCGCGGTAGAGGCCGATATGGGCGACGCGCGCGGCCGGAACCAGGTCGAGCAGGCCTTCGAGCAGGCCATTACCGGCGCGCAGCACCGAGGCGAAGACCAGCTTCTTGCCTTCGAGGGTCGGTGCTTCCATCGTCTCGATCGGCGTCTCGATCGTTTTCGTGGTCAGTTCCAGGTCGCGCGTCACCTCATAGCCGAGCAGCAGCGAGATCTCGCGCAAAAGCCGGCGAAAGCTTGCCGTCGACGTTTCCTTGTCGCGCATGATGGTGAGCTTGTGCTGGACAAGCGGGTGGTCGACGACGGTAACGCCCATAATGCTTACTCCTGAGTTCCGACTGCCGATACTATAGGCTGTGCTGCCGGCAAGAAACGCCTCGTTCAGGCCCGGCCACAGTTTTGTCGATAGCGCGTCAGCGGTGACCGGTGTTCAGCCGCGCAAGAAGCTGCGCCTTGGTCTTCCTGTCGACGAAGGCCGCCTCGATCGCGGTCCGAGTCACTGCCGTCAGATCCTTGTCGCTCATGCCGAAATGCTCGGCCGCAATATCGTATTCGTGTTTCAGCGTCGTCCAGAAATAGGGCGGGTCGTCGGAATTCAGCGTGACCTTGCAGCCGGTTGCCAGCAAGGCGGGGAATGGATGCTCGGCGTAGCTGTCGAACACTTTCAGCGCGATGTTCGACCCGGGGCAGCACTCCAGCACCACGCCTTCGGCGGCGATGCGCTTGACCAGATCCGGATTTTCGATGGCGCGCACGCCGTGGCCGATGCGCGACGGGCGGATGTGATCGAGCGCCGCCTGCACGCTCTCCCAGCCGCCGAATTCGCCGGCATGAATGGTGATGCCGAGGCCGGCCTCGCGTGCGATCTCGAAGGCGCGCACGTAATCTTCGATGTCGCCGTTCCGCTCGTCGCCGGCTACACCGAAGCCGGTCACCAGCGGGTGGCCGCATCTGGCGGCGAAGCGCGCCGCGGCCTCAATCGATTCGAGGCCGACATGCCGCACGCCGGTTACGATCATGCGGCCTTCGATCCCGGTCTTGGCCTTGGCCCGCGCCATGCCTTCGCCGAGCGCGTCGGTATAGGCCTGAGGCGACAGACCGGCCTTCGTCGCATGGTCAGGCGAGGTGAATATCTCGGAATAGATCGCGCCGTCGCGCGCCAGGCTGGTCAGGTAATATTCGGAGAGCCGCGCATAATCGTCCTCCGTGCGGAACAGGTCGGCGGCGAAGTCGTAAGCCTTCAGGAAACTGGTGAAATCATGCCAGACGAAGGAGCCGTTCTGGATGTAGGGAGAGACGTCCTTGCCGTATTTCTGCGCCTGCCTGATCACGAGTTCGGGTGCTGCCGCACCTTCGATGTGGCAGTGCAGTTCGGCTTTCAAAGGCATTCGTTGGTCCCTGTGCTCTGACGTCCGAGCGCGGCTGTTCATCGCGGCTTAAACAATAGCGCCCCGTATTCCGATCGGCTATGGTCCGGCCAATTTTATGGCGGATCGAAAATAATGTCAGAGCAGCGCATAACGGCCGCCGGCGGCATGGAAACCTCCTACGGTTTCAAGGATGTCGGCGCTGGCGAGAAGCAGACGCTGGTCAACGACGTGTTTCATCGCGTTGCCGGCCGGTACGACCTGATGAACGATCTGATGTCGGGCGGCCTGCACCGGCTGTGGAAGGACGCCTTGGTCTCCTGGCTCAATCCGCCGAAGCGGCCGGGCTGGAAAGTGTTGGACGTCGCCGGCGGCACCGGCGACATCGCCTTCCGCATCATCGACGCCTCGCACGGCAATGCCCATGCGACGGTGCTGGACATCAACGGCTCCATGCTGGCAGTCGGCCGCGAGCGCGCAACAAAGCGCGGACTGGAAGCCAACACCGATTTCGTCGAGGCCAATGCCGAGGAACTGCCCTTCGCCGACGAGACGTTCGACGCCTATACGATCGCCTTCGGCATCCGCAACGTGCCGCGGATCGAGGTTGCCCTGTCGGAGGCGTTCCGCGTCCTGAAGCCGGGCGGCCGCTTCCTCTGCCTAGAATTTTCCGAGGTCGAGATGCCGTTGCTCGACCGCATTTACGAAGCGTGGTCGTTCAGCGCCATTCCGCGCATCGGCCAGGTTGTTGCCGGCGACGGCGAGCCCTACGCCTATTTGGTCGAATCGATCCGTAAATTCCCCAATCAGGAAAACTTCGCTTCGATGATCAGCCGCGCAAGCTTCGACCGCGTGACATGGCGCAATTATTCCGGCGGCATCGCGGCGCTGCATTCGGGCTGGAAGCTGTGACGGACGCATCTGCATGAGCAGTCTGGGAGCGGCATTCCGGCTTGCCTGGGCTGGCTGGATATTGACCCGCGAGGGCGTCATCGCGGCCTTGCCGGGCGACGAACTCTATGGCCTACCGAGGTTAGGCTGGCGGATAGCGCGGCTGCTCACGCGCAGGCGGGCGATCGGCCGCGGCCGCTCTGAAAGGCTGGCGCAGGCGGTCGCGCGGCTTGGCCCGTCCTATGTCAAGCTCGGCCAGTTTCTCGCGACGAGGCCCGACGTGGTCGGCAATGAAATCGCGCTCGACCTTTCGCTTTTGCAGGACCGTATGCGGACCTTCCCGCAGGAGCAGTCCATCGTCGCGATTGAAGCCTCGCTCGGGCGGACCGTTGGCGACCTCTACGCCCGCCTCGGCGATCCCGTCGCCGCCGCCTCGATCGCACAGGTGCACTGGGCCGAGGTTGCCCACAGCGACAGCGTGTCGAAGGTTGCCGTGAAGGTCATACGGCCCGGCGTGCGCAAGGCTTTCTTCCGCGATCTCGAGAGCTTCTTTCTCGCCGCGAGGCTGCAGGAGCGCTACATCCCTTATACTCGGCGCCTGCGGCCGGTCGAGGTCACCCAGACGCTCGCAGAAACCACCAAGATAGAGATGGATTTGCGGTTGGAGGCGGCCGCGCTTTCCGAACTCGGTGAAAATACGAAAAACGATCCGGGTTTTCGCGTGCCTTCCGTCGATTGGGAACGCACCGGCCGTGATGTTCTGACCCTGGAGTGGGTCGACGGCATCAAGATGAGCGATATCGAGGGTTTGCGGGCGGCTGGCCACGACCTGAAGCTCATTGCGGCGAACCTCATTCAGTCATTCCTGCGCCACACGCTGCGCGACGGCTTCTTCCACGCAGACATGCATCCGGGAAACCTGTTCGTCGAGGATGACGGCACCATCGTCGCGGTCGATCTCGGCATTGCCGGCCGTCTCGACAAGAAAGAGCGGCGCTTCCTTGCCGAGATCCTCTACGGATTTATCACCCGCGACTATTTCCGTGTCGCCGAGGTGCATTTCGAGGCGGGGTACGTGCCCCGCCACTTCAATGTCGCCGGCTTCGCCCAGGCGATCCGGGCGATCGGAGAGCCGATCCACGGCCAGCCGGCCGAAACGATCTCCATGGCCAGGCTTTTGACACTGTTGTTCGAGGTCACCGAAATATTCGACATGCAGACCCGGCCCGAACTGGTGCTGCTACAGAAGACCATGGTCGTGGTGGAAGGCGTGGCGCGCACGCTCGATCCGGCCTTCAACATGTGGAAGACGTCCGAGCCGGTGGTCAGTCACTGGATCAAGGACAATCTCGGGCCGCGCGGGATGCTGGCGGACGCGCGCGACGGCGCCAACGCGCTTCTGACACTCGCTCGTCAGGCGCCGGACCTCGCTGCACGCACCGAGCGCCTGTCGCGCGAGATCGACCTGATGGCGGAGCACGGCCTTCGCTTTGATCCGGCGACCGCCAACGCCATCGGCAAAGCCGAAGCGCGCCACACCCGCTCAGGCCGCGCGGCGCTCTGGGTGATCGCGCTGACGCTGGTGTGGATTGCCATCCAGTTGGCTTGATTGACTGCAATGCATGCAATGCTTACAATGCAAGCATTACATGCATCGCGTGGAGGCTACCGTGGCCACTTTGATGATCCGAAATCTTCCCGACGATATAAAACGCGAATTGCGCAAGCGCGCGGCCAATCGCGGCGTTTCGATGGAGCAGGAAGCACGGGATACGCTTGCCCGAAGCGTCCTCGCGCCGGCCGGCCGCCGCAAGCCGTCGATCGAAGCAATGAGCAAGCTGGGCAAGAAGCCGGAACGGCCCTTCGACCTCAAAAAGGTGAGTGACGAAATGTGGGACGCAGGCCTGCAATGACGTCCTTTGTCGCGGACACGTCAGCGATGATCGCCGTTCTTAACGATGAGCCCGACGCACAGCTGTTTAAGGAAGAGTTTCATAATGCGGATAGCGTCCTGGTGAGTTTAGCCACTCTGTTCGAGGCGAGTTGCGTCGTGGCGGGCGAGCGCTTTCCAGATGGTGCCGCTCGACTTGAAGCGCTGATCGATCTTCTTGACCTGGACCAGGTGGCATTCGACTACGCACAACTGCGCCAGGCACGTAGAGCCTACGCGCTCTACGGCCGAGGCTCTGGTCATAGGGCAGGTCTGAATATGGGCGACTGTTTTTCTTATGCTCTGGCAAAGACGCGCAATCTGCCTCTCCTTTTCAAGGGCAACGATTTCAGCCATACCGATATCGAACCGGCGCTGAAGCCGGCCTGACCGACAGGCCCCGCATGACCCTTTCCGGCAAGCGCATTCTCCTGATCATCGGCGGCGGCATCGCGGCTTACAAGTGCCTGGATCTGATCCGCCGCCTGCGCGAGCGCGGCGCCTCGGTACGCTGCGTCATGACCGCCGCCGCCAGGGAATTCGTCACGCCGCTGTCAGTCGGAGCGTTGACGGCCGATCACGTTTTCACCGAACTCTTCGACCGCCAGGACGAGCATGATGTCGGCCACATCCGCCTGTCGCGCGAGGCCGATCTTCTGGTCGTCGCGCCTGCCACCGCCGATCTGATGGCGAAGCTCGCCGGTGGTCAGGCCAACGATCTGGCTTCCACCGTGCTGCTCGCCACCGACAAGAAGGTGCTGATGGCGCCGGCGATGAACCCGAAAATGTGGGCGCATCCGGCGACCCGCCGCAACCGCGCCACGCTGGAGAAGGATGGCGTCAGTTTCGTCGGTCCGGCCAAAGGAGAAATGGCGGAGCGCAACGAGGCCGGCGAAGGCCGCATGGCCGAGCCGCTGGAGATCGTCGCGGCAATCGAGGCGATGCTTGACGAGCGCCCAAAGCCGCTGGCGGGGAGAAGAATAATCGTCACTTCCGGCCCGACCCACGAGCCGATCGATCCGGTACGCTACATCGCCAACCGCTCGTCGGGCAAGCAAGGCCACGCCATCGCGGCGGCGCTGGCGCGCCTTGGCGCAGATGTGCGGCTGGTTTCGGGCCCGGTGACGATCGCCGATCCTACCGGCGTCGATACGCTGCATGTCGAAACAGCGCGCGAGATGCGCGACGCTGTGGAAAAGCTGCTGCCGGCGGACGCCGCGGTGATGGTCGCGGCCGTCGCCGACTGGCGCACGGAAAATTCGGCTGGCGAGAAGATCAAGAAGGTCGCGGGCGAGGGGCCTCCAGCGCTCCAGATGGTCGAGAATCCTGACATTCTGGCAGGCGTCGGCCATCACCGGAAGCGGCCGTGGCTGGTCGTAGGCTTCGCCGCCGAAACCCAGAGCGTAGTCGAGAACGCCAAGGCCAAGCTCGGGAAAAAGGGCGCGGACATCATCGTCGCCAACGATGTCTCGCCCGAAGGCGGCGTCATGGGCGGCGACCGCAACCGGGTCAGGATCGTGTCGAAGGCGGGCATCGAGGAATGGCCCGAGATGGGCAAGGACGAAGTCGCCGAAAGGCTGGCTGGGTTGATTGCCGAACGCCTGCAAACGATCGAGGTATAACCGCCTCTGTCCTTGGCGCGATCTGTATCTACCGGCGCGCGATCAAGTTGCGTCATCGCCAATAGGACGCGATGCTGCGTTTTGCTGGAGGTCAAGCGGCAACTATGATCCGGTGCTCTGCGGCCTATGACCGTTTGCTGCTTTCTTCGTCGTAAAGCCGGCGGGTGGCCGCATCGCGCTCACGCTTTTCACGCGGCGAAAGCCGGCGGCGCGCCAGCAGGGCGTAGGCAATGATGGCGCCCAGGACCACCGGACCGAGCACCGTGGCGAACATCCAGATCGGTTCCGTGTCGAACATCGGCGTCTCCTTCGAACCAAAACCGCCCGCCGGCCCGTTCGTTCCGCTTCAGAGCGGCGTGGGCGACACAAATCCCCGCCGCCCCTCGGGCAAGACGATGCGCTCGTGTGGTGGAAAGGCGCGCTAGTGAGCCGCGCCGCGCGACTGGTGCAGCAGGCGTCGCCGCCGGTCGAGCAGGTTCAAAAGGTCGGCGAGATCGGTGGCCTCGTCGCTTTCGATATCCACCAGCGGATGGGCGAACCAGCGCGCCGGCTGCCCGGTGAACTGGTCGATCACGTCGGCGGACAATTCGTGCCGCACCACGGCTCTGTATCTTCTCGGCATGATTCCGAATCCCGGTTCTGGCAGTCCAACGGCAAAGATTCGGCAATTGTTCCGTATGTTTCATGGCGGATTCGGAACAAGTGACCCGCTCATAGGTTGGCCAATCAGAGAACCGAGCGGGAGCGCGCCATGCGCAAGAATGAGGTCAAGCGAGCGAAGCAGATGGCGGCCGAGGCAACCGAGGCTTATTTGCGGCGGTCATCCATATCTTTCCTGGAATGCGCCATCCACCTGATGGCGACGCATATCAGCGTCGACGAGATCGCCGAGATACTCGAAGAGGAAGCGCGCCAGCTGAGGGAGTTCGGATAGCCGGCTATTCGCCCGCCTGAAGCGTCACGCGGCCTCCCGTGGTCGCGACGCCGAGCTTCCGCCGGCTCCGGCGAGAGGGTGTCCGGCTGAGAGTCGTCTCGAACCACGACACGGTTTCGCGCAGGCCTTGCTCCAGCGCCACCCGCGGCTGCCAGCCGAGAAACTTTCTGGCCCGCCCGATATCGGGCCGGCGGCGTTGCGGATCGTCCGCAGGCAGCGGTCCGTATGCGACCTTCGAAGATGTCGGGATCAGGGCCAGGACCATTTCGACCAGTTCGTTGATCGAGAACTCGCCGGGATTGCCGAGATTGATCGGGACGCGCGGATTGGGATCGGCTTCCATCAGCGCGATCAGCCCCCGTACAAGGTCGGATACATAGCAGAACGACCGCGTCTGTTCGCCGCTACCATAGACGGTCAGCGGTTCCCCCTTGAGCGCCTGCACGATCAAATTGGAGACGATGCGCCCATCATCGGCCTGCATACGCGGACCATAAGTGTTGAAAATGCGCGCCACGCGCGCGTCGACGCGGCCGGCGCGCAGGAAATCGAAACAAAGCGCTTCGGCGGCGCGCTTACCCTCGTCGTAACAGGCGCGCGGGCCGGTGCAGTTTACATGGCCGAGATAATCCTCGCGCTGGGGATGCTCCTCGGGATCGCCATAGACCTCGCTGGTCGACGCCTGGACGAAGACAGCGCCATGCTCCTCGGCGAGCGACAGAAGATTCTTGGCGCCGACGACGCTGGTCATCATCGTGTGCACCGGATCGGCCTGGTAACGCTGAGGCGAAGCCGCGCAAGCTAGATTGAACACCCAATCGACTGGACGCGGCAAGGAAAGCGCGTCGCATACATCGTGCTTCACAAGTTTGAAGTCGGGGTGGTTCTGGAGCGGCGCCACGTTGCGAAGCGAGCCTGTCAGGAAACTGTCGACGCAGATCACGCTGTGTCCGGCCGCCAGCAGAGCATCGCAAAGATGCGAGCCGACGAAACCGGCGCCGCCGGCAACCAACGCAGTCCTTGTCCTGAGCCGTCCGTTGCCGCCATGCATGCTGCTTTTCCTTCTCACCAAGGCCGCCTTACGCCACGCTTTCGGTCAATCTGCCGGCAATTTCCTGCGGAATCCGCAGGCGCTGCCTGTCCGATGCAAAATGGGCGACGAGTTCACGCGCCCGGACTTCGGCCGTATGCGTTGCCATCACACGCGCCCGCGCGGCCCGGGCAATCGCTTCCCGCCTGGTATCGCTTGTTTGCGTAAGCGCGGCGATGACATCATCCGTCGAGCGGGCGATAGTGATCGCTTCGCCGTCCGGCAGCAGCCGGTCGAGACCATTCCAGAAATCGCTGATGATCGGCGTGCCGCAGGCGGCGGCCTCGAACAGCCGGACGCTTGGTGACCACCCGGCCTCGATCATGTCGGCGCGCGTGACATTGAGGGTGAAGCGCTGGCGGCTGTAGAAGGAGGCGTGCTTCGCCGGCGGCAAATGCTCGATCCGCTCGACATTGACCGGCCAGACAATGTCGAGCGGATATTGCGGGCCTGCGACGACGAAGCGCCTGTCGGGAAGACGCCGGGCGGGCTCGATCAGCAGGCGCTCGAGCGCCGGCTGGCGGTCGGGGCTGTAGGTGCCGATATAGCCGAGATCCCACTCGACCGGCTCGCCGGTGGCGCGGTACTGCCCGGCATCCACCGAGCAGTAGAGGGGCGCGGCGTTGCGGGCGCGGAATTCGGCTTCCAGCCTGTCGAGCACCGGCCCGCCGGAAAAGGAGAAATAGGTGTCGAACAGCGGGACCTGGCGGCGTGCCAGATATTCCTCGTCATTATTGGCGAGCTTGGCCAACGTGACCGGCGTGTCGATGTCGTAGAAGAACAGCGGGCGCCCTGACCGGACGGCCGCGACGGCATCGATGATCTGTACGCCCTGTGGTACATATGAGCCCACGATCACCGCATCGGCGTCGTTCAAAGCTTTGGCGAACCGGCTCGTCATGTCCGATACACCGTCATAGTATTTCAGGACGCAGAAGTCGGGATCCGGCAGATCGCGGCTGTCTGCATACCAGGGAACATCACGTTCCAGGAACAGAACCGAGTGGCCTAAGGCATGAAGGCCGCGCAGCAGGCTGCGGAACGTGGTTGCGTGGCCATTTCCCCAGGATGAGGAAAGGGAAAGCCCGATAAAAACTATGTCCAGCGACCGGTTCTTCATTCCGCCGCCTCCACCACCGCCCTGCCGGCGAAGCTCCGGAAGATGCGATCCGCGTCGGCGGCCCGGTGCGCGTAGGTATGCTCGCGCAGGACGCGCTCCAGGGCGCGTTGCCCGATGTCGCGGGCGCGCTCCGGCGAAAGCTCCTGCAGCAATTCCTGGACATCCTGACCGTCACGAGCGACCAGTATTTCTTCGCCGTCCTTGAGAAACAGGTCTATCCCGGTCCATGCATCGGTGATCATACAGGCGGCGGCGCCTGCCGCCTCGAAAACGCGGGTGGCCGGCGAGAAGCCGTTCTCAGCCATGCTGGAGCGGCTGATGTTGAGCACCGCCTTGGGTGTCGAGTTGAAGGCGTTGTGGTCGCGGGTCGGGACGTGACCGATATAGTCGACATTCGCCGACATCGGCTTGTCGCCCCAGCCCGCGCCGCCGAGGACGAACTTCTGGCCGGGCAGCCTCGCGGCAGGCGCAAGGAAGAAGCTTTCGACCCGTTCCTCGCGGTCGGGCAGGCGGTTGCCGAGGAAGCTCAGATCGGCGGAAAAGCGTGGATCTGGCTCGGTGGGATGATGGGTCTCGGGGTCGAGCGCATTGTAGATCGGGATGCATTCCGTCGCCCCGATCTGCCGGTAGTCGTAAACGACGGGATCGCCGCCGCCATAGGTCAGCACGAGATCGATGCGGCGCTTCAGCGCCCGATGCATCGGATGAGCGGGATCGGCGCGCAGCTCTGCCAGCGTTGCCGGCGCATCGACATCCCAGAATATCCTGAGCGCGCCGGGATGGGCCCAGGCCAGCGAGTGCTCGAGCAGCGCAGTATCCTCGAAACCGACGCCGCTCGCCTTCACGACGATATCGGCGTTTGCCGCTTCCCGGGTCACTTCCCGCAACGCCTCGATCGTGCCGTCATAAACCACGACCTTGCACCAGTCGGGCGGATCGATGTCGCGATGCTTCTGGCGGTCATAGACATCGGGCTCGTAGAAGGTGATGTCGTAGCCGCGCGCCGCAAGCGCTTTCAGCAGGCCCCGATAATAGGTCGCCGCCCCGTTCCAGTACGATGAGAGCAGGCTGGAGCCGTAAAACGCAATCTTCATTGTGCAGCTTCCTTCGGCGCAAGTTGATCGATGACGCGAGCCGAACCGTGATCGGCCAGGATGGCGAGCAGTTCGTCGACGCGGTGGCGGCAGGTATGCCGCGCGCGGATTGTCTCGAGGCCGGAGGCAGCCAAAGCGGCGGCCATGGCCCCGTCGGAGAGCACCTGTCGCAGAAGCGCAGTCATTTCCACGCCGCTACGCGCGAACAGGAAATCCTCGCCCGGCCGGAGCAGGCCTTCCGCATCGTCCCACGGCGCCGATATCAGCGGAATGCCGCAGGCCAGAGCCTCGAACATCCTGATCGTTGGTATGCCGGGCAGTGATTCCACATAGGGACGGCGCGGGATGTGCACCGTCACCTGGTGTTGCGCGAAAGCCAGCGGCACGTCGGCATTGGCGATCCAGCCGCGGTAACGCAAACCGGCGCCGCGAAGAGCGGCCAGCGCCTCCTCCGGGTAGCGGACGCCACAGACCGTCCCGTCTATGCCGAGTTCAACGACCGGCCTGATCAGGAACGTTTCCAGTTCGGCGGTGCGCTCGTCATCGCCCCAATTGCCTATCCAGACAAGATCGCTGGTCTTCTCGACATCCGGCAATGGCCGGAACAGCCGGTCGTCGGCCGCTTCGTGCCAGGTAAACACGAGCCGGCCCCAGCCGGCATCGAGATAGCGCTGCCGCAATGTCTCGCCGAAGGCGAGTATGCCGTCGTAGTCCTGCAGGATCAGGTCGGCGATGGCGCGCTGCTGCGAGACAGCGCGGTGGTGCGTGTCGTGAAAGAACAGGGTGAACCTGCCGCCATTGCGACGGATGCGACCGATCCGCGCGACAAGCTCAGGCTCCGTCCACTCATGCACGATCGCCACATCCGCATCGTGCAACGATGCCTCGTGGTCGAAATCCGGGCCATAGCTCTTTGAAACCAGGCCGGGGAAATCGCGGCGGAAGCGCTCGACTGCGAGCGGGCCGCGCTCCGCCACGAGATTCTGGCGGCTCCAGGAATCCTCGGGTTCGAGAGCGATTGGGTTGTGGCCGCGGGCGATGAGGTCGCGCATTACACCACGCAGGAAGTGCGCGTTGCCGTGGTTCCAGTCCGAAACCAGCGAGTGGGTGTAGAAGACAAACCGCATCGCTACACCGCCACGCCGAGCGGAAACGCCGAGTGGGCCGCCGCCTCATAAACGCGAAGCACCGCAGCCGCTTGCGCTTCCGGGGTAAACCGGCGCGATCGGGCAAGCGCCTTCGCGCCCATTTCCATGCGCAGTCCCTCGTCGGCGGCGAGCAGGTTGACCGCGTCCGCAAAAGCATCTGGCCGATGCGGGTCTGCGAACAGCGCCGCGCCGTGCCACAGTTCGCGATAGGTCGGGATGTCGGACAGGACCAGCGGCGTCTCAGAACGCGCGGCCTCCAGCGCGGCGAGGCCGAAAGGCTCGTAGAGCGAGGGCGAGACGAAGATGCCGGCGCCGGCCATCAGCGACCGAACTTTTGCGTTCGAAGCCTCGCCGATTTGCCTGACACCGTCCATCGACACGAATTGGCCGGCGGGGCCGGTCGTCGGTCCGGCAACGACTAGCGGCCACGCCATTGCCGCGGCGGCTCTGCCGAGCGCCTCGCCGTTCTTGCCCTCGTCCCACCAACGCCCGGCGGCGAAGACGAAGTCTTCTCTGGTGACAGTGACCGCCGGCGAATGGTCGGTCACCGCATTGGGAACAACCGTGAGGCGCGGAAGCGACCCATAGCAGGCGCAAAGCATGTCTGCATGGCTGCGGCTCGGCGCCATTACGGCGTCCGCCCGGTCAAAGCCGGCGCGGTTGGCCCCTTGCTGCCAAGCCCACCCGTCGGGGACCGGCGCGCCCCGCACTGCCTGGAACCAGGTAACCACGCATGAATGGGAAACCGCCACGACCGGGCAGGAGACTTCGAGCCCGCGCGCCTGCGACGGCAGATTGAGATGGATGAGATCGATCTGGCGCCTGTCGGCCATCCGCGCAACGAGCCGCGGCAGCGCATCGAGTTCCGATTCATCCCTCGCCATCCAGTCGAGCGGTGCGTCGAGCCACTCGAGGGTTCCGATCGCCATTGCCTCGCTCTGCTGATCTGCCGAGGGAGCGGGCCCGAGACCTGCGAATACAGTCTCGACGCCCTCAGTTCGCAATGCAGCCGCCAGATCCATGGCATAGCGCCAGACGCCGCCCACGGCGTCGATCGTCATCAAGATTCGGCGCGGCGGCATGGTCAGACCCTGCAGCATTGCTGTTCCAGGACCGGCAGAGGCAGAGGCTGCTGCTCCTGGATATCGCTGAAGGCGTCGAACGAGGCGAGATAATGATCGTGGGCGCGCTCCCAGGCGCGGTCGTCAGGCTCGCCCCATATTTCGCGGTAGCTCGGCGAACTCGGATAGGGATAGAGCGGCACCGGGTCGTTTGCCCACACGCCATTGGAGATGAGGTGCTTGCGCCAGTAGTCGACGAGCGACTTCTCGTCCTGCACCACGCCGATCAGATTGGCCTGGACGAACGGCACATGGCGGCGCGCCTTGATCAGCAGTTCAGCCAGTTCCTCCGTGCCGAGGCGGCAGCGCTTGGCCAGCATTTCGCGGCCTTCGACCGTAAGGCTTTCCAGCCCGGCTTCGACGGACACGCAGCCGGCGGCGCCGAGCAGTTCGAGCAACTCCGGTTTCCAGAGATCGATCCGGGTCTGCACGCCGAACTGGACGTTTCGATCGACGAGGGCTTCGAGAAGCGCCTTTTGCGGCAGAAAGATCTCGTCGATGAAATAGATGTAACCGACGCCCTGCGCGATCAGCCCGTCGATCTCCTCCATGATCGCGTCGTGATTTCGCCGCCGGTAAGCGTCGCGGAAATCGATCTTGGCGCAGAAGCTGCAATTGTACGGGCAGCCGCGCGAGGCCTCGACCTCGGCCCCGAGGCCGTGCGGCTCGCTATCGAAGCGGTGATGGTGGTGGTCGTGATTGGCGAGCCATCCCGCCGGCCATTTCAGCGCCGGATGGTTCACGAACGAACTCGCGTGGATGGGTCCGTTCACGACAATTCGGCCATCCTTGAGGTAGGCAGTCGAGGCGATGTTGCTCCAATCGCGGGTGGAGGCCAGTTCGGCGACCACTTCCTCGCATTCGCCGCGGACTACAATGTCGACGCCGAGCTTGCGCAGCGTCGGAGCGGGTGTCGCCGAGGCGTGCGGGCCGACCGCCACGGTCGCGCCGCCGCTGTCGCCCAATGCCGACAGGAATTCCGCGGGCACGCGCAGTTCCGGTGGCGCGCAACGCCAAAAAAGGTAGGTGGGGGCGGTCGTGACGACGGTGAAGTCAGGCGAGAAACCCGCCACACGGGATGCGAGCGCCCGATTGTCGAGGTGCTGCAACTGCCCGTCGAGCATCAGCACCTCATGCCCGTCGCCTTCGAGAAGCGCCTTGCAATAACCGAGCTCCAGCGGCAGATGCGGATGGCGGCATCCGAAATAAATGCTGCCGTCATAGGTCCACGATGGATTGACCAGGGCTGCTCTCATGCGGTGATCCTCCGCTCGGGAATGGCCCTCACTTCGGGCGTGATGCGGTTCGTCTCCAGCCAGCGCGCCAGATCGCGCACGCCCTGGCGCCAGCCGACCCGCGGCTTCCAGCCAAGGGCCGACTGGATCTTGCGGGTGTCGGCGACGAAGTAGAACTGGTCGCCCTGCCGCCAGTCCCCGTATGTCACGCGAGTGTCGCTGGCGGTGATGCGGTCGATTTCGCGCAGGAGAAGACGCAGGCTGACGGCATTAAGGGGCCCGCCGCCCAGATTGAAGGCGTTGCCCCTGACCGAGCCGATGGCGTCCAGCACTGCCCGGTACGCCGCGACCGCATCGGTGACATGCAGTATGTCGCGCACCTGCTTGCCATCGCCATAGATCGAGATCGGCCGCCCCTCGAGGGCACGGATGAGGAAATGCGCCACCCAGCCCTGGTCCTCGGTGCCGAACTGGCGCGGCCCGTAGATGCAGCTCATGCGCAGCACGGCCGTGGGCAAGCCGTAGCTCTTCGCATAGTCGAGCACATACTGATCAGCGACGCCCTTGGAGCAGCCATAGGGTGTGCAGAAATCGAGCCCACGGGTCTCGGCCACCCCGAAACTGCGGACGGCTTCATCGGCGGGAATATAGCGGTCATCGATCTCGATCATGGCCATGTCGTCGAGACCGCCATAGACCTTGTTGGTGCTGGCGAAGATGACGGGAACTCGCCTGCCGCGCTTGCGCACCGCTTCGAGCACATTGATCGTGCCGCGGGCATTGACCTCGAAATCCTCCAGCGGATCGGCGAGACTGGTGGTCACTGCGGTCTGTGCGGCCAGATGAAACACCGCCTTGGCATTTGCGAAGGCAGGCTCGATCGCAGCGCGATCTCGAATGTCGGCGACAAGCGGATGCACCCGGGCGCTGAAGCGCTCCTGCAGCCACGCCAGATTCTGGTCAACGCCGGGGCGGCTCAGATTGTCCACAACAACGACGTCCTCGCCATCGGCCAGAAAACTCGCTGCAAGGTTGGAGCCGATGAAGCCGCTGCCGCCGATGACGACGACAGGCGCAGCCTTGCCGATCGTCGCCGGCTTCGCCAGCACGCCAGCCGCGGCATCTCCTTCCGCGGAGAGGGAACGCTGTTTCGTCATGAAACCAGGCCCCGTTCTTCGAGTTGCCGCTTCATCTCCGCCCCGCGATCCTCCGCGCAGGTCTCTCCCACCCACTCCGCCAGTTCGCCGAGCGAATTCTCCAGCTGGAATTGCGGCGCGAAGCCGAGCAGTTCGCGCGCCTTGGAGATATCGGCGAAGCAGTTGCGTATGTCGCCGGAACGGGCCTTGCCCAGAATTTCCGGCTTGATCTCCGGCACGCCCATCGCTTCGGCCAGCAGCGCGGCTACCTCGCTGATGGCGTATGCCTGGCCGCTGCCGACATTGATCACATGCCCGCGCGCCTGCGGCTGTTCGAGAGCGAGCCGGAACGCCCGCGCGACATCCTTGACGTGGACGAAATCGCGGCGCTGGCGGCCGTCCTCGAAGATCATCGGCGGCTGGCTGTTTGCCAGGCGGGAGGCGAAGTTCGCCAGCACGCCTGTATAGGGATTCGACAGGGCCTGGCCGGGGCCGAAGACATTGAACAGGCGCAGGGCTACAGCATCGACGCCATAGGCCTCGCCAAAGATCAGCACCGCCCGCTCCTGCGCGTATTTGGTCAACGCATAGATGGAGGCGAGATCGACCGGCTTTTCCTCGTCGGTCGCCACCGGCGTCAGCCGCTCGCCGCCGGGGCCGACGAGATCCCACGCGCCGGCCTTGATACGGGCCTGCTGCCGCCGGGCATTGCCGATGCGCCTGCCGTCAGGCGTCTCATAGAGCCCCTCGCCGTAAACGCTCATCGACGAGGCTACGACGATGCGCTGGACGGGTTTGCGGATCAGCCCTTCGAGAAGAACCGCCGTAGCAAGGTCGTTGCCGCCGACATAGCGCGCGATCTCGTACATGGACTGCCCGACGCCGACCTCGGCGGCCAGATGCACCACACCATCGACGCTGTCGAGCGCGCCGTTGAGGGCATCCGCGTCCCGCAAATCGGCCCTTACGATTTCGACATCCGGCGCACTTTTGGCCGCGGTCTTGCCGTGGACCTGCTCGATGAAGCTGTCCAGTACGCGCACTTCGTAATCATTGGCCAAAAGTTCGTCAGCTACATATCGACCGATGAAGCCGCAGCCACCGGTAACAAGGATCCGCTTCAAGAAATTGCTCCTCGAACATTCCGGATGAAAATACCGGCTCCGAACTGCGAGTTCCCGAATATGTTCCCGGCATCCTGTCCGAGGGTGATCGACTGCAATCACCGCGCGCAATTCCACGGCTGGACGGCGGCCTGCACAGACGCAACCGATTGCCCGCGAGGCAGTTAGGTGCTTTATCCGAACGACAGGCACACCATGCAGCGCTCCAGATCCAGCAGTCGGCAACCGCCAGGGCGGTCTCGGGAGGAGGCCGCGAAACTCGGTTCCGCGCTCGAACACAATATCCGCGCCATGGTGCGGCGTCGTGATCGGGAAGCGGCAACGGCCGGCTTTCAGGAGCGTCTGGCCGAAATCATCACCGCCTTTACCGGAAGCATGACTTTCGTTTATCTCCACCTGGCTGCGGTCACCTTCTGGATCGGCGTGAACACAGGCTGGCTGCCGGTAATGGAGCCGTGGGACCCCTCGTTTGTCATCCTGGCTATGACTGCTTCGGTCGAGGCGATTTTCCTGACCAGCTTCGTTTTGATCAGCCAGAACCGGATGGCGGAAAACGACGACCGGCGCGCAGACCTCAATCTTCAGATCAGCCTTTTGTCCGAGCACGAAGTCACGAGACTGATCACCATGGTGTCGGCGATCACGAACCATCTCGGTCTTTCCGAAACGATCGGCCCCGAATTGGACGAGTTGCAGAAGGACGTCGACCCCGAAACCGTCTTGGATGAAATCGAGAGTTCGGAGCAGTCGCGCGACTAATCCGGCGAGCCGGGCGAAGCCAGCTTTTCGGGGACTTCCATCCACCCTTGCGGGAACAGATGAGGCCCAGGATTGTTGGGAGGGCCGTTTTAGTATCGATTTCACAGACGCAGGAAAAACACATGAAAGTGGTGATGATCGGTGCAGGCTATGTCGGACTGACCACAGGCGCCTGCCTGGCAGAACTCGGCCATTCGGTAACTTGCGTCGATACCGACGCGGCGCGCATCAAAGCCCTCGCCGCAGGCGCAACGCCGATCTACGAGCCCGGCCTGGATGACCTGATCCGCAAGAACCGCGATGGCGGCCGGCTTGATTTCTCGGCCGACACAAAGGGGCCGGCCAGCAGGGCCGATGCGATCTTCCTTGCAGTGGGGACGCCGGCCGGAGCCAATGGCGACATCGATTTGAGCTACATCGAAGCGGCCGCCCGACAGATTGCGCCCGTCATGAAGCCGAACACCGTCGTGGTCGTGAAATCGACGGTTGTCGTCGGCACTTGCCGACGGCTTCGCGAAGTGATCGCCGAGAAACGGCTGGGGCTGGACTTCTCGGTCGCCTCCAATCCCGAGTTCCTGCGCGAAGGCTCGGCGATCGAGGACTTCCTGCATCCGGACCGCATCGTCATCGGCGCCGACGATCGACGCGCAGCCGCCTTGCTTGAAGAACTTTATGCACCGCTCACGCGGCGCCAAACGCCCGTGCTGGTCACCAACACGGCAAATGCCGAACTGATCAAATACGCGTCGAACGCATTCCTCGCGCTCAAGATCGGCTTCATCAACGATGTCGCCGACCTCTGCGAGCAGGTCGGCGGCGAGATTGAGGCGGTAGCCAGGGGAATGGGCCTCGACCGCCGCATCGGCACGAGCTTCCTGTCGCCCGGCCCAGGCTTCGGCGGATCCTGCTTTCCGAAGGATACGCGAGCCTTTGTGGCGACCGGCCGCAAGCACCGCGCGCGCCAGTCTCTCGTAGAGACGCTTGTCGCCAAGAACGAGACCCGCAAGAGCAGCCTGGCCCGCCGCGTCGTCGCAGAACTCGGCGACCGGGCGCGGGGCGCGCGAGTGGCGGTGCTCGGCCTGGCTTTCAAGGCAAATACCGACGATGTCCGTGAATCGCCGGCGTTGAGCATCATTCCATTGCTGCAGCAGGCCGGGCTGTCGGTGCGCGCTCATGATCCTCAGGCCGAGGCCAACGCCGCACGTCATCTCAGCGGTGTCGAAATGCATGACTGCCTCTATGCCGCGGCGCAGGATGCCGACGCAGTGGTCATCCTCACCGAATGGGAGGACTACCGCGCGCTTGACTTGAAACGGCTGGCGAAGGCTATGTCGGGCAGCCTGCTGATCGACTATCGGAACCTGTTCACTGCTCAGAAGATCGCGCTGCACGGATTGCGCTATGTCAGTCTGGGCAAGTCCGCATCGCCCAAAGCCGCCGGCGCGGTGGTTTCGAAGGCGTCGAAGCGGCCGGAACTCGCGACGGCAGCGCCGAACCACCTCTGATCCGGCAAGTGCAACTCCTTCGGTGACTTTTAGGCCGGGCTCATTGCGGCTCGGCGGCAGGCGTGTTCGGCTCGGGCGGTTCGACGTCGGCAGGCGCCCTGGTGGCCGGGTGCTCGCTCCCTGGAGTTGCAACAGGAGCCGTGCCGAAGCCGCCATTGATCCACAGAAAAGCGATCAGCATCACGACGGCTATGACCGCTACCACGATGATGCTTGTCATTTCCCATGACCGTTTCATCAGCTTCGCCTCCCTTCCCATCCGAACCGCGGGAGGCGGACGATGTTCCGTGCGGCCCGGCAAGAACGAAATGAAACTTGCGGATTGTGGCTGCCCCTGACGCGGCGCCGGGTCGGGAACTTTTTGGAAAAATATCGGAACATCATCCAAGCGGGTCGGTTTTGTTCGCGCCCCGAGCGGGCGAAAACTCCAACCACAAACGGGATTCATGGACATGATGTACAGACTTATTGCAGCTTCGATGCTTACGCTGGCGCTGGGCACAAGCGCCATTGCGCAAAGCAGCACGACCGGGACCAGCGACACGTCCGGCGCCACCACGGCAACCCCGGGGGCGACCGACACGATGATGATGACCGAAGCCGACAAGGAGCTGACCAGCGATTGGTCAGGCCCGATCGCCGACGCCTTCTTCGCCGACGCCTCGAAAACCCAGCTCAAGAGCCAGGATGAAATCAAATCGAGCTGGTCCTCGCTGAGCACGGAACAGCAGGCGCAGGTCAAGCAGGATTGCGCCACGGTCTCTTCGGCCACGGCCTCTGCTCCCGACACAGGCACGTCGACGGACACGACCGCTTCAACGACAACAACTCCGTCCGACAGCACGGCCTCGGATACAACGACAGGCACAGGCACGTCGACGGACACGACCGCTTCAACAACAACTCCGTCCGACAGCACGGCCTCAGGTACAGCTGGTACGTCAACGGATACGACGGCTTCGACCACACCCGACACCAGCGGCCCGGCCGCCGGCACGTCCACCGATACTACGGCCTCGACGACTACCGGGACGACCGGTACGGACACGACCTCGTCCGATATGGCCGCTAGCGGCACGGCAGGATCCGGCACCTACAGCACTGCAATGACTGAGCTCTGCTCAATGGTCGAATCGATGTAAGTGGACGACCATTGTCTAATCGGTGTTGGAGTCCCTCACTCTGGGGCTCCAACTTTGATTAGCCGCATGATTTCCGCGAATGGAGCCGTTCGACATTTCCATAGAGCACGCTGACATTCGCCGATGGCGGGCTATAGCTCCTCGGCAGTCTTGCCGAGCGTGTCCGCGACCACTGCGCCGCGCTCCCCCATCGGCCTTGAGCGGTCGCCGACGGTCGAATCGCGAGCCGTCTGATGCTCCATCTCGGCGTTGATCTCCGCGCCCACGATCAGGATGATCACCGAAATCCAGGTCCACATCATCAGACCGATCACCGCGCCAAGCGATCCGTAGGTCGCGTTGTAGTTGGCAAAATTCTGCAGATAATACGAGAAGCCCCAGGACGCGGCGACCCAAACCACCGTCGCCATCACCGCGCCCCAGCTCAGCCACCGCCATTTGGGCGGACGCCGGCTCGGCCCGAAGCGGTAGATCAGCGAGATGCCGGTGAGGATCGCCACGAGCAGCACCGGCCATCGGCCGATGGCGATGAGCGTTTCCGCCCAGCCGTCGAGCCGCAGAAAAGCGAGGACCGCAGGCACCACGCCGACCGTCAGGATGAGGCCTATCGCGATCAGCAGCGCGCCCATGGTGAAGGCGATCGACATCAGATTCAGCTTTATGAAGCTGCGCTTTTCGGTCTCCTCATGGGCGATGTTCATGGCGTCGAACAGCGCCTTGACGCCGTTATTTGCGCTCCACAACGCGATCGCCAGGCCGATAACGAAGCCTATTCCCAAGGCCTGCTGGTCTTGCGAGGCGAGCGACTCCAACTGATTTCTGATGATGTCGATGCCGGCCGAAGGCAGCAGGCCTCCGAGATGGGAGACATGCTCGGCCACCGTGGAGGGGTTGGCGACAAAGCCATACAGCGAGACGAAGGCGGCGAGCGCGGGAAAAAGCGCGAGCAGAAGGTAGAAGGTCGCGCCGGCGGCGATCAGAAGAACCCGGTCCTGGGCGACTTCCCGCCAGACGCGCCAGCCAATATCCCACCACCCCGCCAGAGGGATTTCGGACGGCCGGTCGGCATCGCGACCGCGCCCTCTTTCCATTTCCTGCAATTCCGTCTGCGCCGCCACCGCCATTCTCCGGGTTTCGGCCCCCTGCCGCCGCAGAACTCGCAGTGGCCGCATCGGTTGCAAAAAACACGTTTGAGAAGCCAGCGGCTTTATCCGGAAAAAAATCGCCCATTTTAGGAACATCAGGGCAGCCTAATAAGTTCGACCTCGAACAGGAGGTGTCCTCGTATGAACAGTGTCATCTATCTCATTGGTCTTATCGTG
>NZ_AHAM01000002.1 GCF_000236565.1 Mesorhizobium alhagi CCNWXJ12-2 | reverse complement strand
GAAACGCTCTTCCAACTGATCGGGACGACGTACGGCGGCGACGGGCAAAGTACGTTCAGCCTGCCGGATCTTCGCGGACGCATTCCGATTCATCAGGGCAACGGCTTTATCCTGGCCGAAACCGGCGGCGCCGAGGAGATTACACTCACCATCCAGCAAATTCCCGTGCACAGCCATCCTTTGCTCGGTTCGTCCTCCGTGGCGGCGGATGGCAATCCCGGCGGCCGGGTTCCCGCCGAAACCGGAACTGCTGGCGCCTTCTTCTATCTGGAAGATACGCCGACCGTCACCATGGCCGCCAACGCAATCAGCCCGGTCGGTGGCAGCCAGCCGCACACGAATTTCCAACCTTATCTCTGCGTCGATTTCATCATTTCGCTCTTCGGGATTTTCCCGAGCCCGACCTAGGAGCAGACCAGTGGCCGATCCTTTCGTCGCCGAAATTCGCATTTTCCCGTTCAACTTCGCTCCGAAAGGCTGGGCTTGGTGCGACGGCCAGCTGATGCCGCTGTCGCAGAACACGGCCCTGTTCTCGCTCTTGGGAACGACCTATGGCGGCAACGGCAAGAGCAATTTTGCTCTGCCGGACCTGCAGGGCAGGGCGCCTATGCATCCGGGGCAGGGGCCTGGCCTCAGTCTGCACGATCTCGGTGAAACCGCCGGATCGGAAACGGTGACGCTGCTGCAATCGGAAATTCCGGCGCACAGCCATGCGCTCCGCGGCAACAATACGCTCGGCGATTCGCCCGTCGCCACCGGCAACACGCTTGCTCGGCTGGCTAACGTCTATCAGCAGGACAGTACACAAAATCTGGTCCAAATGGCTCCGGAGGCGCTTCCACCCGCCGGCGGCGACCAACCGCACAACAACATGCAGCCCTACCTGACCTGCTATTTCTGCATAGCCTTGCAGGGCGTATTTCCGCCGCGCGGCTGACCGGTTTGGCGGCCGGCCCAGCACCCCAAGGCGCGGGCAGGGCGGCCGTCCCCCGCCCGGCATGGGCGAGATCCACGGCGGCCGGCTTGCTATTCCGCCCTATCGGTGACGATGATCTGCCGTTCCTTTCGGCGCTCTATGCATCGACGCGGGAAGGGGAGTTGGCAGCTTCGGGATGGCCAGACGCTGCCAAACGCGATTTCCTCGCCCAGCAGTTCGCCGCACAGCACACCCACTACATGCGCCATTACCCCGGCGCCGAGTGGCTGATAGCGGAAACCGGCGGTCGCGCCGTCGGGCGACTTTATTTCGTGCGCTGGCCGCGTGACGTCCGGATCATCGATATCGCGCTGACGCCGGCGGCGCGGAACCATGGGTTCGGCACAGCGATGCTCGGCGACCTGATCGACGAGGCCGGCGCCGAACGCAAGACGGTCAGCATACATGTCGAACGGATGAACCCGGCGCTGACTCTCTACCGGCGCGTTGGCTTCGAAATAGCTGAGGACAAGGGCGTCTACCTGCTGCTCCAGCGTCAGGTGAATACGGCCTCGTAGACGACGCCGTCCTTATGCCGCCCGACTGGCACGATGAAAATTTCGACTTCGCCCAGAACGGCGTGCCGGAGGGGGTAGGTCGCTTGCGGCAGGAGAGACGCCGCCGGTCCAATGAAGCTCAACGAAAACGCGCCGCCCTCGCGCAATGCCGTTCCGAGCGGCTTTGCCTCATTCAGCACCAGTGGGACGTCTGCCCCCTCTGTGGCAATCGCGAAGACGTCGCCGACATGCGGTTCAAAATGGGAGCGGGTGAGGTTTTCGATCATGGTGGGAGAGCCGACGGTGGACGATGGCGCACTGTTGCCCAGGTATGCCGGGCTGTCCATAGTGTTGACGATGTCCGAAAGCCGTTTGCACGATGCGGGCGCCTCGCGTAGAAAACAGAGGAATGGCTTGGGGAACTCGACACGGGGGGAGTAGACGATTTGGCCGATATTGGACAGGCAGCCGTTACAGAAACATCCGCCAGCGGGCCGGACGCTTCGAAGACGCAATTGCCGATGTTTTACCGGAAGCCGGAGGCCTTGCATCCGTCAAGGCATGGCACACTCAGCCTAGTGACGAAGCCGGATTATGGCTTTGCTGCGACCGCGCACGCCGTTCCCATCATGGCGTCGGAAATGCCGGCGGCGATGCGTTCCTATCCGATCGTCTTTGTCGGCCCGCAGAAGGCGCCGGTCGTCATCACCGGCCTGCGGCAGAACGAGAACCTTTTCGTTGAGCCGGACGGCTCGTGGACCGCTCCGCATTACGTGCCTGCCTATGTACGCCGCTATCCTTTCGTGCTGGCTGAAGACAAGCAGCCGACGGAGCGGCTGACGCTGTGTATCGATCGTGAAAGCGACCGCATCGTCGAGACGGTGACGGCGTCGCTGACAGGAGGCGACGGCGCGACCGTACCGCTTTTCGACGGCACCGAACCCAGCCAGGCGACGCGTGGCGCGCTGGAGTTCTGCAACCAGTTCCAGATGGGCTTTGCTGCGACGCGTACGGTCATTGAGAGCATCGACGCGCTCGGGCTTTTCGTCACGCGCAAGAGCACGGTGACGCTGGAAGGCCGCGAAGTTCTCAATCTGACCGATTTCCAGGTGGTGGACGAAGCTGCCCTCAACGCTCTCGGCGACGACGACTTTCTTAAGTTAAGAAAGTCTGGTGCCCTCGCCATGATATATTGCCCTCTGGCTTCATCCAATAGCTGGAACTCTCTGGCCTATCAGGCGAAAGCCAGGAAGTCGAAATAGCGGCGGCAGGTGCGACGGAACCTCGGCCCTTACTGTGCAGCCTTGAGCTTGCGCACGTCGATCCGGCGTGCGGCCGCGGAGACGGAAATCTCGAAATGATCGGTCTGCGTCACGTCCAGCACTTTGGTGGGGCGGTAGGCAGCGACGTTGACGCCTCCGGCGAACCTGACGCTGCCGTAGAGAACGCCGTCGCCCCCCGAGGCCCTGACAGCCTCGCCGAAAGGCTGCGATGCGGCGTAGCTATCAGGCGCGTAAAGTTCCGGCCGCTCAGTCTGCAGGCCGCGAATGTCGAGATATGCGCCTGCCAGGCTGGCGGAATAAGCGCGGTAGGTGCGCTGCATTGCCGGCGCCTTGCGCGCGACAGCTTCGCGGCGCAGATGATGGCCGACCTCGGCGATCGCCGTTTTGATCTCCGCAGCCGCATACCAGGCGCCGAGGTCGGGACCGTTGAAGCGCATGCCGGCCGGCGCGACATGCAGGAAAGCCGCCATGACGATGCTGGCATTGGCGCGGCCGAACACCCATTCATGTTCAGGCAGGCGGCGGATGCGTTCGGCGACGAGGCGGTCGTTGGTCCAACCAGCTAGGTCCATCACCGCCTCGAGGTCCGATGCGGTCGCCACCGTATCGAAAAGCCCGATCGGCGGAAATTGCGACGGGATCAGCCGGTGCGACGGCTGCGGCGCCGCTGCAGGCCGTTCGGTCACGTGAAGACGATGTCCGTTTCCCGATAGGGTTCGAACGCCGCGTCCGCCGCGTTCGGCTCCATGTAGAGCCCGCCGCGCGCCGCGTCGAGGAAGCGGCGCACAGTCAGCAGCCCGTCCTGCGAGCCGGAGGTCACCAGCGCCAGCGGCGGCTTGCCGCCGAAAACCATGGCGTCATGCGGGCCGCGCAGCCACGCCACGCCGTCCCGCTCCGCGCCGAAGAGAACGCCGAGCGCCTGATGGATGCCGAGCACGGCCGAAATGCGCGTCAGCGTGTCGACGTCGAGCGTGAATTCGCCGTGCTCGCGGGCGAGTTTTGCCCAATTGTGGTAGGTGGATCGCGACGGGTAGCCGAGCACGAGGCGGCGCTCCTCTTCGCCGAGGCCCCACAGATCGGCAATGGCCAGAAAAGTCCGGAACGCCGGGGCGCTCAGCCGCCTGCGGTTGGCCGGCGCGAAACGCGACTGATCGAGCACCTGCGGCCCTGCTTCGACTGTTCCTGCTTGTCTTTTGAGTGCGCGCGCCATGCGATGTCCTCTGTCTGGATATGAGTATAGTCCAGATTTGGACATTTGCAAGGGACCTTTCCGGGGTCCGGTCCAAGAGTTGCGCTGCCAGTCTTGTTTCTCGCTCCAGTCAGGAGACGTCCAACGCGGCGAAGAGGGATTGTCCTTGCCGGCTGATGCGCAGCAGGACGGGTCTCTTCTCTTGACGGGACTCCACCAATTCCTCCTCGACTTCGGAAGGCTGCGTCACATTCCGGTCGTTAGCCGAGACGATCACGTCGCCTGGCTGGAGGCCGCTTTCGGCGGCGAGACTGTTGGGCGCCACTCCCTGCACAAACACCCCGGAAGCGTCGGGCTGGAGTCCGAGCTGCGGTCGGACCTCCTCCGGAATAGGGCTGAGCGCGAGGCCAAGGCTGTCGTCCGTTTCAGGCGTCGGAACTGCGCTCGTCTGCACCTCCTCTTCCTCGCGCTGACTGACCGTCAAGGCAGCTTGCTGTTCTGCGCCGCCGCGGTTCATCGTGAGCGTAGTCTCGGTTCCGGGCTTCTGGCTCGTTACCGCGAGCGTGAGATCGCGGGCGCTCTTGATCTCCTTGCCATTGAAGCGCGTGATTACATCGCCCGATTGCACGCCGGCCTTTTCCGCGGGCCCGCCAGGTTCGACCGAGGCGACCAGCGCTCCCTCGCTGCCCGGCATTCCGAGCGCTTCGGCCGTGGCCGGCGTGATTTCCTGGAGACGCACCCCGATGAAGCCGCGTTCGATCCGGCCCGTCCGGATCAACTGGTCGACAACGGTCCGGGCGGTGCGGGACGGCACAGCGAAACCGATGCCTATGCTGCCGCCCGTAGGCGAGACAATGGCGGTGTTGACGCCGATCACCTCGCCTCGCGTGTTGAACAGTGGGCCGCCCGAATTGCCCTGATTGACGGATGCATCGGTCTGGAGAAAGTCGTCATAGGGACCGACCTGGATATCGCGCGAACGGGCCGAGAGCACGCCGACTGTAACAGTTCCGCCGAGCCCGAATGGGCTGCCGATCGCGATCGTCCATGCGCCGGGCTGCACCGCGTCCGAGTCGCCCCAGACGATAGGCGTCAAATTGGGCCGCGGATCGATCTTCAGCACCGCTATATCGGTGGCCGGATCGCGTCCCACGAGTTGTGCGGGCGAGGTTTCCTTGTCGGAAAAGACGACATGGATTTCACTTGCCTCCTGAACGACGTGATTGTTTGTGACGATGTAGCCATCCTGGCTGATCACAAAACCGGACCCCAGGGCTTCCCGAACCTGCGGCTGGACCGGGCTCTGGCCACCATTGAAGGGGCCGAAGAAATCGCTGAAGGGCATTAAATTCGTTTGATCCTCCACGAATTGCCGCGTCGTGATCGCGACGACGGCCGGAATTTTTTCGCGAACGATCCCGGTAAAGTCGCCGGGAACCTCCTGGGCTGAGACCGCCGCTACACTGCCCATCGGGAGCATCAGGCTTCCGGCAACGAGGCCAGCGCACATTCGTTTGTTCAAACCCGGAAACATATCGGCATCTCCTGTTCCAGTGATCGTCGAATACTCTCTGAGCCTTGCCTAACGGTCTTGCCGGCCCAATGTTTGCGCCTCCGCAAGCGGGCAGAACTGTCAGGACCGGCAATTGTTTCACACTCGGGAAGAGCGGCGGTGAAAGATGATGCACCAGCGGCACGGGGACTTGGACGCCGCATTCTTCGCAAAATCCGGTCCCTCTCTCTCTGACGCCGCCGGAGCGAAGGCAGTGAGAACGGGCGGCTCAGTCAAACCAGTTCCTTCTCCGTGATGAACAGCCAGCCGAGCGGCGTTCGGTATCCGCTGATCGGTTGACGGCGTCGCCCGTCGACCGCCCCTGTCGAGGAATTGCAGCGTGGTTTGTCATGCTGTGGATGGCCGCCTATATGCCTGAGAGGGAGGGGATCGGTGGCGGGAGGCCGACAACTGCGTCATTGGCGACCCAGGATCGATCCGTCGTTATCGCCACCAACAACTGGAACGAGTTTCCAGCGGCCATCCGCCGAAAATTCCTTCTCGAGATAGCCCACAAGCCGACGCGGAGAGCCCGAAGCCATGTCGTTCTGCTATGACTGCGAGGTCGGCGAGCGGCGTATCGCGATAATCCATTCCTCCGAAGGTACAATCCAGAGAACTTCCAGTGGCCGTCCAACAGACCGGAAAACAGATCAAATTGATAATGTATTCAGCATCTTAAGCAGAATGCTGGCGGAGAGAGCGGGATTCGAACCCGCGATACGGTTCCCCGTATACACACTTTCCAGGCGTGCGCCTTCAACCACTCGGCCATCTCTCCGCATGCGTCCGCTGCCGGCCAGGGCTTGATCCCGAAAAGGTGGAGGCTTTTCGAACTGGATCATGCGGCCAATCATCAGGGCCTCAAGTCGGTCCATCGGAATGGATCGGCTCCCAAGCCACTGGAACGCCGGGCCCATCTAGTCGATCTCGCAGCGAATGCCAAGCCGTGAGATGGACATTGTTTGCATCGGGGACAAGCTCTCCAGCGTATTACGGCTGGCGTTTCCAGGTTTCAATTTCGCGTGTGGCCGATTGCGAAGCTTGGCGGCGCGCCATATGTCTCGTGTCGAACCGATGGCTGAAGGATCCGAATGCTGCGCCTGCTGTTCCGATTGCTCGCGATGCTCGCTTTGGCCGTCGCCGTCATCATGGCGGTGCTGGACGCGACCCGCACCATCGCCGCCGAGCAATTGGTGCTGACGCCGCTCGCCACAAGCTGGACGACGGTTTCGCCCGACACGCTGGAGGCGACCCGGGATTTCGTCCAGAATCGCATGCACACGCTTTTCTGGGATCCGGTCCTGATCCGGATCCTCAATATGCCGGGTTTTGTCGTCTTTGCGGCGCTGGCCTTCCTGTTCCACGCTATCGGCCGCAAGCCGCGGCGGATCGGCCGGCTGGCGATCCGCAACTGACAGCGCGCCCTTCGAGGCGCATCGCGAGCGTATCGGACCAATTGCTGACGTTAGAGAGGAATTGCGGATGTTTTTCCTGAGCGACATGCTGAACAAGAAGCTGAACCTGCCCAAGCCAGAGGAGGCGCTGCCTGGCCGCGATCGGCCGATCCCGACCGCGGAGAAGCATTTCGTCTCCGGGCGGCCGCTCAAGGGGCCTTATCCCGAGGGAATGGAAAAGGCGATGTTCGGCCTGGGTTGCTTCTGGGGCGCCGAACGCATGTTCTGGCAGATGGACGGCGTCTGGGGCACGGCGGTCGGCTATGCCGGCGGCGTCACGCCCAATCCGACCTATCAGGAGACCTGCACCGGCCTGACCGGCCATGCCGAAGTGGTGCTGGTCGTGTTCGATCCGAAGATCGTCCCCTACGCAGAGCTTCTGAAGGCATTCTGGGAAAACCACGACCCGACGCAGGGCATGCGCCAAGGCAACGATGTCGGCACCACCTATCGTTCGGCGATCTACACCTTCGGCGAGGCCCAGCACCAGGCGGCGCTGGCTTCGCGCGACGCCTACGAGGCCTCGCTGCGCGGCGCCGGACGCGGCAAGATCACCACCGAGATCGCACCCGCGCCGGAATTCTATTTTGCCGAGGAGGACCACCAGCAATATCTTGCCAAGAACCCCTACGGCTATTGCAACCTCCGAGGTACTGGCGTCGCCTGTGCCATGCCTCAACCAGCATCGGCTTAGACCGGATTAACCCTTGCTGCCTGTTTGCCGCGGGCCTTTTCCAAACGGTCAAGATTCCGCGTGAAATTTGTTTTTCGCCGTGCAAGAGTGGCTGCCGAGCGGGGGCGGAGGCCTGCGCCATGTGCCGCGAAGCGCCCGGGGAACGAGCTTGACGCGGCATCCAACGAAAAACAACCTACAGGGTGTGGATCACATGAAGCGTATTGTTCTTGGCCTTCTGGCTGCAACAGCAATGTCCTTCCCGGCATTCGCCGCGGACATCAAGCCCGCGATCATTTACGATCTCGGCGGCAAGTTCGACAAATCCTTCAACGAATCGGCCTATAACGGCGCCGAGAAGTTCAAGTCCGAAACCGGCGTCGAATACCGCGATTTCGAAATCCAGAACGACGCCCAGCGCGAGCAGGCGCTGCGCAAATTCGCCGAGGATGGCAACAACCCGATCGTCATGGCCGGCTTCTCCTGGGCGGCGGCGCTGGAAAAGGTCTCGGCCGATTTTCCTGACACCAGCTTCGCCATCATCGACATGGTCGTCGACAAGCCGAACGTTCGCTCGGTCGTCTACAAGGAGCAGGAAGGCTCCTATGTCGTTGGCGTCATGGCGGCCATGGCCTCCGAGACCAAGAAGGTCGGCTTCGTCGGCGGCATGGACATTCCGCTGATCCGCCGCTTCGGCTGCGGCTATGTCGGCGGCGCCAAGGCCGCCGGCGCGACCGACGTCATCCAGAACATGACAGGCGACACGCCGGCCGCCTGGAACGATCCGACCAAAGGCGGCGAGATCGCCAAGTCGCAGATCGACCAGGGCGCTGACGTGATCTACGCAGCCGCCGGCGGCACCGGCGTCGGCGTGCTTCAGGCCGCCGCGGATGCCGGCAAGCTCGGCATCGGCGTCGATTCCAACCAGAACGGCCTGCAGCCGGGCAAGATCCTGACCTCCATGGTCAAGCGGGTCGATGTCGCGGTCTACAACGCCTTCATGGACGCCAAGAACGATAGCTTCACCGCCGGCATCAACGATCTCGGCCTCAAGGAAGGCGGCGTCGACTACGCTATGGACGAGAACAACAAGGATCTCGTGACCGAGGAGATGAAGGCGGCAGCCGAAAAGGCAAAGGCCGACATCATCGCCGGAACCATCAAGGTCCACGACTACATGTCGGACAATTCCTGCCCGTATTGATCCTGATCTCAGGAAATGAAGCCGCCGGCCTCGCGCCGGCGGCTTTTTTTTGCAATGTATGCAAAACGATAAAAACTAAGAAATTGTAGGGTTAGGTGATAAAATGCCGCGACATGAAAAAGTTTTGAGCGTTTTTGTTGCATCACCGAGCGATGTAACGGATGAGCGAACGAAGCTTGAAGAAGTAGTAAATGAGCTAAATATCACTTGGAGTCGCGAATTTGGGGTGCGATTGGAATTGGTTCGCTGGGAAACCCATTCGTTCCCTTCTAAGGGTGCCGATGCACAAGACGTAATTAACACGCAGATCCCAGAAGACTACGACATCTTCATAGGGATAATGTGGTGCCGTTTCGGAACGCCTACAAAGCGTGCAGAATCAGGAACTTTAGAGGAATTTTTGAGGGCGAAGGCTCGCCATGACGAAAATCCTTCTTCGGTGGATATTATGATATATTTTAAAGACGAATCTGTTTCCCCCAGTATGATTGATACCACACAACTTCTAAAGGTCAATGAATTTAGAGAGTCTCTTGGTGGTGAGGGATTACTGTATTGGAATTTTAAAAGCAATTTCGATTTTGAAAAATTACTTAGATTGCATTTGGCTAGGAAAATTCAGAATTTTGTTTCAGGCAGCAAGAAGTTAGAAGGAACGCCACCGAGGGATGTTGTGTTACCTTCAAGCGAAATTCTGGAAGATGATGAAGAGCTTGGGCTGTTCGATTATGCCGAGCTATTTGAAAATAAATTTGCGGAACTTAAAGAGGCTACCGGTCGAATGGGAGAAGCTACATCAGAGCTCGGTGAGCGGCTTCGGGCGCGTACCGCAGAAACCAAGGAGTTGACTCAAAATTCCTTTGGAAACGTCGACCGAGGTGCGGCAACTCGCATAATTTCTCTCGCCGCTGCCGACCTAAAGCAGTATTCGACACGATTAGATGCCGAAATTCCGCTTTATCAGCAGGCTTTTGCATCCGGCATTGATGCATTCATTAAGTATGTTTCAATGATTGGGGATATGAACAAAAGTGAAGATAATTTGGCACAAGCGAAAGATGGGTTGGCTTCGGTGCTTGGATTGCGCGGACAACTTACGATGGCTAAAGATACGCTGAGAGATTTTCGCCAGACGATTTCTGAAATGCCTCGCATGACCAGCGAATTAAACAAGGCAAAACGAGTCACGGTATCGTCCATGGGTAATTTATTGGATGAATTTGTTAGGCAGGAGAATTTATTGTCTGCGTCGGAAAAAGTCATAAGGGATATTGTGGAAGAAAGAGAGCGGCCGTAGTTTACGTGATGAATAATCAATTTCAAATATATGAAAGCCGTCGGCCTAGCGCCGGCGGCTTTTTTATTCAGCCGGCGCGATTCCGGCGGCTTCGTCCGGAAACATTGATGGCGGAGAAATGCGGAGCCGCCGCCTGTTGCGCGCGGCGGACGTAAGGGACGAGCGGCCGATGACAGACAAAAGCATGCGCCTGGCGGCGATCGCGGCTCTGCTCCTGGCCGGCATCCTGGCCGGAACCCAACTCGGCAAGATCGCGCCGCTGGTCGGCTGGTACCAGGACGAGGTCGGCTTCTCGCTGATGCTGATCGGCTGGCTGACCTCGATGATCGGCATATTCGTGGCGCTGGCCGCACTGCCCGCCGGCTGGGCCATCGAGCGCGCCGGCATGCGCATGAGCTTCGCGGCGGCCAGCGCGGTTATGGCCGCCGGCGGCATCGCGCTCGCTTTCCTGCAAAAGCCGGAGGCCATCCTCGCCGCCCGCACGGTCGAGGGCGCCGGC
>NZ_AHAM01000003.1 GCF_000236565.1 Mesorhizobium alhagi CCNWXJ12-2 | reverse complement strand
CATCGACGTCACGTCCAATGGCGGAGAGTTCAGCACCACCGCCGGTGCCGTCTCAGGCAATGGCGACGTCGGGGTCATAATCGATCCGATCGAGGCCGATGTCGTGCTCACCTCGATCACACATGACGGCGGCACGTCCGGCGTCGTGCTCGATGCAGTCTCCGGCAGCTTTACCGTGACTGGCGAAACCACGATCTCGAACACGTCCGGCCCGACGATCGCGATCTCCGACACGCCGGCCGAGATTCGGTTCGCTGACATCACGATCACAGCGCCTGGCGGCGACGGCCTCACTTTCGCCGGAACCAACGGCCCGGTCGTGGTAGGCGATCTCGTCATCACAGAACTCGGGGCCGGCAATGCCGGCCTCGATTTTTCCGGCAGCCGCACCAATTTCACAGCACAATCGGTGAACATCACCGGCACCGGGGCAGCCGGCTCGACCGGCATCGATCTCTCCGGCACGCTCGGCGGCTCGTCGATCGTCATCACGGCCGGCGGCACGATCGCGGGCGTCGAAACCGGGATACAGCTCGGCGTCAACGGTTCGGGCGGCGCGACGGCGAATGCCAATTTCGTCTTCGGCGGCGGCACGATCGCCGGCTCGACTGCGGCGCTCGACGCGCGCGGCCTGAACCCGCTTGCCGGCACATACGCATTCGGCTCGACCGTGTTCAACGGCGCGCAACTGTTCGACCCGGTCAACATCATCTTCGTAGGCTCGACAGCCACCGGCGCGGGCGATGGCTCCTCGATCAACGATCTCGCCAGCATCGACACGGCCGACGCGGATGCCACTTCGGGGGTGATCTTCGCGCTGGTCAATGATGGCTCAGCCATCAACAACGCGGATGGCTTCACGTTGAACGACGGCCAGACGCTGGCTTCCTTCGGCAATGGCCGCCAGTTCTCGCTCGGCGGGGTACCGCTCAACGTCACCGGCGACAATGTCGATCATGGCGTCGTACAGGACGATCCGACCGGGCTGGGCGCTGCAACGCTGACCAATCTCGGCGGCGGCAACACGGTCATCCTGGGCGACGGCACGATCATCGCCGACATCGACATTTCGAACGGGACCGGCGGCACAGGCATTTTCGGCAACGATGTTGATGGCGTGACGCTGACCCGTGTCGATCTCGTCGGGGCTGGCGCGCTCTTCACGGGCACGTCGACCAATGTCAGCGCCTCCGATTTCAGCGCGACCGGCAGTTCCGGCTCGGGATTGCGGATCGAAAGCGACGGCACGTTCGTCTTCGACGGCACCACGACGCTGTCCAGCAATCAGACCGACGGACTCTCGATCCTCGGAGCCGGCAACTATACATTGGGATCGCTGACGGCGTCCGGCAATGATGGGTCGGGCATACTGATCCAGGGCGACGGAACGCTCTCGGTCGGCGCTGCCACGCTGTCGGGAAACCAGGCCAGCGGCCTGCTGATTGATGGCGCAGGCGATTACTCGGTCAACGCCCTGACCGCCTCCGGCAACTTAGGCGATGGCGTGACGCTTCAGGGGGATGGATCATTCTCCTTCGGCGGCACAGCGACGCTTTCCAACAACGGCGGCAACGGTGCCGCAATATCCGGCCAGGGCGACTACGGCTTTGCTGTCCTCGACGTCCAGAACAATGCGGACGGTGGATTAAGTGTCTTCTCGCCCGACCAAGGCAATCTTTCAATCGAGGGCGGTACGATCGCCGGCAATGGCAGCTTCGGCGTCAATATAGCAGGCGTCGACCTCGACGTGACGCTGAACTCGGTAAGCCAAAACAGCGCCGGTTTGGGTATCGGCGGCATTTCGCTTTTCGAAATTGGCGGCGACTTCATGGTCACTGGGGCCGCTTCGATTGCCAACGTCGTCTCGGATGGCATTCAGATCCTTGGGAGCCAGGCAGACATCTCCTTTGGCGGATCTGTGACACTCGATGGCGTTGCCGGCAACGCAATAGTGGTCGAGGCGTCCGGCGGATCCATCGATTTTGGCGGCGCGGTCGAAATAAGCAATGTTGGCGGCAGCGGCATACTCGTCGACGAATTTGACGGACAGATGGCATTCGGCGGAGCCGTCAGCATTGAAAATGCGACCGACCAAGGCATCGCTTTCAACCAAAACAGCGGCCAGATCGGCTTCGACGGGCCGGTCGAAATAAGCGACGCCGGCGTGAACGGCATCGCAATTGCCGGCAACGCCGGCGAAGTGATCTTCGGCGATGTCGCCATTTCCGGTCCGGGCGGGAATGGTATCGAGGTTTCCGGCCTCAACGGTGCGATCGAATTCGGCAACATCGATATAAGCGGTCTCGCCGCCGGGAATACCGGCCTCGATTTGTCAGGCAGCACGTCTGCCTTCACCGCACTTTCGCTGGATATCGCCGGAACAGGCGCACCCGGCACGACCGGCATAGACCTGTCGGGCGCCCAGGGCGGCTCCGTCACCATCGTCAATGGCGGCGTCATCGAGGACGTCGATACCGGCGTGCAGATGGGCGTGAACGGTGCAGCCGGCATGATGGCAAACACCAATTTCATGTTCGGCGGCGGCTCGATCGAAGGCGCAACCGCCTCGCTCGACATGCGGGGCCTGATCTCGTCGAGCGGCACATATGCTTTCGGCTCCACTGCGTTGATCGGTCCGCAACTTTTCGATCCGACCAACGTCATCTTCGTCGGAGCCAGCGCCACCGGCGCCGGCGACGGTTCATCTGTCAACGATCTCATCGACGCTGCCGGCGCTGACGCCATTACCGACGCCAATGCGATCTTCGTGCTGGTCAACCAGGGCGTCGACATCGCAACGGATGCCGACGGCTTCGGGCTCGGCGACGGCCAGACGCTCGCCTCGTTCGGCAATGGCGCGACTTTCAATATCGGCGGCGCGCCGATCAACGTCACCGGCGACAATGTCGTAAGCGGCGCCGTTCAGGCAGATCCGACGGGCAACGGTGCGGCGCGGCTGGTTAACAACAACGCCGGCGGCGACACGATCGTGCTGGGCAGCGGCAACCTCATCGCTGACCTGATCGCCGGCGGCAACTCAACCGGCGCAGCCATTTCGGGCCTGAACGTCAACAACGTGCGTGTTTCCGGCGTGGAGATCGACAGCGGCTTCCGCGGCCTCGATTTCGACGGCGTCACCGGCGTGGTCGATATCGCCGACATTGCCGTCAACGGGACGGCCGGTCACGGCATCAGCATCGTCAACTCGGCTGCCACGTTCAATTTCGACGGGACCACCCAGGTAACGAATGCCGGTGGCGATGGCATTGCCCTCAACGGTGCCAACGGCATGATTACCTTCGCTTCCATTGAGGTCGACGGCGCTGGCGGCGCCGGATTCTCCGTAGTTGGTTCCACAGATAACGTTTCCGTCCTGGAGGGCTCGATCGGCGCTAACCTGCTGACGGGCGGCCATGGCATAACGGTAGAAGACACAGGGGCGGGCAGCCATGTAAGTTTCCTGTTCGTCGACGTCAGCGCCGGCGGCGGCGACACGTTGAATTTGGTAAATGTTTCCGGGCTCACGTTCCTTGCGGGTTCGCTTGCTCAAAGTGGAGCCCATGCAGTCGTCGATATCGACGACTCCAATATGATCACCATCGATACGACGATGACGCATGCCGGCACTGGCGCAGGCATCGAAATTGACGGTTTTGTAGGCGTCAATCTGGCAGGTTCGCTTACCAGAAGCGCAGGTGCGGGCGGTGCCGGCATCATAGAGGTTGGGCAGAATTCCGCATTCGACGGCGATGTGAGGTTCGACAATTTTACGCTTGAGGCCACGGGTGGCGGCGGCATTCTGATCGATCAGATAATTGGCCCCGGTGCCGTAACGTTCGGATCCTCATCTTCGATCACGTTAACTGACACCGATTTCGGTTTTGATATCGAAAACATCTCTGGACACGTTTCGTTTGATGGAGATGTGAGCATCCAGAACCCGGGAGGTACCGGAATATCTGTGACCGGTATGACGGGCGGATTCAGTTCGGTAGCGTTCCGCGGCCCGGTCGTGGTGAATTCGGGCGCTCACACTGCGATCAACCTCGCCAATAACGCGGGCGGGACGATCTCCTTCGACGGCGCGCTCGACGTCGACACGACCACAGGCGTAGGCTTTAATGCCTCGAATGGCGGCACAATCGCGATTTCCGGCGTCGGCACCCAGACGATAAACACCCAAGGCGCGACGGCGCTCCAACTGTTCGGGGTCGAGATCGGCTCCATCGATATCGACCAGGTCACGGTTGCCGACACGGCCGCGGCCGGAACGGATGCAGCCGTGTCCATCGTAGATACCACCGGCGGCACGCTGACGCTCGGCGGCATCTCGACGGAGAACGCCACGACCGCCGGCGTCTTCATCGCCAATGCCTCCGGCACATATAATTTCAACGGTGTGACCTCAGTCGACGGCTCGCAGGGAGTAGGCATTCACATAGTGGATTCCGCCGGCGTTATCTCCTTCGACGAAGTCGACTTTGATGACATCGACATGCAGGGTGCATTCCTCGTTTCGAATGGCGCAGTCGCCATTCATGGCGGCACGATCGGCCGCACGGGCGACGATGCCATCCTGAGCAACGACACCTCGTTGACCGTTCAGGATCTGACAATCGGCGCCGGTTTAGGATCGGGTGCGAACGGCATCCGGATCGTCAATTGGAACCAGGACCGTACCGTCACGATTGAAAACGTGACGGTCACTTCGACCGCGGGGATCGACGGTTCGGCGGTCGGCGTCGCGGCAACCGGAGCGGGAACGCTTACGCTCAATCTGCAGGGCAGCACGTTGCGCTCCACGGGAACGGCGCTCGATGTGACTACGAGCGTGGGGCTAGCGGCGAATGCGATTCGCCTCAACGTCGACAACAACAACTTTGAGACCGCTGCCGCGCGGACAGTGCAGATCGATGGTCAGAACCTGTCGGCCACCGAAAACACGGTCGCCGTGCAGTCTTTCGCCGACAATATTTTGGTCGGCAACGGCGTTGGCGGCGGGGCATTCTTCAGCGGCGTTACCTTTGACGCCGATCCCGATGCGCCGGGCTTTCAGCAGGTCTTGGCCGGCGGATTGCAGATAGGCCAAGGCTCGGGCCAGCGTGTCCAAGGCGACGGCGTTTCCTTCCTGGATACCAGCGGCAATATTGTCTTCACCAGCCTCGCCATCATCAATAGCGCCGGGACCGCCCTGGAAGTCTCGACAGCGGCAACCGATTTCACGCTGGGTTCGGCCGCCGGCATTATCGACGCTGAAGGCGGACCTGCAATCGATCTCGACAGCCTGAATTTGGCGATGACGCTTACCAGCGTGCACTCCAACAACAGCGTGTCAAACGGCCTCACATTCAATGACGTTGACGGCACGTTCACCGCAGGAACAACGACCATCGTCAACCCGGGTGCCGCCGGCATAGCCATCAGCGCAAATCAGGCAGCGTTCAATTTCGGAAACGTCGCTCTGAACGGCATCGGCGCGAACCGGATCGGCCTTGCCGTCACCGGCACCAATACCGGCGACATCACTTTCGGAGCGCTTTCAATCGCGCTTACGGGCGACAACGCCGTCGGCGTCGCTCTCAACGACGCTGTCATGAACGGCGACCTCATTGCCACCGATTTCGACCTGACCAGCACCAGCAATACGGACACGATCGGCGTCAATCTGGTGAACACCACCGGTTCTGGGACTATCCGCCTCGGCGATACGGTGGTGAACGGCGGGCAGAGCGCCTCGATCACCGGCGTCGATGACGGCGTGCTGTTCTCCAGCACGACCAATGTGGATTTCACCTTCGGCGACGGCGAGAGCATCACCGATATCGGTTCGCTCATCGACGCTAACCGGCCGGTGAACACGATCGACACGTTGCCGCTCGGCGGCAATTACAATTTCCTCGATGCGATTCTGGTCGGCGACACTTCGTTCCTGCAGGGCCCGTCCTATTTCGTCGTCGACAATTTCGGGACCGATGGCCTCGGCACTTTCAACGATCCCGGCACGATCGCGCAGGCCGAAGCATCCGGCGCCTCTGTCATCGTGCTGGTCGACCGCACCCTCGACAATACCAGCGACTTGATCGATCTGCTGCTTCAGGCAAGCGGCGGCGGAGCAAATTCGCTCGACCTGGCCGACGGCCAGGTGCTGATCGCGCTCAGTGCGGGCGAGGGGATCAATGTCGCCTCGCTCGGCGCGGTCGCCACCGGCGCGCCGCCTTCCTTCCAGTTCGCGGCCATCAACCCCTCGACGATCACAGCACCCACGACCGGCATCGACAGCGTCTTGCCGGTTCTGACCACATCGGCCGGCAATACGGTCAACCTTGCAGGCCAGGCCGGCATCCAGAACGTGCTGATCCGTAACACCGGCGCAGGTGATGGCATTTTCGGTGCGTTCGGCACGGGCGAGAACCTGACGATCCGCAACTCGACGATCGGCGGGGCGACTGCGCTGAACATCTCAGCGATGGCTGGCGCGACCGTCTTCACCTTCAATGATCTGACGCTTGAGGGGACGCTGCGCCTGGACGGGACAGGCGGCGACCTGACCGTGATCGGCATGGGCGCGAACACGATTTCCGCCGGGGGGCAAGCCCTGGAACTCGCCGCGCTGGGCGTCGGAACGGGCGGGCTCAGTTTCGACCTCATCGCCTCCGGGGGCGGAGCGATCGGCGTCTCGGCCAGTGATCTCGACCTTGCCGACGGCAATGTCGCCATTGCGTCGGTCGCTCTCGACGGTCACACCTCTTCGGCGATCGCTCTCCAGAACATCGGCGGCGTCGGAGGAAGCTTCACGATCGGGGCCGGCGATATCGATGTGGTTGGAACCGGAGTGCTGGTGAACGGCGCCAATTCTGCCGTCATCAATATCGCGACCGCAGGCGGTCTCACCATTGATGGCGGTGTGCTCGGACTGGACCTCCAGCACAGCGCAGGCACGGTCAATATTGGTACGGGCTCAGGTTTCGTAGCGGTCGGCGATACTGCCAGGCCGACGGCCGGCCTGGCATTCGCGTCGTCCGGCATCGTCAACATCGGCAATGCTGCCAATGCTTCTTCCATCGGCGCCATCTCGCATGCGATCTCGCTCGCCTCGACAGGCACGCTCAACCTCGCAAACCTGACGGCGCGCAGCACTTCGGCAAGCGGAATTGCGGCGGCCAATTTCGGCGGCAGCGCCAGTTTCGACGGACTTGCCGTCCTGGGCATTTCCGGTGCGAACAACGCGATCGATATCGTTCAGTCGGGGAATTCCAGCACGCTCGACTTCACCGACCTGACCATCGACGGATTCGCCGCGCTGGCCACCGGAGATGGCATCAGCATTTCCGCGAGCGGCGCGGGCAGCGTCGAGCTCAATCTGATTTCCGGCAATTCCGTTACGGCGCCCGGCTTTGGCCTCGAGGCGTTCCAGTCGGCCGGCGCTACCGGCACGGTGGTGCTGGGGCTGGAAGGAACCGTTTGGGAAACGACCGGAGCGGGCACGCTCGCCATCTCGGTCGGGAGCGACACGCCTGGCGGGACATTCGTCACCGCCTTCGGCTCCAACACCGTCACCGGCAACGGCGTCGGCGGCGGGATTGTCTTTGAGGGCGTCACTTTCGACGCCGACCCCGATTTCGGCATCGGCATCCAGCAGGTGGTTGCCTCCGGCGCGAACCGGATCGGAACGGGCGCCGCAAGCCGGGTTTCTGGCGTCGGCCTGTCCTTGCTCGACACCAGCGGCAGCCTCGACGTCGGTACGTTGGACATTTTCAACAACAGTGGAGCAGGGGACCTTGCACTTGTCGTCGATACTACGACGCTCGCGACGACCTTTACCCTGGCCGCCCAGGGCGGCGTCATCGACAACGCGAATGGCGGCGCCGTTTTCGTCGACACGGCCACATTGTCGGGTTCGTTCACCTCGACCAGCGCCACTTTCGCTTCCGGCCGCGGCATTGACTTGCAGCGTGTTGCCGGCGACTTCGATTTCGGCGCTGGCGCACTTACCAACAATGGCGGCGGCGCGGCCTTCAATGTCGGCGCGGCGGCGACTGACTTGTCGGGCGGTTCGGCCGATATCTTCTATGGCGGCAATATCGTTACCGGCGTGGCAGCGACAGGCCTGGCTGTTTCCATCGCCGAACTCGACGGCGGGTCGGTGACCCTGTCGGGCAACCTGGCCGATTCAAATGCGGCCGCCGGCGGCGGCATCCTGGTCCAGAACCTCAATAACGGCGCTGCGAGCGTCACCTTCTCGGGCAACAGCGCGATAAGGACCGGCACAGCTACCGCCGTAACGCTATCCAACAACGCGAGCGGCATCATCAGTTTCGCCGGCGGACTGGACATCGACACCACGACGGGCACCGGCTTCCTGGCGTCGGGCGGAGGCGTGATCAACGTTGGAGCCGCAGGGTCGCAGATTATTGAAACCACAGGCGGCACTGCACTCAACCTCAATGGCGTCACGCTCGGCAGCGTCAATTTTGACCAGATTTTCGTCGATGACCCGTTCACCGTCGGGTCGGCGAGTGCGGTCGTTCTCGATGGCACCTCCGGCGGAACGCTGACTCTGGGCGCATTCCGTGCAGAGCGGTCGACGAGCGACTCGATAGCGATCGCCAACGTCGTCAGCGGAACATACAACTTCAACGGCAGCACGACCGTCCTCAGCACGGTCTTTGGCGCCGATGCGGTGAGCATCGCCAATTCCGCCGGCACGTTCCTGTTCACGGATCTTGACGCGTCACAACTCACCGGCATGGCGTTCAATCTTGACGCGAGTAGCGCGACCATCACCGTCTCCGGCGGCACGATCGTGAAGGGCAGCGCGGGTCGGGCGATATCCGTGACGGGCGGGGATGCGAGCACAGTCGTCTTCGATGCGGCGGTTACCGCCACCAACGGTACCGGCCTGCTGTTTGACGATGCGGATGGTTCCTACAGCTTCGGCGGCGCGATCGAGCTCGACGATACGGGCTCCGCCTCCGGCATAGGCATCGACATCATCAATGATTCCGATGGCGATTTCACCTTCGACGATGTGCAGATCACCAACACCGCAGCGGCCACGGCGCTCGGAGCCGACATCTTGCTCGGCGCGAATGCGATCGCGGTCGACATCTACGACAGCGGCAACGCCATAACGAGTTTCGGCGATCTCGACATCGTCTCCGCGGCCGATATCGGCGTCGCCGCGCGCGATGGCGGCATTGTGAACATCGGCTCGGCGGGCGATCCGAGCGTCATCAATGCCGGTTTCGGGCTTGTCTACTACGACACTTCGGGCACGGTCGCCAACGCAGTGGTCACGGCCGGCACGGACGTACCGCTGGTCGGCTATTCTATCGAGGCAGCGGCGAATTCGTTGTTCGGCTTTTTCCCGCTCGGCGGACAGACCGGCATATCCGTCATTGCCGAACAGGCCGATACCAGCTTCGCGCTCTCGGACAGCACCGTGTTCGGGGCCGCCGGCCTGATGAACGTCAATTTCGCCGACCAGCAGTTCGCGCTCGACCGGAACACATTCAGCAGCGACGGTGGGCCTGGGGTCTACATCAGCGGCCTCTTCGGCCCGGGCAGCGTCTTCGTCACTAGCTTCGACAGCAATACGATGGACGATGGCGGCGACGTCAATCCGGACATAGACGAAGCTGGATTCGTCTTCGATACCGTCACATTCGATGCCGACCTGTCGAGCGGCGTCATAGACACTGTAGCTGGTGGCGCGACCCGCATCGGCAGCGCAGGGGTCCGCGTCAACAATATCGGCCTGCAATTGATCGATGTCGAAGGCGCGCTGTCTTTCAGCGATCTCGACATCGCCACCGAGGGTGAGATCGCTCTCGATGTCTTTGGCGCGGGCGCGACGCCGGCCGACTTCGCCCTCACCATCCTGGACGGCGACATTGACGCCCAGAACGGGCAGGCGCTCTGGCTGGAAAACGCAACGCTCGACGCGACGCTCTCGTCGGTCACCAGCACCAACGCTTTCGGGTGCTGCTTCTCTACAGGCGACGGCATTTTGCTGACGGGTTTGGCGGGCAGCTTTGCGGTCACCGGGACGACGACGATCACCGGGGCGCAGGAGAGCGGCATCGTCATCGAGGACAATGCCGCCACAATCGATTTCGGAACGACGACGGTAACCGGTGCGGGCGTCAACGGCATACTGGTTGATAGCAGCGCGGCCCCGGTCGATTTCGGCACGACCACGATCGCCATGTCTGGAGGACCCGGCAAGACCGGCATCGACTTCGCCGGCACGAATACGTCGGTGACCTTTGGAACGACGACCATTTCGGGCGTCGACGCAGGTCAGGTCGGCATCGATTTTTCCGACGCCGAAACCACTGCGACGTTTGGCTTGAGCACGATCAGCTCCACGACCGGCAGCGCCACCAGCACCGGCATCGATCTCTCCGGAACGCTCGGCAACCGCACGATCACCTTCGCGCAAGGCTCTGATATCGACAATCTCGGTGTCGGCGTGCAACTCGGCACCGCTGGACGCGGCGCCGCGACCGCCAATGCAGCCTTCACCTTCGGGGACGGGAATTCCGCCGACGGTCTGGAATCCTCCATCACGGCGGCCGTCGGCGGCTACACCGTCGACACGATCGGTCTCGATCCGACTTCGGGAACCTACGATTTCGACGATGTCCTCTTCACCGGCGACGCCAACCTGGTGGTCGCGCCCGATTCGGCGACCTTCGTCTCTCAAAGCGGCGGACAGATCACCGTCGGCACGTTTGGCCTCAGCCAGACCATCAACACGATTTCGCTGGCCGACGCGGATGCGCTGACGGCGGCCGGCACGATCTTCGCCTTTGTCGGGCCGATAGATCTCGCGGCAGCCGGCTTCGACCTGGATGCCGGCCAGTCGATCACCGGCTTCGGCAATGCCAACACTATTTCCTTCGGCACGATCCAACCGACCAACGTCTTCGGCAATCTCGGCGCAACCGGTGGCGATGTCACCGGCAATGAGACGACCATTACCGGGACGGACACCTTGTTCACGCTCGCTGGTGGAAACGAGATTCGGCACACGACGTTCGACCTGAGTTCGGGCGTGGTGGGCAGCGCCGTTTTTGCTGCGTCCACCGTCGCTGCTGGCAACGATATCACGATCGAGGGCGTCACCATCACCGGCGTCGGGCAGGGCAGGGTCGCCTTCGACCTGACCAACGTTGCCTCGGATACTTTCATCCAGAACAACAACATCGCCATCGCCGGCACTCTGCTCGACGTCTCCGGCGGTTCGGGCGACATCACCGGCACGCGCGGCATGCTGCCGAATGGCGGGCCGGCTGGCACGCTCACCGCTGGCCGGGTCATCGTTGACTCCAGGGCCGCCGGCTCGGCTGTCACGTTCGCTGATCAACTCGCGCTGTCCAGCGGCGCGGACGACGCCGTCCTCCTGACGGGCAACACCGGCGCGGCGGTCTCCTTCGCCGGCGGCCTCGATATCACCACGACGACGGGCCGCGGCTTTGTGGCGACCGGCGGCGGCACGATCACGATCGATGCGGCCGGCATTACCGAGATCGACACGAATGGCGGCATGGCGCTGTTCCTGGATGCAGTGACCGCCGCCATCGAATTCGACGCCGTCAATTCGACCAATTCGGCAACCCACGGCATCCTGCTCGATACGGTGGCCGGCACGCTCACCATCAATGGCGGCCTGCTCAGCGGCGCGAACGCGGCCGGTCTGGAGATCGTCGACTCCTCGGGAACGTTCACTTTCACCGACGTCGACGTCGTGAACAGCGATATCGCCGACGGCAGGGGCGTCGTCATCGCCAGCAGCATTGCGGCAACGGTGAACTTCACCGATCTGGACATCACCACCACCGGCGCGGGTGACGACGGCTTCGTTGTCAGCAGCGTCGGCGGCACAGTCAATGTGACCGGTACCGGCAACACCATCAATGTAGTCAACGCCCAGGCGATCGACATCGACGGCGGTGCTGGAGCGCTGGCCAATGTCATGCTGGACGTCACCTTCGATACGGTGAACGCCAATCCGAATACCGACCGGTCGGGCATCGAGCTGGATGAAATTTCGGGGATTTTCACCGTCGTCGGCGGAACCATAAACAAGAGCGGAACCGCCGGCGCGGCTGTCGACATTGGCGGCCTCGCCGACAGTTCCGGCGGCGACGCCGTCATCAGCATCGGCGCGGCGCTGAACAACACCGGCACCGGGCGCTCTGTTCTGATTCAGGAGCTTACAGGCGGATCGGTCACTCTTTCCGGCGATATCAACGACAGCGGCGCGGGCCTGAGTGTTTCGGGCATCAACAACGGAACCGCCGCCACGATCACCCTGTCCGGCGCATCGAAGATCTTCAGCACCGGCGCCAATCGGGCCATCGATCTCGGTGACAACATCAACGGTACGGTCAACTTCACCAATGGCGGCCTAGCGATCACCACCACCAGTGGCGAGGGCTTCTTTGCGACGGCCGGCGGGACGATCAATGTCAGCGGCGTAGCCAACACGATCGCGACGACCGCCGGGGCGGCCATCGACTTGAACGGCGTGTCAATCGGCGGCAGCGGCTTCAACTTCGCCACTGTCGGCGTCAACGGCGCCACGACCGGCGTCAATCTCACCTCGGTCACATCGGCCGGCGGCGGCATCGCGCTTGGGACGGTCGACCTGCAGAACGTCACCGTGCGCGGCATCGACATCAACACAGCGCTCGGCGCGGCCCTTTCCATCTCCGATCTCGACATTTCGCTCAACGATTCGGCGGCGATAGCATTCGACCTCAACGGAGCCGCACTTTCGGCCGCCGTTACGGCAGAGGATTTCGACGTCACCAACGCGGCCGCCGCAGGCACGTCGATCGGTGTCGATCTGCGCGGCACGACCGGCGGACAAATCGTACGGCTCGGTGACGCGACTGTCGCCAATCCGGCCTTCAGCTCGATCGCAAGCGTCAACACCGGCGTCTTCCTCAACGCCGCAACCGACGCCGCCTTCACCTTCGGCGACGGCGAATCGGCGACGAACCAGCAATCGACAATCAGCGCCAATGTCGGCATCGACGCGACCAGCGCGCCTGTTGCCGGGACCTATAATTTCCAGGACGTCGTCTTCGCCGCCAGTCCCGGCAACGGCTTCGGCGTCGGCGACATCTACTTCGTCGCGGCGACAGCGACCGGCGACGGCAGCGGACGTGACGCTTCCAATCGCGCAACGCTGGCGACCGCCGAGGCCGCGTCCGGGACCGAAGACATACTGGTCCTGATCGATGACGGCGGGGCCATTTCCGCTGCCGGCTCGAACGGCAACGACACGCTTGTCCTTGACAGCAGCGAACAGGTGCGCGGCTTCGGCAACGGCACGATCAACCTGGCGCTGACGGTGCCGAGCACGATCCAGCTCGCCAGCACCAGCATCGCGATTACTGACCCGACCGGAAGCGGTGCTGCGAGGCTATCGACCAGCGCAGCCAACAACGTGATCACGCTCGGCGCGAGCGGCAACATCATAGACGGTTTCATCCTCGACGGTGACCCGGCGGGCGCCGCGCGGGGCGTCATCGACAACGGCGCCGGCGCCACCGGCACGACCATCTCCAACATGAGGATCCGCAACTTCGACAGTTTCGGCATCGAGATCACGCCGTCGACCGACACAACGATCGACAATGTCATCTTCTCGGGCAATGCGTCGGATGTGTTCCTGAACGCCGCCGGCACGACGATCATAAACGTCACCAGCACCGGGGCGACCGGCACGGCGTTCCAACTCGACAACGTCAGTGGCACGACGACGCTGACCAACATCTCGATTTCGGGCGCGGTAGGCGGTGGCATATCCTTCGGCGGCGTAACCGGTCCGGCAGGAACCATCAATGCGACCAATGTCGATGTTACCAACGCCGGTGCCGCGCTGAGCGTCGTCGGGGGCAACGCCAGCTTCAACTTCGACGCCGCCAGTTCAATCACCCAGGCTAACAATGCGGCGGCGATCTCCGTCAGCGGCGGCCATACGACGGGGACGTTCTCCTTCGCCGGCACGATCGGCGCCAATAACGGCACTGGCCTGCAATTCGACAATGCCGATGGTACGTACAACTTCACCGGGACAACCACGCTGAACGGCGGCGACGCCGGCATCGACATCGTCAACGATTCGGGTGGAACTTTCGCGTTCGGCGCGAGCACGACGATCACCAATCCGACCGGTACGGCGTTCGCAGTCGCCGGCAGCAACGCCAACGTCACCTACAGCGGCTCGATAACCGACAATACCGGCTTTGCCGTCGACATCGACAATCACAATGCCGGCGCGATCATCTTCCAGACCGGCACGATCACGTCGACCGGAACCGGCCTGCGCGTGCAAAACAGCAATGGCGGAACGGTCAATTTCAACAATCAGAGCATTCAGCTTTCGACCGGATCCGCGGCCGCCGTGACGCTGGCGGCCAATACCGGCGGCACGGTGAACTTCAGCACCGGCGCTGGGCTCGGCCTTGACATCGTCACCACCACCGGGGCCGCATTTACCGCTACCGGCGGCGGCGCCATCAGCGTCCTGGGTGACGGAAACTCGATCAGCACAGGGGCTGGCGCCGCTTTGAATTTGAGCGGTGTGACCGTTGGTGGAAGCGTCAACTTCCAGTCGACCAGCAAGGGTGCGGGCGGAACCAGCGCGGTTATCCTCTCCGGCGTCACGGGCAGCGGCACGATCAATCTGGGCAGCGGCACACTCGTCGGCGGCAGCGGTGCGGCGATCCGCATCGGTGACGGTGCCGGCGGCGCCGATACCGGAGGCACCGTTGGCCTGGTCTATTCCGGAACCGTCACCAATACTACGGTCGCTGGTTCCACCGGCCGCGCCGTCGACATCCAGGACCGCGCGGCGGGCGCGCAGAACATCACCCTGTCAGGGAACATCACGCACAACGTCGCCGGCCAGACCGGCATTTTCCTCGACGACAACGCGGCCGGCACGATCACATTCTCCGGCTCGTCGAAATCAGTCACCTCCGGTACGGCCACAGCCATCAACCTGACCGACAATTCCGGCGCTGCAATCAACTTCACCAATGGCGGGCTGGTCATCAACACCACCTCCTTCGGCATCGGCTTCAATGCCACCGGGGCGGGACCGGCTGCCACCACCGGCGGCACGGTGACGGTTCAGGGCGCCGGCAATACGATCGCGTCTACGACCGGAACAGCGCTCAACGTCGTGAACACCACAATCGGCGCGAGCAATCTGACATTTCAGAGCATCTCGTCCAATGGCGGCGGCTCGGCAGGCATAAACCTCAGCAATACGGGCGCGTCCGGCGGCCTGACCATTACCGGCATCGGCACGACGGCCGGCAGCGGCGGCACCATCAACAACAAGACCGTCAACGGCATCACGCTGAACAACACGCGCAACGTCTCGCTGTCGAACATGATCATCGACAACAATGACGGCAGCGGCGTCGGCGGCGCCGAGGTCACCAACTTCTCGATCATCGGCAGCACCGTATCCAACAATGCGGACACAGCCACCGGAGAGGAAGCCGGTCTGCGCTTCACCGGCCTCTACGGCAATTCCGCCATCACAAACACGACCTTCAGCGGTTCGTCGGAAGATCACGTCCGCATCACCAATTCGAGCGGCGTCCTGACCAATCTCGCGGTCTCCGGCAGCACCTTCAACGCCAACTCGGCCGCGACTGGCGGGCATGCTCTGGCGCTGCTCGGCACCGGCACCGCGCAGATGACCGCCAACGTCACCAACAGCACCTTCAGCAACATCCGCTCGAGCGGCACGCTGATCAACGTGACGAATACGGCCGTCGGAACGCTGAATGTCTCAGGCAGCACCTTCACCGATATAGGTGCGGCCGTCACGCTTCAATCGGACGCCTCCGCGGATTTGAATTTCGATATCAACGGCAACACTACTGTCCGCGCGATTTCCAACGCGATCCAGCTGGTTGCCGGCAGCACCGGAACCAACGCCTCCAACATAGTCGGGCGGATCAGGAACAATACCGTTGGCAACGGAACGGTGGATTCGGGGTCGCGCGACATGTTCGGCATCGCAGTCGATCTGCGCGGGGATCAGGACGCGGTCATCGCCATCGACAACAACAACGTCAGGAACACCGATTTCGAGGGCATCTGGGTGAGCTCGGCCGATTTCGGTGTGAATGCTGCCCAGCACGCCACACTGGATCTCCATCTCCGGGACAACACGGTCGGTGCGCCTGACGACAATTCCGGCTTCCCGGTCGGCTTTATCCGGGGCACGCTCATCGATGTCCGCCACACGACCGAGGTCATTCTGGACATTTCCGGAAACAGCTCGCAGGGTATCGGCGGCGGCGAAGGCTTCAGGGTTCGCCAGCGCGACACTTCGGTTCTCCGCGTCGAGCGCCTGACGGACGGCGACGGCACGCCAAGCGAGATCATCAGCGATATTGCGTTCCTGCAGGCGTTCATTGCCGCGCAGAACGATCTGGGCAGCACGGTGAACGTCACCGCGACTATCGGCTTCACCGAAGCACCGGATGGAGTGGCGCGGGAACCTTGAGCGTTGCAGATTTTTAACCGCGGCGCCGATCAACGGTTGCAGCGCGTGTGTCAACGTATAGGATAGCAGTCGACGCTTGAGGGGGCGAAAAAATGGCAGAGCCATTCCTGTCCGAAATCCGGATCATGTCGTTTGTATTTGCGCCCAAAGGCTGGGCGCTGTGCAACGGGCAGTTGCTTCCCATCAACCAGAACCAGGCCCTCTTTTCCCTGCTCGGCACGACGTTCGGCGGCGATGGCAGGGTGAACTTCGCGCTGCCGGACTATCGGGGCCGCACGCCCATTCATGTCGGTTCCGGCCATACGCTCGGCGAGCGCGGAGGGGAGCAAGCGCACACGCTTTCGATCGCCGAGATGCCGACCCACACTCATGTGCTCAGCGCATCCTCCGCGCAAGGCAACGCCCCTGTGCCGTTCGGCCCTTCGGGCAACATTCTCGCTTCAGCCACTCCGACGAATGTCTACAGTCCGCCGGTCAACCTGGTCGCCATGAACGCGGATTCCGTTGGCAATACCGGCGGCAGCCAGGCGCATCTCAACATGCAGCCCTTTCTGACGCTCAGCTTCTGCATCGCGTTGCAAGGCATCTTCCCCTCGCCGAACTAGGAGACGCATCATGGCCCAGCCCTATGTCGGCGAAATCCGAATGTTCGCGGGCAATTTCGCGCCAGCGGGATGGATGTTCTG
>NZ_AHAM01000004.1 GCF_000236565.1 Mesorhizobium alhagi CCNWXJ12-2 | reverse complement strand
CGTCATCGTCCAGTCGTTTCCGCGGATCGCGGCGGCGGCCGCCGGCGTGTCGACCGTTAGGCCCACGCCGCCGCGCTCGGCTCGTGCCCAGATCGATCCCTGTTCCAGCGAAAACCGCGTGTCCGATCCGCCGCCTATTTCCTTGACTAGAAGCGGCGTGTTGCGGCCGAGGCGCATCTGCGTGCGGTCGGCAAACAAGACCGCAAGCGTGCCGTAGGCATTGGTGCGCAGATAGTCTCCCGCCACCACGTCCTGGCGGAGGTCGACGACCTGCCACGACGAAACGTCGATGAAGCGCACTTCCTCGCCGCTCTTGCGGGCAATGACAGACCCGGCGGCAGGCTGTGCGCGCGGCACGGGCTCGGCCGCCGCCTGCACGCAGGCCAGCGCCGCCAAGGCCAGCGAAATACGAATAGACCCCCGCATGCAGTCCAAAACCCCCACCTGAAGCGGCGTTTATGGCGCTTGCGCAATGAAACTGTCAAACATTCCGTTGCAGCAACCCGTGTAATGCGGCAAACGTTGCCGGCAAGACACAGGCTGGGGAAGCAGGCAAAAGAATCATGGCTGCGATGGAAAAGACGAAGAGCGCTATTTCATGCGCCGATGCGACGGCATTGCCGATGGGGAAAGATTATGTCGACCATCTGAAAAAGATAAACGACACTTTCTATGATCAGATCAAGATCGCCGACCAGAAAGCGGCCTATATCTTCACCTTCATGCTGGCGTTCCTGATAACCTCCGCTGAAGGACGGGCGTCGTTCAAATGGCAGCGCTATGTCGACGGCGAATTTCCTCTTGTGATATTCTCTGCCGCCATGGCGTTGGCGGCGGCATGCGCGCTGGTTTCGGCCATCCTCGTGGTGCTGCCGAGGCGTGGCTTGGGGTCTACCTCGTTGTTTTGGGGTGGCTGGGCTGCGCATCGCGCGGAGGTGATCGAGGCCGGCAGGCGCAACGATCCGGACTTTATCTTCCAGGAGTACCTGGCCAATATCGACAGCCTGTCGCTGATCGCCAAGGTCAAATACCGCTACGTGACGATCGCCTTCCGCTCGCTGACCTTCATGGTGCTGGCTTATCTGCTGCTGCTTCTGGCCGTCAGCTAGCGCTGGCGCGAATCGCAGAAGGCTTTCAATGCAAACGGTCCCGGGCTGGGGAAAGCCAGCGCCGGGACCGTCGGTGCTGCCGCTTACGCAGATACAGAGCGACGCGGGAACCATCGCCTCCGATAGGTGAACGGACGGTAAACCGGCATTGATCCTCTCCGCTGCGCGGCTTGGTCCACCCGCTGTCCGGTTGACATGGCGGCTGCCTGGCTTAGGTCTCAAACAGAAGAGCGGAGGCCCGATGGATAGCCAGAACCTGCCGGCCGGCTATCGGCCCTCGACCAGCCATGCGGCGCTTGGCGACGAATTCTACGACATTGTCGCGCCCGCGCCGTTCCCGAAGCATATACTGCGCTGGCGCAACCAGCGCTGGGCCGAACGCGTCGGGCTGGGAGAACTCGGCGACGATGAGTGGATCGACCATTTACCATTTCGGTCGGTTCCGGCCGTTGCCCGGTACCCACCGGCAGCCGCTTTCGCTGCGCTATCATGGCCATCAGTTTCGCGTCTACAATCCCGAGATCGGCGACGGTCGCGGCTTCCTGTTCGCGCAACTGCACGACCGGGTAGACGGCAGGCTGCTCGATCTCGGCACCAAGGGCAGCGGCCGCACGCCATGGTCGCGAACGGCCGACGGCCGCCTGACTCTAAAGGGCGGCGTCCGCGAGATATTGGCGACAGAGATGCTGGAGGCGCTCGGCGTCAACACCTCCAAATCCTTCAGCCTGATCGAAACCGGCGAAGCCTTGATGCGCGGCGACGAACCATCTCCGACGCGGTCCGCGGTGCTGGTCAGGCTCAGCCATTCGCATGTCCGCATCGGCAGCTTCCAGCGCCTGCTCTATCTCGACCGCAAGGACGACATCGCCAAGCTGCTCGATTATTCGATCAGAACCTATATGCCGGAAATCTGGCGCGACGACCTCGCCGGCCGGGCGGTCGCCTTCGTCGAGAATGTCGGCAGGCTGGTGGCGCGGACCGGCGCCGAACTGATGGTCGCCGGCTTCGTGCACGGTGTTCTGAATACCGACAACATCAACATCACCGGCGAGAGCTTCGACTACGGCCCGTGGCGCTTCCTGCCGACACTGCAGCCTGGCTTCACCGCCGCCTATTTCGACCATCAGGGCCTCTATGCCTATGGCCGGCAGCCCGACACGCTGCTCTGGAATATGACGCGCCTCGCCGAATGCTTTTTGCCGGTCGCGCAGCAGAGCGAGCTGGAACGGGTGCTTGGCGGCTTCGGCCAGGCATTCCAGGCGGAGTTTTCTAAGAACCTGCTTCGCCGGCTGGGGCTTGCTTCGGCTTCCGAAGAAAGTGCGGCCGCCCTGGCGCAGGCATGGTGGCAGTTCCTGATCGCCAGCAAGGCGCCCTTCGAACAGGCCTTCTTTGACTGGTATGGCGGGCTCGCAAGCAGCGCCCGCGCCGAGGCCGGCCCGTCCGCCGAGTTTTACGCGATGGAGAGCTTCGCTCCGGTCCGCGCCGCCTTTGCCCAGTTGCAGCCGGCGAACGAGGCCGCGCTCCGCCATCCGTATTTTTCACGGCAACGGCCATGCACCATGCTGATCGACGAGGTCGAGGGGCTGTGGGACCCGATCGCCGGAAGCGACGACTGGTCGGCTTTCGAAGCCAAGATCGCCGCGGTTCGCGAAATGGGCGAGGCGCTCGGCAACCGGCCTGCTCAGCCTTAGAACGTTTCCATCCAGACTGATGCTGCCCCTCACCGCTACCGACTGAATGTCGATTCCCTCCTCGACCGAATTTCCCGACCCGATCAGTCGGGACGGCCTTTCGGGGGCCTGGAAAGTTTGTCTAGGCAAGTTGCCAAACGCTGAAATCATGAAAATGCCAATCTGACATTCTATATCGGCATGCATCGTGAGCTCGGGCGTAAGGCGCATGCTTTGCCGACTCCGCTCGCATACTTGTAATATCTCGGACGTGCTCCGCGCCATGCAACGACTAACGACAAGTGCAGTGGCTCTGTACGGCGGCGAGCGGCGCCATCGCATTGCTCTGCAGCGCCTCAATGTCACCTATGCGTGGTTGCCGCCCTTCGAGGGCGCATCGAAGACGATCCCCAACAGATTGGAAGTGGTGTTCTCGCGTCACCCGCGGGTGGCGATTGAGCAGGCCGGAACAACCCTGGACGTCGATGTTGCAGCGGGCGGGTTCTATGTGGTCGGGCCGGAGCCCACGACGCTGCTGAGGGTGCCGGAATTCAGCGACACGCTCGAAATATATCCCGACACGACCCTGCTGGAGACTGCCGCTGTGGAAAACGGACAATCGGGTTTTGTCCTGCATCCGACGCTCGGCAAAGATCCGAGCCCTCGCATCGCCGCTGACAGAACGATGCTGGCGTTGGCGCATGTGCTTCGACAAGCTTGCCTGGGACAGCGGAAATTGTCGCCCATCGAGGCAAGTACGCTGGAACACCTCTTGGCGGCTCACATGGTCGGCAGCGCCACCTCGCGGCGCGGAAGTGGCAAACTGCCGCCAATATCATTGAAACGCGTGCTGGACCGGATCGAGGATGAACTCGACCAACCCTTGACCTTGGACCAGCTTGCCGGAGAGGCCTGCTTGAGCGCGTTCCATTTCGCCCGATCCTTCAAGAGTTCAACCGGCCTGGCGCCGCACAAATACGTCCTCGCGCGCAAGATCGAACGCGCCAAACAGCAGCTGATGACGACCAACCGTACCGTGGGAGAGATCGCCACGTCGCTTGGATTCGAAAATCTGCACCACTTCCGCCGTCAATTTCGAGCCCAGTTGGGCGTATTGCCCGGCATGCTCCGCGATGTGACCCGCGGATCGCTTCAGATGGCTTAGCGCCGGCCCCAGAAGAGCAAGAATCGAGCCTGCGCCATCTTTTCTCGTTTGGCATTCTTCGGGCCAACAGCAAGCGCCGTCGCCGGCGCTTTTGCCATGTATTTTACCGGAGGCCGGCATGAAGAAGTCTGCACCTAGCGACGCACAGGCGATAATCGCCAGCCCGGCCTGTACGGGGAATCTCAAAGCAGCCGGGATCTGAAGTGCGCGTTTGACCCATGAAAGTACTGGTTGCGGGCGCTGGCATCGGGGGGCTCACCAGCGCGCTTTTTCTTCACAGGGCAGGTATCGAGGTCCAGCTCTTCGAGCAGGCGGAGACTGTGCGCGAACTCGGCGTCGGCATCAACATGCTGCCGCACGCTGTGCGGGAACTGACAGCGCTCGGCCTGCTCGAAGAGCTGGACCGGACCGGAATCCGCACCGGTGAGCTCATCTATGCCAATCGGTTCGGACAGGCCGTGTGGCAGGAGCCGCGCGGCGTCGCGGCCGGCTACGCCTACCCTCAGTTCAGCATCCATCGCGGCCAGTTGCTCGGTCTTCTCCACCGTGCTGTCCATGACCGGCTGGGGGAGGATGCCATCCACACCGACCGCAGGCTGGTCGGGTTCGAGCAGCGCGGCAAGCGGATACTTGCGCGCTTCCAAGACCGTTCAGGCAGGAGACATGACGCGGAGGGCGATTTCCTGGTCGGCGCCGACGGAATCCATTCGAGGGTGCGGGCGATCCTCTACCCGGACGAGGGTCCGCCGGTCTGGAGCGGCATCATGCTGTGGCGCGGCATGGCCGAATGGCCGACATGGCGCGACGGCCGCACCATGCTGATTGCGGGCGGCAACGCGGCGAAATTCGTCTTCTATCCGATCGCCTCCATGCCGGGCGCGCCGGGACGCCGGCTGACCAACTGGGCTGTCATGGCTCGCGTCGCCGAACACGCCTCCACTCCGCCATGCCGCGAGGACTGGAACCGGCCGGGCGTTCTTGAGGAAGCCCTGCCTTTCGTGCGCGACCGTTTCCAACTGGATTTCCTCGATCCGGTCGCGCTGATCCGGTCAGCGCCGACATTCTACGAGTATCCCAATTGCGACCGCGACCCGCTGCCACGCTGGTCGTTCCGCCGCGTGACGCTGCTCGGCGATGCGGCGCATCCGATGTATCCGGTGGGATCGAACGGCGCCAGCCAGGCCATTCTCGACTCGCGCAGCCTTGCTGGACATGTCGAGGCTCAGGCCGATGTCGAGGCGGCACTCGCCGCCTATGATGCGGAGCGCCGCCCGGCGACAGCCGAGATCGTGCTCTCCAACCGCCAGGGAGGCCCGGAGCGGGTCATCGACCTGGTAGAAGCACGCGCGCCCCATGGCTTTGACGATCTCGACAATGTCGCGGGGTATGAGGAGCGGCAGGCCGTGGTGCGCGGCTACGCCTCGCTCGCCGGATATTCCAAGTCCCAGGTCAACAGGGCGCGTGGCATCGACGGCGACAAACCGCCGGGACGGGAGGGCGACATTTCCAAGCAAGGGAGAAGATCATGACCAAAGCGTTGCTCGCCGGAGCGGCGATCACGTTCGCACTCGCCGCGCCGGCTTTTGCCGAAACATTGAAGATCGGTTTCCTGACCACGCTTTCCGGCCCTATGGCGCCGATCGGGCAGCACGCCCGCGACGGCTTTCTCCTCGCCGTCGAGCAGCGCGGCGGCAAATTGGGCGGGCTGGAGACGGAGGTGGTCGTGCAGGACGACTCCCTCAAGCCGGAATTGGCTGTCGGCCATGCGCAGAAGTTCATCGAGGGCGACCAGGTGCATTTCGTGGTCGGGATGATCGCGTCCAATATCCTGCAGGCGGTGTTTCAGCCGATCGCAGAGAGCGAGACATTCATGATCGGCGTCAACGCCGGCACGTCCATCTACGCCGGGGCCAAATGCAATCCCTTCTTCTTCTCCACCTCCTCGGAAAACAACCAGGTGCCGGAGACGATGGGCAAGCATGCGCAGGATGCGGGATACCGGCGGGTGGTGATGATGGTTCCCAACTACCAGGGCGGCCGCGACGCCGCCGAAGGCTTCCGGCGGCACTATAGGGGCGAGGTGCTGGAGGAGATCTACGTGCCGCTTGGCCAACTCGATTTTGCAGCCGAGTTGTCGCAAATACGGGCGCTCGATCCCGACGCGTTGCTGGTCTTCATGCCGGGCGGCATGGGCATCACGCTGGTGCGGCAGTTCAGCCAGTCGGGCATGGCAGAGAGCCTGCCGTTCCTGTCGGTCTGGACTGTCGACGAGACCACGCTGCCCGCCACGCAGGAAGCGGCCGCCGGGCTCTACAGTGCTTCCCAATGGGCGCCCGATCTAAACGTGGAGACCAACCGGCAGTTCGTCCGCTCATTCGAGGCCGAATACGGCTATGCGCCGTCGGCGTTCGCCTCGCAGGCCTATGACGCCGCGCTGCTGATCGATTCGGCCGTGACCGCGGCCGAGCACAATCTAGCCGATAAGGACGCGCTTCGGCAGGCGCTTCGGGCCGCGGACTTCTCGTCCACGCGCGGCAGCTTCCGCTACAACACAAACCATTTCCCTATCCAGGACTTCTACCTCGTCCAGGCCGAGCAGCGTTCCGACGGCACTTATGCCACCGCGATCCGGAACAAGATTTTCGACGACCATGCCGACCAGAAGGCGGCCGAATGTCCGATGGCCACGGAGTAGATGTCGTGAAGACATGGAAGGCAATCAGCGCTGGTCGCGCCCCAACGGCTGCTGTCGAGGAACGCCAGAAGCTGCGTCCGCCCTCGGCCCAGAGCGACCACTGAAACGCGATTGCTAAAAGCTTCGATCAAACCCGAAAGCGGCGGCCTTCAAGCCACGCGGTGGACTCGTGCGGCAGTTGCGCCATCGATACGGCGCGTTCGTGGTTTGGTGGAACGGCGGTCAACCACGGTTCAGAAGTCTGGCTATCCCTTCCCGGACAAGAGCGGGAATCTTTTCGGGATCGTCGAGATACGCGCTTTCCAGTAGGCCGTCCGAAAGGGCAACGAGAAGGGAAGCGGTGATGGAAGGAGCAGGATCGCCGTCCTCTGCAAGAAGATCACGGAGACTGTCGTGATACCACGTGCGGCGCGCATCGATTGCCCGCCGCACCGGGCTGGCCGGATCGGGGTATTCCGCTGCTGCGTTAAGGAAGGGACACCCCCGCCAGCCCCCCACGACCACGGCCTCGCCGATGCGCCCCATAATGGCTGCGATCATTTCCCGTGGCGGCTGCTTTGGCAGCACGGCCACTGCCGCTCGCCCGAGCCGGTCCTGCTCTTCGATATAGGCTAGGACAAGTTCATCTTTCGACGGAAAATGCTTGTAGAACGTGGCCTTGGCGACGCCTGCCTCCGCGATAATGCGGTCGATGCCCACAGCATGGATGCCCTCTGTGTAAAAAAGCCGGGTCGCGGTATCGAGCAGCCGACGGCGCGGTGGACTTGCTTCAGAAGGGCTGGGAGAAGTTCTTTGGTCCATCGCTTGACTCTAACAGACAGGTCTGTATATTGCAATTGGCATACAGACCTGTCTGTATAGGAGGCAAACATGCAATCGAATGAAACAGCCGAAGTCATCCGCCGGTTCAACCAGGCGTTTGAGGAACACAACCCCGCGATTTTCGAAGACCTGGTTGCACCGGATTGCGTCATGGAATCGATCCAGCCCGCGCCGAACGGCACGCGCTACGAAGGCTACGAGGTGAATCTAGCGTTCTGGCAGGCCATGGCGGTCGACCGCGTAAACCGCTTCGAGGTCGAAGATACCGCCGTGATGGGCGACCGCGCCAACATCCGCTGGCGTTTTCATTTCGGCGGAGGTGGCTCGGTCCGCGGCGTCAGCCTGATGCGTGTCCATGACGGTCGGATCGTCGAAGCACTGGCTTATGCCAAAACACCGGGTCAATCGGCCCCTTTGCCCGAGTAACCGCTTCATCACCCGGCGGCAGACTGCGGGAGATGGACTACCGATCATGCTTCAATGGGAGGAGGAACGCTGGTGATCATCATAGCTGGATACACACGCGCCGAACGGCAAAAACGCGACGCTGCCGTAGAGGCGTTCGCCGAAATGGCCCGACGGGCCAGGAAGCAGGAGGGCTGTCTCGACCTGTCAATCAGTTCCGACTCGGTCGATCCGGAGCGGATCAATATCTTCGAATGTTGGCGCGACCAGCAGGCCTGGAATGCTTGGCGTAAAATCGCGAAAGCTCCACGGGTGGCTCTGCGCGAGGCCCACGTCAAACTTTACCGCAGCGACAAAGCCGAGGAGCCATTCTCACGCAATCCACGCCGCCGAAGCAGTTCGCGCATTGGCAACTCACAGTAACGCCGGCGGTGGTGACCAGTCTTGTTCAACAGCCATGGACCAGCCACGCGCTCGGGATCGACGGCGGCTACATGGCTCAATGAGGTGAGGCAAATGACAACTGAAAGCGAAGCTACCCGCGAGATCTTGGAACGCTTCAATGGCGCGTTTGAGGCGCATCGCCCCGAAGACCTCGATGATCTGATCGGAGAGGGCTGCGTTCTGGAGAACACAACGCCTGCTCCGGATGGCGCGCGTTATGAAGGACGTGAGGCTTGCCTCAATTTCTGGAAGGGAGTGGCATCGTCCGCCGACCTTGTCTTCAAAGCTGAGGAAATCTTCGCGATGGGCGACCGCGGGATCATCCGCTGGCAACTCCGCTGGAGCCAGCGCGAGGCGGACCGGACTCGAGGCGTTAACATCATGCGCGTTCGCGACGGAAAGATCGTCGAAGCTCTGGGATACATGAAGGGATAGGAGCACCTCTCCACAAACGACCTCGCGGCATCCGAAGGCCCATCAGGCTTGAGCCGCTGCCTCAATGTGACGGGGTCGGGCCTCGCCGCTGGCCAGCGCATGCGCCAGGACCCAATTTCTCTGGGGGAGCACAGGGAAGATCACCTATTGGCTCTCAGCTGGCAATACGTGCTGTGGCCACGCCCGCCATCAACCGACCCGGTCTGCGGCGGCGTGGGCCGGCTAATTAGGATGGATTTTTGTGGGCTTGGGCATTTTGCGGGTTGGCCGCTCGATACATTCGGCGCATCGTCGGCAGGGGGCCAAAATCATGATGATGCGTTGGATTAAAGCCGTTACCTCGGGCCTGGCGGTTTTGGGACTTGCCGCGACAAACGCGCTGGCGGGAAGCTGCCTCGCGGAGCGCCCCGAGCCACTGATCCCTGTCGATCTTGATATCTGCAATTCGCTGGAAGCCGATATCCGCAATCCTTCCGGCTTCCTTCTCGACGTCTACGAGGAAAAGCTCAATGGGTTTCTGGGGCACTATTGCCATCGAAACGCTGAGAGTGGCTGGGTGCGTGACAAGTCGATAAGGGATACCGGACCCTTTACCGCCGCCCTCGACAACGGGCGATGGCAAGGCAGCTATCATGGCACGCATGCACCCGTTGTCATCTGGTATTCGCCCGAAATGCTCGATTGGCTGGTAACCAATCGTACCACCGAAAGTCCCGCGCCAGACAACCCACCTCCGGTGCCGAAGGGCGCCGTTATGATCAAGGAGATGTTTCCAGCGCCCGCCGGCGATTGCGCCGGCGTCGATCCCCTGCACCTGTTCCCGACAAATGGCGCGGCCGTCATGGTGCGTGACCCGGACGCCTCATTCGATGGCTGGTTCTGGGGCTGGTACGGCTTTGGCGCGTCGAGCGGCTGGGCGCCTGACTGGCCGGCAGGCAAGGACAATTCCATTCCCAACATGGGATTTGCCCAATACTGCATGAATTGCCACGCTTCGGCGGAAAACAACCTCACCTTCGCCTCGCCAAAAAATATTGAAGGTCAGCCCGGCAGGCCGCTGGTGTTCCTGAGCCAGAATTTCTTTGATGAACAGCCAGCGCTCAGCCATCATGAAACAGTCAGTCCGCCAGACAAAGGGGTGTTGCGGCTCGGCAGACCCCATGACACGGCCGATATGGCCGTGATCGACGCGCTGATGGCCTATACCAGGACGCTGCCGCCCGACGAAAGCGTTGCGCCCATGCCGTCGCAGACTTACGACAATAGCTGGGTCAGTGCCGGGGGCCCGAAAGCCGCCGATACGTTCCTTACATCCAGCCAATGCCTTGGGTGCCATGATGCGGGCAGCACGGGCCTGCAGTTCGACATGACCAAGCCCAACCCGCACGGCAACGATCTGGCCAATCTCTCACCTTACGCCACATGGCGCACCTCGCCGATGGGGCTTGCTGGACGTGATCCGTTCTTTTTTGCCCAAATGGCCAGCGAAACCCAAACCTTCCACGCAAAATCCGCGTCGCTTGTCGAAACCACCTGCCTTGGCTGCCACGGCGTCACGGGCGAACGCCAGTTCAATATCGACACGAAGGCGGCAGGCGGCGCCTGCGCTCCCTTCCGGCGCTCGGTCCTCGATACTATGCCCTGGGCAGATGGGGGGAATGGTCTAGATCTCGCCAAATACGCGATGCTCGCCCGCGACGGGGTTTCCTGCACCGCCTGCCATCGCATCGCCTTGGGAGACAGGGCGACGGATGAACAGGCGGCGGCCCCCGAGAATGCCTGCGTCGCAGAGCGTCAGGCCTTGCTCAATCCCGACAATACCGGTTTTGCCCGCACTTTTACCGGCAGTTTCCTCGTCGGTCCGCCCGATAATGTGATCGGGCCGTTCGAGAAGCCGCGGACCAAACCCATGGAACATGCCATGGGCATCACTCCCCAACATCACAACACGATATCCAGCTCCGAAATATGCGGAAGCTGTCACACGGTGCATCTGCCTGTGCTCAGGGATGGGGAAGTCCTGGGTCATATCTATGAACAAACCACCTATCCCGAATGGGCTTTCAGCGCCTATCGCACCGGTGCCACGCCGGATGGCGCTTTGCCCATGGGACCGGGCGCCGACCCCAAATCCTGTCAGGAGTGCCACATGCCGAGCCGGGACGCCAACGGCGTGCCCTATCGCTCCAAGATGGCCAGCATTCAAGAGTATTCCAACTTTCCCCAGGCGGAGCATAATCTGCCGCCCGAGCAGATCGATCTGCCGGTCCGCGATGGCTTTGCCCTGCATACGCTCGTCGGTCTCAACGTGTTCCTGATCGAGATCGCCCAGCAGTTTCCCGACCTCCTGGGCATCCCCACCCACGATCCGATGCTTGGCGCCAAGGGCACCGATCCCTTGCTGCGAACCGAGCAGGCCATGCTCGAACAGGCCCGGGACCAGACGGCAACTATAAGCATTTCCGATATTCGGATCGACGATACTCATCTCCATGCGAGGGTGGACGTCGTGAACAAAGCCGGCCACAAATTTCCATCCGGGGTCGGCTTCCGGCGAGCGTTCCTCGAATTTTCCGTCCTCGACGCAAAAGGCGAAGTGCTTTGGCGTTCCGGACGCACCAATGCCGCCGGCGCACTGGTCGACGACGACGGCCTGCCACTTGCCGGCGAATACTGGTGGCAAAGCGACTGCTCGGCGCGCGTCGAACCGGAAAAGCGCCTGCACCAGCCCCACTACGAAACCATCACCAGCCAGTCCCAGGCACAGATATACCAGGAACTCGTTGCCGCGCCTGGCGGGGAGACGCCGATCTGTGGCCCCGGCTCGACACCGTCGGGCGAGTTGACGACGAGCTTTCTTTCGATCTGCACCACCGTGAAAGACAACCGTATCTTCCCGAAAGGCTACCTTGGGCTGAATGAGCGGCTGCAAATCGCCAAAGCTTTGGGCGCCGGTGAAGACCTCGCCCGCGAGGCCGGGGCGGTCGGCGTCGGGAGCGACGCTGCCTACGAGCAAGGCGGCTCCGATAGCTTGGATTACGAGATCGAACTTGCCGAGCTCGCAGAAGCACCTGCCAGCGTCCAATCGACGCTCTATTACCAGGCAGCCCCGCCCTTCTACTTGCAGGATCGCTTCTGTACGGCCTCGGGAAGCGATGTCGAGCGTCTTCGCTACATGGTCGGTCGCCTCAACCTCAATGATACGCCGGCAGAGGGCTGGAAGCTGATAATAGCCACATCAGGAGCCGTGCCTGTACGCTGAGGTGGCGGCATTCATTCTGGCAAAGGCAGTGGTCGATAGAGACGCGACGCGCGCTTGTGGGTCGCCTATGCCCAGGTCTGCTTTTGGCGGGGCCGCATTGCGCGGCATCATGGAGTTAGCTCTTGCGCCTGGGGACGCTGACGATCCGGGGTACCCGGAAGGCCAGGGGATGCGCATCGACCGGCTGCCGCGGCGCGCCCGGCGGTTCGATCTCCTGCACCGGCAGCCGCAAATAGGCACCGTCCCGTATACCTTGAAAAGTCTGTTCGACCACGGTGCTGAAGCCCCCGCCATGCATGCCGCTCAGGAACGCCAGCGTATAAGCGGCCCTGCCGGAAAAGGAGAACGAGCAGTTGTCGAAAGAGCATCCCGAGAGCACCGGCGGGATCCCTCCACCGTAATCCAGTTCACAGCGTTCGAAAGTGCAGTTCTCGAAACACTTGCCGTCGAGCGAGAGTTGCTTGCCACGATAGGTCTTGCCGGTTTCGTGCACGCTGGTCCGGCCCCTATTGGACGGCGTCCAGCTTGTCGATCGCAGCGGTAAAACCGTTCAGGGACAAGGGAATGGCGACAGGCTTTCGCGTAACCGACTCCATGCCTATGTTCAGATTGGTGCCGGTCTTCAAGGCGGTGATGAGCGCTGCGTCGAGGGGTACCGCCGCATAGGCGCCATTCTGGTCACTGGTCTGGATGGCCACCGCTTTCTTTTCGCCCGCGTCGATCTGGTAGGAGGCGCCGGAGGGGATGAACAGGTCGTGCGGAAGCGCAAGCAGCATGGCCATCGCCCCGTCCTTCGCCTGCTTCCTGATCGTCACCGTCAATACCCGCTGTCCGGTCTTGGCTTCGGTCAGGTTCTGCGACATCTGGCATTCGAGCGCGCCGCCACTGGCCCCGCTGGCGCAATTCACGACCCATGCATTTACAGGCTTCTCTAGCGCTTCCGCCTTGGGCGTCTCCTGCGCGAATGCGAGGTCTCCCGTGCCGGCTGCAAGCGCCAACATGGCGGCCGCATATCTTGAAAACGAGCCTGCGTTGCTGGACTTCATAATTCGCGATCCATTCGAAGTCGGCCAGTTCTGGCGCGACGCTTCATGGTGCGAATTAGTACAGTTCTTATTTGCGAGAGGGAAGACCGGCGGTTGCTGTAAATGATTTTGCCGAATGTGGCGGTAATGCCACATGAACCCGGCTTTTCCATGTCGATCTACCGGTTCCCGCAGTTCTCACTCGCACACCGAAGCAAAATGTTTACAGTGCGCAATGCGGAGTTGTGCAAAGGGGCGGTAAGGCATGCATTCCGGGGGGCGTCGCGCCATACACGATCGCGTTCAGCGTGTGCGATTGATCGCGCCCGTTTCGACCGGCTCGGCTGGCACGATTTCTCGCGGCATCTGTGGAAAACCTCGGCTCTCTCCACCATCGCAATCGCCAGTTCGGGCGCTGCTGCTGCGGCGCAGGAAGGCGTTCTGTGGCAGCCGCAGGTACAGACCATCATCGGCGCGGATGAGCAGGGCGCCTACTCCTCGCTCGAAGGCTTCATCCCGCTAGCGCAGACGCCCGATTCAGTCCTGTTCCTCGATTTGCGTCTCAGGCATGACTTTTCCAACGGCACCGGCGGCGACGTCGGCCTCGGCTTTCGCCATGTGGTCGATCCCGACCTCATTCTCGGCGGCTATGCCTATCTGAATGTCGATCGCTTCGACGGGCATCAGTATACCGGCGCTACGGTCGGCCTCGAGGCGATCGCCACGAACTTCGATGCCCATGTCAACGTCCACCTGCCGTTCGGCGATACTTCCGAAACGACCTCCAGTTCGTCGTCGAGCCTGTCTCTGGTCGGCAATCAGCTCCTCGAGCAAATCTCGACCATCAACAGCCGCGATTACGCGTCCTGGGGCATAGAGGGCGAGTTCGGCGTGCAGGCGCCCTTGGACCTGCCTGAGGACCATTCGCTTCGGCTGCATGTCGGCGGCTATCATTTCGACGATGTGGACGACATCGCCGATAGCATTACTGGCGCAAAGGCCGGTTTCGAATACAAGATCGGCGGCGTTTTCGGCGACAGCGGCGCATCCGTGGTGTTCGGCGGCGAGGTCCGCCACGACAATCGCGACGGAACCCATTTCGCCGGCTCGGTGCGGTTGACGATCCCGCTCGGCGGAGCCGAGCGCACCGACACCAGCCCCGAGCCCGCCTATGCTGTCAGCGAGGGCCTGCGCAAGCGCGCCAACGACCGCGTTCGCGGCGATATCGGCGTGCGGGTCGACACGGTCGAAAGCAGCAGCTCCTTCAGCCGTCGAGCAATAAACGCGCAGACGGGCAGGGCCTTTGGCCTGTTTTTCGCCGCCGATGGTGAAAATACGCTCGGCCTGGGCACGCTCGGAGACCCAACCACGCTCGACGACGCGGTCACGAAGGCAGGGGTCAATGGCTTCGTCGTCGCGCTAGGCGGCTCCGGCAATCTCCTGACCGAAGGCGTCACGCTGCAAAACGGCCAGACCGTCATCGGCGGCGGACAGTCGGTCCAGGCGCTGTTGTTCAGCGGCGCGACGACGTCTTTCGGTTTCGGCGGCAGCA
>NZ_AHAM01000005.1 GCF_000236565.1 Mesorhizobium alhagi CCNWXJ12-2 | reverse complement strand
GCCCTCGATGCTCGCATTGTCGTCTTCGACGCGGAGTTCGCGGAACTCGCTCGCACGGATGCATCGATGAAGCTGCTCTCGACGATCCCGGGGATCGGCTCATTGAATGCGACCGCGTTCGTAGCGTCGGTCGGAAAGGCCGAGACGTTTGGCCGGGGCCGTGACCTTGCGGCCTGGCTTGGACTCGTGCCTCGACAAATGACGACCGGAGGTAAGCCTAAGCTTCTGGGGATCAGCAAGCGCGGCAACGGCTATCTTCGTAGGATGCTGATCCATGGAGCACGAGCAGCGCTGCCATCCCTTGCCAAAGGGAAGACGCTGTTGGGCGAATGGCTGCGAGGCCTGCTGTCGCGAACTCATATGAACACGGCTGTTGTCGCGCTGGCGGCGAAGATGGCCAGGATCATCTGGGCGGTACTGAGAAGCGGGCGTCCCTTCCAGATGGCGGCGTTGCCGTCGGTCGGATAATCAGAGATCGGCCAGAAGGGAGACCTTCAGGCCAGCGTTGTCTGTGAGTGGACTGAAAAGATGGCCTGACAGTCGAACGGTGTGCCGACATCCTGACCAAAAAAATGGCGCTAGACGCCGACGTCTTTATGAGGATCGGTACGCGCGTAAGCTCCATCTTGGCCGGGGACGATCATCGCCCCGAGACCGGATACGTTGGCGCAGACTGAGACGCCGTCAAAAAATCGCTTGCAGGCGGGGCGAGCCATACGTTTTTTGGAATTCGTGGGCGGGCGGCTCCAGGCCGCCCGTTATCGTTGGGGGTATTGCCCGCCTAGTGGATCGCGACCGGGATCAGGTCGTTTTCCAAGGCGCCGGCCAGCGCGCGGTCGCGCTCGTCGGACAAAAGGATTGGCTGGCCGTTGGCGGCGAAGAGCGCCCAGAGGGTCGTGTTCGGCGCGATCTCCGGCAGGCCGGGGAACTTGCCCTTCAACTCGTCGCTGCCCATTTCGCGCAGATACGCCACCGAGCCCTCGCCGAGATGCGCAAGATCGGCCTTCGAAACGGTGATTTGCCGTGTGCCTTGATATGCCATGTTAGCCTCCTGCTCGCGGGGCGTCCTTGATGACCAACCCGCCATAGAGCTGTTTGGTTCCGGCGAGAATTGTTTCAGTCTTTCACCGAAATGTTTATTTTCCGTACGAGCCTTTCGGGCTCGGGCCGGTCGAGATCGATCGCCAGAAGTCCGTTCTTCAATTCCGCCGCGATCACCCTCATGCCGTCTGCAAGCACGAAGCAGCGTTGGAACTGCCGCGCCGCTATCCCGCGGTGCAGGAACTCCCGCTCGGTCTCGTCGTTCTGCCGGCCGCGAACGACGAGCTGATTCTCCTCGGTCGTGACCTCCAGATCCTCGTCGCAGAAGCCGGCGACCGCCAGCGTGATGCGTAGTCTTTCGCCTGACCCTTCGGCGTTCCGGATGCGCTCGATATTGTAGGGGGGATAGCTGTCGCCTGTTTTCGCCAGGCGTTCGAGCGTCTTTTCCATTGCGTCGAACCCGAGCAGAAGCGGGCTCGAAAAAGGCGTCATGCGACTCATTTCCGTGTCCTCTAAGAGCGACCTGACAGGAAAAACCCGGATGGCATTTTTCCTGACGATGCTGATATGGTCCGCGCCGCAAACAAGTTCAAGTCTGCACGGCAGCATCAAAAGGAAACGAAATGCCCGCACCCCGCAAGATCATCATCGACACGGATCCAGGCCAGGACGACGCCGTCGCGATCCTGCTGGCGCTGGCGAGCCCGGAGCTCGAAATCCTCGGGATCACGGCGGTTGCGGGCAATGTTCCCCTGAAGCTGACCGAGAAGAACGCCCGCAAGATCTGCGAGCTGGCCGGAAAGCCGGAAACGAAGGTTTTCGCAGGCGCGGTGCGGCCGCTGGTGCGGGAACTCGAAACCGCCGAGCATGTGCATGGCCAAAGCGGTCTCAACGGCCCCCAGCTTCCGGACCCCACCATGAAGCTGCAGGAGCAGCATGCCGTCGATTTCATAGTCGAGACGCTGATGCGGGAGGAAAGCGGCGCGGTGACGCTTTGCCCGCTCGGGCCGCTGACCAACATCGCGCTGGCGCTTATCCGCGAGCCGCAGATTGCGCCTCGCATCCGCGAGATCGTGCTTATGGGCGGGGGCTTCTTCGAGGGGGGCAACATCACGCCGACCGCCGAGTTCAACATCTATGTCGACCCGCACGCCGCCGACATCGTGCTGAAATCCGGCATACCGATCGTGATGATGCCGCTCGACGTCACCCATAAGGCGCTGACAACGGCCAAGCGCGTCGCCGCCTTCCGCGAACTCGGCACCAGGGTCGGCGTCGCGACCGCCGAAATGCTGGAATTCTTCGAGCGCTTCGACGAGGAGAAGTACGGCACCGACGGCGGCCCGCTGCACGACCCTTGCGTCATCGCCTATCTCCTGAAGCCGGAATTCTTCAAGGGCCGCCGCTGTAACGTGACCGTCGAGACCAGTTCCGAACTGACCATGGGCATGACGGTTGCCGATTGGTGGGGCGTCACCAAGCGCGAAAAGAACGTCACCTACATGCGCGACATCGACCATGAGGGCTTTTTTGCACTGCTGGTGGAGCGGTTGGGTAGGTTGTAAGCGCGCCACCCTTCTCCCTTGTGGGAGAAGGTGGCCGAGCGTAGCGAGATCGGATGAGGGTGCTCCAGCTTGGCGCTGGTAGCGTTCCTTCCAACACCCCTCATCCGTCTTGGCGCTTCGCGCCAATCCACCTTCTCCCACAAGGGGAGAAGGAAAAGGGGTTCTCACTTCGCCCGCGAAAACGCCAGCCATAGGCCGCCGCCGATCAAAAAACCGCCGCTGATGCGGGAGAGCAGTTTTACCCGCCGCGCCGAGAGCGCCTTGCCGGCGCGGCCGGCGACGATGGCGTAGGCGGAGTCCGAAAACGCAGCGAAAATCAGCGCGGTGACGCCCATAGTGACGATCTGCGGCATGTAGGCGAGGTTGTGGTCGATGAATTGCGGGATGAAGGCGCCGAAGAAGATCAGCGTCTTCGGGTTGCTGACGGCAACCAGAAAGCCCTGCAGGAAAAAGCCGCCGCGCGGCGCGACCGGCGCTTCGCCCTCGGAGAGCTTGCCGCTCGAACGGATCATCTGCCAGCCGATATAGATGAGGTAGGCGGCGCCGAGCAGCCGGACCCATTCGAACCAGTGCCCCATCGTCTCGATCATCGAATTGAGGCCGATGCCGACGATGGCGATCATCATTGCTATGCCGGCCTGGGTCCCGGCGACGTTGAGCAGGCCGGCGCGCGTGCCGTGGCGCATGCTCGATGCGATGACCAGGGTCACGGTCGGTCCCGGCACCAGGATGATGACGATGCAGGCGAGCGTGTAGGCGATGTAGACTTCGAGCGACATCTTTTGCCCCTGATGGTTGCAGGTGTCAGGGCTGCATTTTGCGGGGTGTTCGTCAAGGGTGCTTGATGTCAGCCGCGCGGCAGCGCCGCGTCGACCTCCTTGGCCAGCGGTATGGCAGGCTGCGCGCCGGGTTTCAGGCAGGCCAGCGAGCCCGCCGCCGCCGCGCGGCGCAGCGCGTCTTCCAACCCAAGGCCGGATGCCAGCCCGGCTGCGAGATAGCCGCAAAACGTGTCGCCGGCCCCGACCGTGTCGACGGGAGTGATCTTCAGCGCCGGCGCTTCGAAGAAATCCTCAGGCGTCGCGGCGAGCACGCCTTCGCCGCCGAGCGTGACGATGATCGTCCGTCCAGTGCTTTCCGCAAAGCTCCTCATCCGGGCGGGGCGGTCGCGGCCGCGCAGCTTCAGCAGCTCGCCGTAAAGATCGAATTCGGTTTCGTTGGCGACGACATAGTCGGCCTTTCCGAGAGATGATGCGGCCTCGATGCGGAACGGCGCGGTGTTGAGGATCGTGGTGGCGCCGGCCGCCCGGGAGGCGTCGAGGGTCGCTTCGATCGTCGCCTGCGGGATCTCGTGCTGGAGGAGCAGAATGTCGCCCTTCTTCGGCGCGACGTTGACGAGGTCGCCCGGCAGCACCGCGTCATTGGCGCCAGGCACCACCACGATCACGTTTTCTCCGTGGCTGTCGACAAGTATGTGCGCCGTCCCGGTCGCCGCATGCACTTCGCGGACGCCGGAAAGCTCGATTCCGCCTTCCCTGAGGCAGGCCAGCGCCTCGGCGGCGAATGCGTCCTTGCCGACGGCGCCGATCATGTGGACGTCTGCGCCGGCGCGCGCCGCCGCCAGCGCCTGGTTCGCGCCTTTGCCGCCGGGCGCGGTCTTGAACGCGCTGCCGGGAACGGTCTCGCCCGGATCGGGCAGGCGGTCGACGGTGGCGATGAGATCGAGATTGATCGAGCCGATGACGATGATCAAGAAAAAGCCTCCCGGTGATTTTCCGGGAAGCTAGCGATGTCGTTCAGCGATTGGAATAGCCGTCGCCCGTGATGGCGGCAATCAGCGGGCGCAGACCTGGCCGGCTTCCCAGCCGAGGATCGCCCGCTTGCGGGTGAGGCCCCAGTGGTAGCCGGTCAACTGGCCGGATTTGCCCAGCGCCCGGTGGCACGGAACCACGAAGGAGAGCGGGTTCGCCCCGATAGCCGCGCCGACCGCGCGGCTGGCATTTGGCGAACCAATCTCGGCGGCGATCGATGAATAGCTGCGCGCCTTGCCCATCGGGATCTTCAGCAGCGCCTCCCAGACGCGGAGCTGGAAGTCCGTGCCTATCATGACGACGCGCAGCGGCTGGTCCGAGCGCCATCTGGCCGGGTCGAAGATGCGCGCGGCATAGGGCGCGGTCGCGGCCATGTCCTCGATATAGTTCGCGTTGGGCCAGCGGCTCGACATATCGGCGAAGGCCGCCCGCTCGCCACCGGCGTCATTGAAGGACAGGCCAGCCAGCCCGCGGTCGGTGACCATGATCTGGGCGATGCCAAAGGGCGAGATGTGGTAGCCGTAGCGGATGGTCAGCCCAGCGCCTCGGGTCTTGTAGTCGCCGGGCGACATCGCCTCATGGGTGACGAACAGGTCGTGTAGCCGCCCTGGGCCTGACATGCCCACCTCGAACGAGGTTTCGAGCAGCGGCATGCCGCTGTCGAGCAGCTTGCGTGCATGGTCGAGCGTCACCGCCTGCAAAAAGCCTTTGGGCGAAAGCCCGGCCCAGCGGGTGAAAAGCTTCTGCAGGTTGGTCGGCGTCTCGCCTACCTCGGCGGCCAGCGTTTCGAGCGAGGGCTGGTCGCGATAGTCGAGGCTGATCTTCTCGATGACGCGGCGAACGGTTTCATAATCTCCGCCCTGAGGTGTGATGTCCTTTTGCAGGATCGCGGTCTGTGCGTTCATGGCAAATCTCCTTGAACGCGAATATCGCGGTTCGGGAGCTGTTTCTCCACCCGATTCATGCATAATTTCAGCCGGATTTCGCTCTGGCCAGCGCCCGCGAAAAAGCGGCGGCGAAGCTTTCCCGGTCGTCCGGATTGAGGAAGCCGCCGATCGGCACGGCGCGGCCTTGGCCTTCCACCGTCATTTTCGTGATGCCGATCTCGTCGTGCCTGGCGACGGAAAAGTTCGCCCAGAACGGGTTGAAATGATGCGCCTCGGCCCGGCCGGAGGGGGCGGTCTTCCTGATGTTGAGGCTTGTGCGCGACAGCGACACTTCTTCGCGGGCTCGTGCGGCGCGATAGTTCAGCCGGAAGGCTACATAGATCAAGAGCACGTCGAGCCCGAAAAAGCCGAAAACCGGCCACGCGCCCTGGCTGAGGAAGACGGCGCCGGTGGCGAGCCAGCCGAATATCAGCGCGCCCATCAGCACCATGAAGCCGGTGCGGCCGAGCGAGCGGTGCGGCGTCAGCAGCGCCTTGAAAAAAGGCTCGTCGGGAGAGGCGGCGTTTGTCTCGCTCATGCCGACGGAATATAGAGGTCGCATGAAAAAGCCCAAGGCCAAAAGCGAGCCGGCCGCCGCAGCCAAAGCCAGGCCGCGCACGCGCAGCTTCCGTGCGCGTTCGCGCTATACGCCTGCCGAAGTGCGCGAGATCTTCCGCCGCTTCTCGGTCCAGCGCCCAGAACCGAAGGGCGAACTGGAGCACATCAACGCCTTCACCCTTCTGGTCGCCGTGGTGCTGTCGGCGCAGGCCACCGATGTCGGCGTCAACAAGGCGACGCGGGCGCTGTTTGCCGTCGCCGATACGCCGCAAAGGATGCTGGAGCTGGGGGAGGAGCGCGTCGGCGACTATATCCGCACTATCGGCCTGTGGCGCAACAAGGCGAAAAACGTGATCGCGCTGTCGGAGGCTCTGATCCGCGATTTCGGCGGCGAGGTTCCCGGCGAGCGCGATCTTCTCGTCAAGCTGCCGGGCGTGGGGCGAAAGACGGCGAACGTCGTGCTCAACATGGCCTTCGGCCAGCCAACCATGGCGGTCGACACCCATATTTTCCGGATCGGCAACCGGCTGGGCCTCGCCCCCGGCAAGACGCCGGAGAAGGTCGAAGCCGGGCTGGTGAAAATCATCCCGGACGAGTACATGCGCCACGCCCATCACTGGCTGATCCTGCACGGCCGCTATGTGTGCAAGGCGCGCAAGCCGGAATGCGAGGTCTGCGTCATCGCCGATCTCTGCAAAGCTCCCGAAAAGACCAACAGCGTGCCGGCGCCGCTGGTCGAGCTGAAGCCTCTCGAACCGGCGGAACTGGCCGCTCAGTAGAATACGCCGCGCGCCATGGTGGCGGCGAAGATGAGGATCAGCGCGAAGCCGACGATCTGCACCTTGATGTAGGAGCGCGCCGTCTCGATCTCGGCGTCGGGGACGGTATAGGCTGGGTCCGTTGCGGCCTTGCGCCATCTGACGATACGCGCGGTCGGCCCCATCGAAAGCATGCCGACGGCCACCAGAGACGCCATCTTGGCCCAGAACATCGTGTTGTAGACATAATATTCCCAGCCCTTCAGGCCGAAGAAGACGCGCAGGATACCGACCGCGATCAGTGTCCCGGCGATCCCGCCATAGGCGGCGTCGAGCCGTCCGAGCAGCGCGAGATTGCGCCCCCCGAGGCCCGGCCGGATAAGCGTCCATTCGGTGGCGAGCACCGAAGCCAAGAGGAAGGCCAGGAAATGGTGGAATATCGCCAGAACGAGATCGGTCGCCATGCTCGCCTTCCGCTGTGTTCGAACCGCAGCAGAAATAGGCCTCGAAAATCCGGCTTTGGCAACCGCCGATTGACGCTTGATCGCTGCTGCAATCAAGCTAGTTTCCGACAAATGGCACTTGCGCGCGACATCAATCCAATGCCGGACCACATCCGCGATGAACTCAGGTCGCGCGGCTTGACGAACGCCTATGACGCGCGGCCGGACTACCAGCGCAATGACTACCTCGGCTGGATCGCGCGAGCCAAGCACGAGGAGACGCGCCGCAAGCGGCTCAACCAGATGCTGGACGAACTCGAGCGCGGCGACGTCTACATGAAGATGGCGTGGCGCGGCGACCGACGCTGACCGGCTCTATCCTTGATTCTACCAATGCCCCTGGCGGAAGGCTGTACCGCGTGTTGGCTCATCCGGCGCGCGCCGAAAATTGTACCGTGCGCCGACCTGCCTATGGAGAAGCCCTTGCCCATCGCCATCGACATTCCCGTCATCGAGACGCCCCGCACCATATTGCGCGCCCACCGGCTTGCCGATTTCGACGATTATGCAGCGATGTGGGTGCATCCTGCCGTCACGCGCTTCATCGCCGGCGGCAAGCCGCGTACGCGCGAAGAAAGCTGGCTGCGCTTCCTGCGACACCCCGGCATGTGGGCGATGATCGGCTACGGCTTCTGGGCGGTGGAGGAAAAGGCGACCGGCCGCTTCATCGGCGAAGCCGGGTTTCACGACCTGAAGCGCGACATCCAGCCTTCGCTGGAGGGAAGAGCCGAGGCCGGCTGGGGGCTGGTTGCCGCCGCCCACGGCCAGGGCTTCGCCACCGAGATCGTCGGAGCTGCCGCTGCCTGGGCCGACAGCCGCTTCGGCGGCGCGAACACCGTCTGCATCATCGATCCCGACAATGCGGGCTCGATCAACGTCGCGCAAAAATGCGGCTATCGTGAAATCGCCCGGACGGCTTATCACGACAAGCCCACCATCATGTTCGAACGCGTTGGGGCTGCCGTCTGAACGTCAGTCCAGCGCCGTCGGCGCGTAGACGGTAACCGGCTCGGCGCGGCCCTTCACGGTGATCTCCCTGAGTTTTCGGAGCTGGATTCGCTCTGAAACCTGGTCGGCGGTTGCCTGGCCGACGACCAGCGGCACGCCGAGCTCCTTCGATGCGCCTTCGAGCCGCGAGGCCAGATTGACCGCGTCGCCGAGAGCCGAATAGTCGAACCGGCGCTCGGAGCCGACATTGCCGACCACGCAATGGCCGGTATTGATGCCGATGCCGATGCGCAGCGCAATTGGCGTCTCGCCGCGCGCCTCGGCCTCCGCCCGCAACTCGCCATTCAAATCGTCGAGCGCCTGCATCATCCCGAGTGCGGCTTCCACCGCATGGGTGGCGTGGTCGGGATCATCGAGCGGCGCGTTCCAGAAGGCCATCAGGCAGTCGCCGATATATTTGTCGATGGTGCCGCCATGCGCCATCACCACCTCCGAAAGCGGCGTCAGGAGCCTATTGATCAGCGTGGTCAGCCGCTCCGGATCGCCCTTCATGCCTTCGGCGATCGTGGTGAAGCCGCGAATGTCGCAAAACAGGATGGTCAGCGCCCTGACCTCGCCGCCGAGGCGAAGCTGCGACGGATCGCGCGCCAGCCGCTCGACCAGAGCGGGCGAGAGATATTGCGAGAAGGCTCGGGTGATGCCCTGGCGCATCCGGCGCTCGGCGGCGAAGTCGCGCGCGCTCTGGGCGCCGGCCACCAGCCCCATCGCCAATGTTGGCGCCAGCGGCGGTGCGAAGATGCGGCCGAAGCGCAGAAGCAAGTAGCTGCCCGCAAGCAGCGCGCCCGCCGCGATGACGAAGCCGGCGAGCGTGCGCCATCCGGTCTGCCGCCAGACCAGTATTGCGCCGGCCGATGCGCCGAGCACGACGAACAGCATCGCCGTGGCGGCATCGGCGCGGCCGATGAACAGCCGCCCCGCGAGATTGTCGAAGATTGTTGCCTGGATTTCAACGCCGGCGACCAGCCTGCCGGTGCGGATGGTAAAGGATGTCGCGTGAACGTCGGCCCCGCCTTCGGAAAGCGTCGGCGCGTTCTGGAGGCTGAGCCCGACCATGACGATGCGGTCGCGGAAATAGTTTTCCGGAAGGAAATTATCGGGATCCAGCGCCTGGTAATAGGAGACGGTCGGATAGGTGCGCGAGGGGCCGAACGTCTGGATAAGAGCGTTGGCGGGAACGGCGGCCGGGCGGCCGGCAATCTCGGCAAGCTGTGCCGCGAAGCCGTCGCGGTAGCCCGGCACGCGCCGCAATATGCCGTCGCCGTCGGGTGCGATCGAAGCGATGCCGGTCCTTGCGCCGGTGGCCGCCAGCATCGCCAAAGGCTCCACCCGGACATGCTGGGCGGCATGGTCGGTTTCGATGAAGGTCTCGTCGCCGGCCAGCACAACATCCGGCCCGAGCGCTGCCGCCAGCGCCTCGTCGGCGGCAGGGCTGGAAGGTTCCGCGAAGATGATGTCGACGCCGATCGCCTTGGCCCCGGCGCGGCGCAGCGCCTCGATCAGCTTTGCGTGCAGGTCGCGCGGCCACGGCCATTGCAGGCCGATCTCGGCGAGCGAGGGCTCGTCGATGGCGACGATGACCGGCCCGTCGCCCGGCCGCGTCGGCGGCGCGATGGTCGAGAGATAGTCGAACGCCCGCGCCTCGACCAGTTTCCAGGGCGTTAGGAAGGACAGCCCGGTCGCGAGCAGCGCTGCAGCAGTCGCGATCGCCAAGATACTGTTGCGGCGCGGCGAGCCGGATGCGGAAGCGCCGAGGCCCTTCCACCACGGGCCGCTCCGAAACATCAGAATCGGACCTTGAACGAGCCTACAAAGCTGCGGCCCCAGCCGGGTGTGTAGGGTGCGACGTCGAATTCCTCGTTGAGCAGATTGTAACCGGCAAGCTCAAGCGCGAAGCGCTTGTCGAATGGCTCCCAAGTGAGAAACGCATCGGCGGTCCAGTAGGGGTCGAGTTCCGTGCCGGATTCATCGCCGGTGCGTTTGCCAACATAGGTCGCAGCCACAGTAACCTTGACGTTGGCGGGATTCACCCAGGTCAAGCCGAGCCGGGCCGCAGTTTCCGGTACGAAGGGGACCGGCCCGCCGAAGCCGATGCTGTCGGGGTCCTGGTTCTCGGAATCGGCATAAGCGAAGGTGGCGAAGGCGCCGAAGCCGCCGCCGAGGCGCATATTGGCGGTGGCGCTCGCGCGGTCTATCCGCCCTTCCTGAAGGTCGATGGTGGTTATCCCTGCGGGAACAAGAATACTGATGTCTTCGAATTCCTGATGCTGGAAGTCCAGCGAAGTGAAGAAGCGATCCGTCCACTCGGCGTCCCAGCGCGCCGCGAAAGTGTCGGAATAGCCCGTCACCCCTAGCGGTAACTGGTTTGACTGCAGGCCGACGATGCCGGCGGGAGCAAGCGAGCCGCTGGCGAAAGCGCCGGACTCGCGGATGTAACCACCGCGCAGCCATTGGCCGGCCACGGGCTCCCAGGCCACGCCGAAGCGCGGTTCGGCCCGGAATTCTTCTATCTCGCCGCGTTGGAAAATCGACTCCGTTTCATCGTCCTCGGTGACTTCGGTGAATACCTCTGTCTCGCCGGCGAGATAATTGCCGAACAGACCGGCTTCGACCGTCAGCGTCGGTGAGATCTCGTACAACACGTCGAAATAGGCACGGGCTGCGCGAAGCGACACATCGTATTCCGAAGTCTCGGTCGTCAAGTCGGTAGAGAGAATTCCCCCCAGCAGGTAATCAACTACCGTCGACTCGCTCTTGTCTTGCGACAGGCGACCGCCTTCAATCCCGTATCGCAGCGTGACGTCCTCAAGGCCTAGCGAGTGCGACAGCGCCGCGGTCGTCGATGCCTGTTTGAATTCGGCATTGATCGTGGCGTCACCAAGAACTCCGAACAGGTACGGTAGTCCCGTGTCTGGGTCGATAACCGGGTCCAGCGTGTCGATGTAGAAGGGGATGCCGTCGAAGGTAAGCGTGCCTCGTTCCTCGCTGGACTGGTCGAACCCCGAACTGAACACGCCGGCGGTCACCATGTTGCGGTAACCAAAGGCGTGGCTCCAGGCGAGACCGGACGTCATGGAACGGTCCTGCACCTGCCGGGCATACGCCGTGTCGTACAAGGTGAGCGCCACCCCCACATCTTCGTCATCCAGGAACGGGATCGCTCCGGCAAATACGCCAGGCTCAAGGCTGGACAAAAAGTCATCAATATCGTCCACGTCGCTGCGCACATCCACATAGGCGACGACGCGATCATAGGGGGTAGGTTTCGCGGCGATGTAGCCCGTGCCGCTGAAATCCTCATCCTCCAGCGTAAATGTGGTGTCGGTGGCGATGCCGTCGTCGAAATAGCTCTGCTCGCGCGAATCCTCCGCCTTCAGTCCGGAAAAACTACCGTAGATGCTAATCGGAAAGGGCGCGGCGGCGAAGCCCTGCACTTCTGCACTTGTGGTCCAGCCGGCGTCGTCGCCCTCATTCGCGACGAAGCCGCCGCCGATCGAGCCTTCGAGGAACGGCCGCCGAAACAGGTTGGCGCTGCGCGAGCGGCCGGAAATCATCTGCGGATCCAGCAGCAGCCCCTGGAAGAAGGACGAAAAGCCGGCATTGTTGATTTCCGGCTCGAGGGCGTCTGTGCCGTAGTCCAAGTCGTTGACGAACGGATCGGGGCTGCCGGAAACCGCCTGATCGACGAAAGCCGAGCCGGAGAATGGGTCGAATACGGCGTCACCGTAAAACCGGCCCCAGGCGTTGAGGCCCTGCAACCGAAACGCGTTGTTGAGCAGCGAGCCGGCGTCCCGGTTGGCGCTGAGCGAGGCGTAGTCGCCGCCGCGGGCCCGCGAACGGCGGAGCGCCTCCTGCGCGCTGTCGATCGCGGCCTCCGCATCGTAGTCGTCGATGGCGATGGCGGTGCGGAAGGAGGATATGACAGGATCATTGGGATCGAGACGGTCGGCGTTCTTCAAGGCTTGCGCGGCGGCATCGAGGTCGCCGCTCTCGTAATAGCCAGCGGCCAGAAGCAGCAGTCCCTGTGAATAACCGGGATTGGCTGTGGTGCCAGCCAGCAGGTCGTCGCGCGCCTTGTCCAACTCGCCGGTCTGCAGGTGATATCGCCCGCGCGCGATCAGCCCGACATCGAAGGCCGGGTCGACTTCAAGCGCCTTGTCGATCTCGGCCTTGGCTTCCGCGACGCGGTCCTGATCAAGATAGTGGATCGCCAGATTGGCATGAGAGACGGGATCCTTCGGATCGAGCTCTATCGCGCGCTTGAGCGCCGCTTCGGCTTCCCTGTCCGCTCCGCGCGCACTCTGCACGAGACCCAACTGGTTCCAGATCGTCGTCGACCCCGGCGCTATTTCGGCGGCGCGGGCAATGTCGGCGTAGGCGCCTTCTATGTCGCCCTTGTAGCCGGCGCGGTAAAAGCTGCGCGCTTCCAGTGCCATCGGATCGTCGGGGTCGAGGGCGAGCGCCTTGTCGATCCCTTCCTCCATCTGTTCGCGGTCGTCCAGCAGCATGGCGAACTGGGCCCTGATGGCAGGCAGCGTCGGATCGCCCGGATGGCGCCGCTCGGCCTTCTCAAGAACGGCGATAGCGGCCTTGATGTCGACCAGGAAACCAGCCGTGAACGCCTCGGCGATGGCGGCATTGGGTCCGCCGCCCGCAGGAGCCGGCGGTATCTCGGCGCGTGTCGGATCGGCGAGCGAGCGCGCATAATAGCCCCCGAACTCGGCCATCGCCCGTCTGGGCCTGTCGAGATGCGGGGCGGCTGCGGCGAACAGCTGCGCTGCTTCGACATAGCGCTGGTCGGCGCCGGCGATCAGCGCATCCACGAGGTCGAGTCGTGCCTTTTGCGCTCGCGACAGGCTGAAGCCGCGTGCCCGCGTTGCGGCTTCGAGCGCCGCGTCGCGGCCCTCGTAGCTCAGGCTGACCTCGGCCAGCGTCAACCAGTCTTCGGCCGAGCGGTTCGTGGGGGCAATCGCCGTTATCCGGCTGCGGGCTTTGCGCATGTCGGCGCTGGACAAGGACGAAGCAGGCAGCAGGTTGAATGAACTGCGCGCCGACAGGAAGAACAGCATCTGTTCCCGGTCCTTCGGCGCGACGATGACCAGCTTCGTCGGCGCCGAGCCTATGCTGGCTGCCGCTGCCTCGCCTTCAGCCACGCTGACCGAGCCGAATTCATTGGCGAGTTCGACCGTCCCTTCGAGCACGGTCAGCGAGGTCCTGCCATTGCCG
>NZ_AHAM01000006.1 GCF_000236565.1 Mesorhizobium alhagi CCNWXJ12-2 | reverse complement strand
GCCAGCCGGCGTGGAGCGCCGAGGCGATGGCCGAGAAGCTCGATTCATCGCTCGAAAACGTCTTCCCCGACGATCCCGGCGCGACTCAGCGCCTCGGCCCCGATCTCACGGCGCAGTGGAAATCGGCAGGCACGGGCGCAGGCGGGTTGTCGGACACTTTCGAGATGGAGGATATAGCCGCTGCGGCCATCACGCTGCGCGACCATGTCGGAGAGCAGATCGCCTTCGCCTTCGCCGATCCCGCCAGTCGCCTGATCGCGCGCGACCTAGCCGAGGGACTCGACGATGCCGGCTATTTCCGCGGTGACATGGCCGAGATCGCGGGGCGTCTCGGCGCCGGCGAGGCCTTGGTCGGCAAGGTGCTCTCGGTCTGCCAGTCTTTCGACCCCGCCGGCATTTTCGCGCGCGACCTCGCTGAATGCGTCGCCCTGCAGCTTCAGCGGCGCGACCGGCTCGATCCGGCTATGCGGGCGCTGATCGCCAATCTCGAACTGCTGGCGCGGCGCGATTTCCAATCCCTGAAGAAGATCTGCGGCGTCGACGAGGAGGACCTGCTCGACATGATGGCGGAGATCCGCGCGCTCGACCCGCGGCCCGGCACGGCCTTCATTGGCGGCGGCGTCGCCGACACCATCGTTGCCGATGTCGAGGTTCGCGCGGCCAGCGACGGCTCCTGGACAGTCGAGCTCAACGCGGAGACGCTGCCGCGTGTTCTCGTCGACCAGATCTACTTCGCGCAGGTGTCCGGCGGCGCAAGGAACCAGACGGAGAAGGATTTCCTGTCGGAGTGCCTGCAGAACGCCAACTGGCTGACGCGCAGCCTCGACCAGCGAGCGAAGACCATATTGAAGGTCGCATCGGAGATCGTGCGCCAGCAGGACGCCTTCCTGCTCCACGGCGTGCGGCAGCTGCGTCCGCTCAATCTGCGCACCGTCGCTGACGCCATCGGCATGCACGAATCGACCGTCAGCCGCGTCACCGCCAACAAATACATGCTGACCCCGCGCGGCGTGTTCGAATTGCGCTATTTCTTCACCGCAGCGATCGCATCGGCCGGAGGAGGCGAGGCGCATTCGTCGGAAGCGGTGCGCGACCGCATCAGGCAGATGATCGACCAGGAGCAGCCGGTCGACGTGCTTTCCGACGACGCCATTGTGGATATCCTGAAGAAGGACGGCGTCGACATCGCCCGGCGCACGGTCGCCAAGTATCGGGAAGGTATGAACATTCCCTCGTCGGTCCAGCGCCGGCGCGAAAAGCGCGCGATGGCGGGCGCCGGCAGGTAGGCGCAGTCCCGATTTCTCGGGGTTTTGACGTTCATTGACAAGCTGCGATGAAGTGACTAGAAGCCCGCCCGCATGGGACGGGCTGATGCCCGCGCATAGATGACCCCGTCGGGAGACGGCCTGTGATTAACCAGAAAGTTCGGACCTAATATCGGCGCTTGAACCGCCGTGAAGCTTGTGCGCTTCGGCCACGGGTATAAACTCAAAAAGTGATGTCTGAGCAAGGAAGGTGGGTTTTCATATGACCCTGCGCATATCGGGAAAGCACATGGATATCGGCGATGCGTTCCGTACGCGCATCGTGGCCCGCATCGACGAAACGATCGAGAAATATTTCGACGGCGGATTTTCCGGACACGTAACGGTTGTGAAGTCCGGGTCACGTTACACCGCCGACTGCATGATTCATCTGGATAGCGGGGCGGCCTTGCAGGCCACCGGCGACGCCCAGGACCCGACGGCGGCCTTCGAAGTCGCCGCCGACCGCTTCGAGAAGCGTCTCAGGCGCTACAAGCGAAGGCTGAAATCGCATGGCCCCGGGGGCAATGGCGGGGCTACCGATATCGCCTACACCATCATGGCGCCGATCGCCGACGACGACGAAGACCTGCCTGCAGACTATGCGCCGGCCATCGTCGCCGAATCGACCATGGCGCTCAAAACAATGTCGGTGGCCTCTGCGGTCATCGAACTCGACACCAAGGACAGTCCGGTATTCGTCTTCCGCCACGCCGGCAGCGATCACGTCAACATCGTATATCGCCGGCCCGATGGGAACATCGGCTGGATCGACCCCTCGACGACAAAAGTCGCGCAGGGATAAACGCGTCTCCCGCACGACCACGGGTGAGGGGACCTGAGGCGGACGGGACGAGCAAAGGATTTTGGAATGGATCTCAGCGATCTGATCGAAGTGCCGGCCATATTGCCGGCCCTCAAAGCGAATTCAAAGAAGCAATTATTGCAACTCCTGGCCGAAAGGGCGGCCGCGATAACCGGACTGCCGGAACGCGAGGTGTTCGACACCATATTGCAGCGTGAGCGGCTGGGCTCTACCGGGGTCGGCAATGGCATCGCGATCCCTCATGGCAAGCTGGCCGGCGTCAAGCGGATCACCGGCGTGTTCGGGCGCCTCGATGCGCCCGTCGATTTCGAGGCGCTGGACGACCAGCCCGTCGACCTTGTTTTCCTGCTTCTGGCGCCCGAAGGCGCGGGCGCGGATCATCTGAAGGCGCTGTCGCGCATCGCGCGGGTTTTGCGCGACGCTGAGATCGTGGCGAAGATCCGCGGAACGAGAGACGCCGCGGCGATCCACGCGCTGCTCTCCGACACGCAGGCCTCGCACGCGGCCTGATTTCT
>NZ_AHAM01000007.1 GCF_000236565.1 Mesorhizobium alhagi CCNWXJ12-2 | reverse complement strand
GCGCGCGCCAGATAAGAGAACGCGCCCTCGCTGGAGCCCAGCCAGCGCCGTTCCTCGGGAATGGCGGCGAGCCTCGCCCGGATCGGCTCGACCGTGGCCTTGATCTTCTCCGAATAGGCGGCGGCGTTCTTCGTGTAGGTCTCGGCGTTCTCCGGATCATGCTCGGCGAAGGCCTTGCGGATGTTCTCGACATAGATCAGCGCCGCTTCGGGCGACATCCAGGCATGCGGATTGGGCTTGCCCGTATATGGCCCTTCGGCGATGCCCATCGGCTCGACGCCTTCCGATACCACGGCGCTCGGCACATCGCTCAGATTGGAAAAGAACTTTTCGAACCAGAGTTCGAGGTTGAGGCCGTTCCAAAGGATCAGGTCAGCCTTCTGCGCCTTGATCAGGTCGCCGGGCGTCGGCTGGTAATTATGGATCTCGGCGTCGGGCTTGGTGATCGATTCCACCACCGCCGCGTCTCCAGCAACGTTTTGGGCGATGTCGGCGATCACCGTGAAGGTGGTCACCGCAACCATCTTTTCGCCCGCCCCCCGGCCTCCGGCGTCGCCTTCGGCGGAGCATGCGACGAGAACAAGGGCGAGGAGCAGGGCCGAAGCGGTCGCGAGCAATCTCATAAGACATCCTGATTTGTGCTCCGCGCAATGCGGCAGCCCACGCATAGTTAGGGCAGGCCGCTGCGCCTGTCAATGCAATTGCAAATCGTTTGCAACAAGGATCGAGATACGGCCTTTGCCAGAAGCGCGCACCCGCAGAGCGTGTAGGTCTGAAACAGGCAGAACGTGTAAGTCTGAAGCAGAAGGACAACCCTAAGCGGCCGCGGGTGGTTCCGTCGGTTTCGTGTCGTCCGGCGCCTCAGGTTCTTCGCCTGCCAAGGGCGGTTCCACATCGCCTTCCAAAACCTGCTCGACGATGCCGCGCGCGATCTCGCGTTCGCCCATGATCACGGTGTCGGCGCCGAGATCCTTCAGATGTTCGACCTCGGCGTCGGAATGAGCGCGGGCGATAATGGCGATCGCCGGATTGGCCGCCCGTGCGCGCAGGATGATCTGGCCGGCCTCGAAGGCGTTGGGGATGGCGAGGATCAGCCGCTTCGCGCCGGCTGCATTGGCCGAGGCGAATACCTCGCCTTTGGCGGCGTTGCCGGCCACCGTCTCGATGCCGTCGGCTTGCAGCCGGGCAAGCGTCTTGTCCGAGTCCTCGATGACGAGAAACGGCAGACCGGCTTGCCTGAGCGATTGACCGACAAGACCGCCGACCCGGCCATAGCCGACCAGGATCGTATGCTCGTTGAGCTTCGTCATAGGCGGCGGACCATCCTCCGTCTCGCTTGCGGCCTCTGCCAGCGTCGCGACCTCGCCGGGTTCGGTCGCCGGCGCGACCGGTTTGGCCGCAGGCGTTGCGGCTGCTTTGCCGGTGCGTTTCTCCAGCCAGGGTTTTATGCGCTCGGCGCCGGCAAAAACCAGCGGGTTGAGCATGATGGACAGGATCGCGCCGGCGAGGATCAGGTCGCGCCCCTGCTCGGGAAGCAGGTCCAGCCCGACGCCGAGTTCGGCGAGAATGAAGGAGAATTCGCCGATCTGCGCCAGGCTGGCCGAGATGACCAGCGCCGTGGCGATTGGATAACCGAAGGCCAAGACGATCAGGAAGGCGGCCACCGACTTGCCAATGACGATGATGAACAGCGTCGCCAGGATCGGCCAGGTCTCGTGAAACAGGCTGGTCGGATCGAACAGCATGCCCACCGAGACGAAGAACAGCACCGAAAATGCGTCGCGCAGCGGCAGCGATTCCTCCGCCGCTTGCTGCGACAGCTCGGATTCGCTCATGATCATGCCGGCGAAGAACGCGCCGAGCGCCAGGGACACGCCGAAAAGCTGTGCCGCGCCAAAGGCGACGCCAAGCGCAATGGCAAGAACCGCGAGCCGGAACAATTCGCGCGAGCCGGTGTGCGCGACGTAGTGCAGCAGCCACGGAATGATCCGGCGGCCGACCACGACCATGATGATGACGAAGGCGGTGACTTTGGCCAGCGTGACGCCCAAGATCCCCCACAGGCCGAAATCGAACCGCAGCGACAGAATATTGGCGCTGGTTTCCACACCCCGCCCTGTGCCGCCGAGCATGCCGGCCAGCGCCGGCAGCAGAACCAGCGCCAGCACCATTGCCAGATCCTCGACGATGAGCCAGCCAACGGCGATGTGGCCGCGTTCGGTGTCGATCATGCGGCGTTCCTGAAGTGCGCGCAAAAGCACGACAGTACTCGCGACCGACAGGGCAAGGCCAAAAACGATGCCGGCGCCGACCGGCCAGCCCAGCATCCAGCCGAGGCCGGCGCCCAGCGCCGTCGCAAATCCGATCTGCACCACGGCGCCCGGAACCGCGATGGCGCGCACCGACAGAAGGTCCTTGAGCGAAAAATGCAGGCCGACACCGAACATCAGCAGGATCACGCCGATCTCGGCGAGTTCCAGTGCAAGGTCCTGGTCGGCGACGAAGCCGGGCGTGTTCGGCCCGACCAGAACGCCCGCGATCAGATATCCGACCAGCGGCGGCACCCGAAAACGGTTGGCCAGCGCCCCGAAGATGAATGCCAGCCCCAGACCGGCTACGATTGTTGCGATCAGGGGCGTTTCATGCGGCATCGTTGCGGGTGCGCCTTTCTCGAATGGAGACCGCCGCGAAGCCGCAGCGATTCCAATAATGTGGAGAGGTCCGCCCGGACGCAACCCCGGCAAGGTTGTGTTGATATTCAGCGATGCCGGCTCGGTTCGGCCTATCCCTGAATCTCAATACACCCTACGCCGCAAGGGAGGCGGCCAAGACATTTACGGATATCTCGGCCGTTCTGCTGGAAGGCGGGAGCACGGCTCTTCGAAGTCGCTGCTGTGCAGAAGGCGCTGTTACGCCTCCTGAAGAATCCGCTCGATTTCCGGGACTGGATGGTTGGTCAGTGTCTTCGGCACTTCCGCCAGGATGCGGTCGATTACTTCCTTGTGCAGCTTCCTGCGCATTTCGCCCAGCACCAAGGGCGGAGCGATCAGCACGATCTCCTTGAAGTCTCCGCGATGCGCCATTGTATAGAGCCGCTCGGCGATTTCGTCGGCGAAGCGTTCCTTGCCGAGCCGGTGCCAATCCGTGTCGGCGACCGCGCTCTTGTGTATATTAGGTCCGTCGCTGAAGCGTCCGGGGCGGTCGGTACCCTGCTCGCGCGTTGCAGGATTGTCGTCGCGCACTTCGCGTACGACATTCAGGTCGGGGTTTCGGGCGTCGCCGTCATTTTTCAGGAACAGCGCTTTCTCGCCATCGGCCACCAGTATCCAGAGGCCGTGCTTCAGCCTGACATCGCTCATCGGACGCTTCCTCATTGCTATCGGCGTGAATTGCGGCGGGCTTTGCTTTTCTCTTCCTTCTGCACGCGTGTCGCGCCGGCGGGGCGCTCGAAGCCGCGTTTCATATCGTCCTGACTGCCGACGTCACGGGCCACGCCGCCGCCGCTGGCGCCGCCTTCCATGCTGCCCTCCGTGCTGAGATGTTCGGCGCTTTCGAGCTGTTTGTCGCGCTCGCCCTTCTTGCGTTCCATGCCGTCATCTCCTCATAGTGGCTGTCGTGACTAAACGCTGGCTCCGCAGTGATGTTCCGCTTTTCGAGTTGGACTAAGGTCGCCGGCCAAGAATTATTTTCTGCCGATTGCGTGCAATCCGGAAAATGCATCGCCTAGTATGTGGCGCGGCGCGAGGCCATGCCTTCTTAAGAGGGCTACTTTCGCCGAGAATTCCAATGCAAATCCAGGAGCCTGCCTGAAGTGACCAACGGCGCCGCGAAACTCAATGCATTCCCCGTCTTCGTGCGGGTGGAAGGCGAAGCTGTGATCATCGTCGGCGGCGGCGACGAGGCGCTGGCCAAGGCGCGACTGCTCGGGCAGTCGAGCGCCCGCCTCACGATCGTTGCGGATCACGCCGAACCCGCTCTCGCCGCATGGATTGCCGCCAATGGCGCGACGCATGTGAACGCCCCCTACGAGCCGTCACAACTCGAAGGCGCGGTGCTGGTTTTTGCCGCAAGCGGCGACGAGGAACTCGACCGGCAAGTGTCGGACGACGCCCGCCGGCTCGGCATCGCCGTCAATGCGGTGGATCGCCCCGACCTCTGCGATTTCTTTACGCCCGCCCTTGTCAACCGCGCACCGCTGGCGGTCGCCGTCGGCACGGAAGGCGCTGGTCCCGTTCTGGCGCAGATGGTGCGGGCCAAGATCGATCGCATGCTGCCGCCCTCGCTCGGGCCGCTCGCTGCGCTCGGCAATTCGCTGCGTGACGTGGCCGACAAGGTTTTGCCCAAGGGCAGCCGCCGCCGCCGGTTCTGGAACGATTTCTTCACCGGCGCGCCGGCGCGGGCGATGGAGATAGGCCATGCTTCCGAGGCGCGTGCGGCTGCGGCCGAATTGCTGGCGCGCAATGCGCCTGCCTCCGGGCATATCGCCCTGGTCGGCGCCGGACCGGGCGCCGAGGACCTGCTGACGCTTCGGGCGCAACGGCATCTGATGGAAGCCGACGTGATCATGTATGACGCGCTCGTGCCGGAGGCGGTCGTCGCCATGGGCCGCCGCGACGCCGAGCGTCTGCCGGTCGGCAAGCGCAAGGGCTGCCACTCCAAGTCGCAGGATGAGATCAACGCGCTTCTGGTCAGGCTCGGCCGCGAGGGCAAGCGCGTCGTGCGTCTTAAATCAGGCGATCCGCTGGTTTTCGGCCGTGCCGGCGAAGAAATGCAGGCGCTGCGCGATGCGGGCATCTCTTATGAGGTGGTGCCGGGCGTGACCGCGGCCTTTGCCGCGGCTGCCGACTGCGAACTGCCGCTGACGCTGCGCGGCGTGACCTCGTCCATGGTGTTCACGACCGGCCACGATCTGAAGGGCGGCGCGCTGCCCGACTGGGCGAAGCTCGCGATTTCGGGCGCGACCGTCGCCGTCTATATGGGCCGCTCGGTTGCAGCCGATGTCGCGGCGCGGCTGATCGAGGCCGGCCTGTCGCCGGATACGGCGGTCGCGGTGGTGGAAAACGCGAGCCTCGCCGAACGCCGGCTTTTCCACGGCACCATCGCCGACCTTCCGGCGCTTCAGGACCGCGATGAACTTACCGGGCCGGTCATGACACTCATAGGCGACGCCGTCGCAGGCGCGAACTTCGCCCGCTCGACGCCGCTCGCCGAGCAGAACCGCGTCGCGGCAAAAGAGAATCTGGGAGCAGGCGCATGAAGATACTCACCGCGAACCGGCTGACCGACGGCGAGGCCGTGTGGTTCTCGACTGGCCAGGTCTGGGCCGAAACGATCGACAATGCCGAGCTCGCCCACGACAAGGCCGACGAGGAGAGGCTGGAAGCGATCGGCAAGGCCGCCTTCCTGAACAATGAGGTGCTCGATGTCGAACTGATCGATGTCCAACTGGTCGATGGCGTCATCCGCCCGAACCGGTTGCGCGAGCAGATCAGGGCGAGCGGGCCGACCAACCGAAACGATCTGGGCAAGCAGGCCCGGCCGGCTGTTCCGCAGGCGGCATGAGGAGAGGGCCGAGCGGCCCTGAAGGACGAAAATGTACCGTTACGACGAGTTCGACCAGGATTTCGTGAATGCCCGCGTCGCCGAATTCAGCGACCAGGTCGACCGGCGGCTGGCCGGCGAAATCACCGAGGAGCAGTTCCGGCCGTTGCGGCTGATGAACGGCGTCTATCTGCAGCTCCACGCCTATATGCTGCGGATCGCGGTCCCCTACGGCACGCTGCACCCGCGGCAATTGCGCATGCTCGCCCACATCGCCCGCAAATACGACAAGGGCTACGGCCATTTCACGACGCGCCAGAACATCCAGTTCAACTGGCCGGCGCTTTCCGACGTGCCGGCGATCCTCGCCGATCTCGCTTCGGTCGAGATGCACGCCATCCAGACTTCGGGGAACTGCATCCGCAACGTGACCGCCGATCATTTTGCTGGCGCGGCCGCCGATGAAGTCGCCGATCCGCGGCCCTATGCCGAGATCCTGCGCCAATGGTCGTCGGTCCACCCGGAGTTCTCCTATCTGCCGCGCAAGTTCAAGATCGCGGTGACCGGCGCCGAGCGCGATCGCGCCGCCATCAAGACGCACGACATCGGCCTGCATCTGAAGAAGAACGCGGCGGGCGAACTGGGCTTTGCCGTCTATGTCGGTGGCGGACAGGGCCGCACGCCGATGATCGCCAAGAAGATTCGCGATTTCCTGCCGGAGAACGAGCTGCTCTCCTACTGCACGGCCATTCTGCGGGTCTACAACCTCTATGGCCGCCGCGACAACAAGTACAAGGCGCGCATCAAGATCCTCGTCCATGAGACAGGAGCGGATGAGTTTGCCCGGCAGGTGGAAGCCGAGTGGGAGGCGTTGAAGGACACCGAGCTGAAGCTGCCCGAAGCCGACATCCGCGCGATCGAGGCCTATTTCGCGCCGCCGAAGCTTGTCGCACGCCCCGAAGGCGACGAAACCGTGCGCCTGGCGCGGCTCGACAGCCGAAGCTTCGGCGAATGGCTGGACCAGAATGTCGTCACGCACCGCCATCCGGACTATGCCGCCGTCACCATCTCGCTGAAAGGCATCGGCGAGGCTCCCGGCGACGCCTCGGACAGCCAGATGGAAGCGGTCGCCGACCTCGCAGAAAAATACGGCTTCGACGAGATCCGCGTCACCCACGAGCAGAACCTGGTGCTGCCGCATGTCGCCCGCGCCGATCTGCGGGCGGTCTATGACGCGCTGGTCGAGATCGATCTGGCGACCGCCAATGCCGGCCTGATCACCGACATCATCGCCTGCCCCGGCCTCGACTATTGCGCGCTGGCCAATGCCCGCTCGATTCCCGTCGCGCAGGAGATTTCGCGCCGCTTCGCCTCGCTGGAGCGTCAGCGCGAAATCGGCGAACTGAAGCTGAAGATCTCGGGCTGCATCAACGCTTGCGGACACCACCATGTCGGCCACATCGGCATTCTCGGCGTGGAGAAGAAGGGCGCGGAGCTCTACCAGGTGACGCTCGGCGGCTCCGGCGACGAGAACACGTCGGTCGGCGAGATCATCGGTCGCGGCTTCGGCCCGGAAGAGATCACGGACGCGATCGAGACGGTCGTCGAGACCTATCTGCGCATACGGACCGACCATTCGGAAAAATTTCTGGACGCCTATCGCCGCGTCGGCGCCGCGCCGTTCAAGGAGGCGCTCTATGGAAGCGAAGCCAAAGCTGCCTGACCTCGAAGCGGAGACGCAGGCGGAAGCCGCGCGTCTCGATGCGCTCTACGGTTATCTCCCGCCCGCCGAAATTATTTCGCGCGCGGTCGAGCTGTTTGGTCGCGGCGACGTTGCCGCGGTATCGTCCTTCGGGGCGGATTCGGCCGTGCTGCTGCACATGGTCGCCGGGATCGACAGCGCCTTGCCGATCGTCTTTCTCGATACCGGCAAGCATTTCGGCGAGACACTCGATTACCGGGATGCGCTGGCCGCCGATCTCGGCCTGACAGACATCCGCATCATCACGCCCGAGGAAGCCGCGCTCAATCGCGACGATCCGGACGGTAAGCTGCACCTTACCAATACAGACGCCTGCTGCGCCATTCGCAAGGTCGAGCCGATGGCGCGCGGCGTCGAGCCGTTTCGTGCCTGGTTCACGGGCCGCAAGCGCTTCCAGGCCGCGACCCGGCAGGCGCTGCCCGTCTTCGAGGCGGTCGGAACCCGCATCCGCATCAATCCGCTCGCGCGCTGGACCACTGGCGACCTCGCCGACTACATGAAAGCACATGCGCTGCGGGAGAACCCGCTCGTCGCCTATGGCTATCTGTCGATCGGCTGCTTTCCCTGCACGTCGATCGTGCAGCCGGGCGAGGATGCGCGCAGCGGCCGCTGGGCTGGACAGGCCAAAACCGAGTGTGGCATTCATCTGCCCGAACTCGACCGGTCGCTTGCGAACGCGGCACACTAGGAAATTTTGATGTCCGAACCGAACGCGCAGATCGCCACGCGCTTGTGGACGCCGCAAGGCTTTCGCGAGGATGAGTGGGTCCATGCCGAGAGCGCCGACGCGCTCTCCGGCAATGGCCGCTTCATCCTGCCGTTGCAGGCTTTTCTCGACCTCGACCCGGAAGTGCGGAAATCCGCGAAGGAGCGGCTCGGCGTGCTCTTGCTGCCCGGCGATGCGCTGGAAAAAATCACCGATTTGCTCGACGATGTCTCGCTCGTGGCGCTGGCGTTTCCCGCGTTCAATGACGGCCGCAGCTTCTCCAAGGGAGAGCTTTTGCGCAGTCGCTACGGCTTCCAGGGCACGGTTCGCGCAACCGGCCAGGTGCTGATCGACCAGCTGCCGCATATGCTGCGGTTGGGTTTCACTGAGTTCGAGGTGTCGCATCCGACATTGATCGCCCGCCTCGAAGCCGGGCGCACCGGCGGCATTCCGCTCTACTATCAGCCGACGGCCAAGCCGGGGGGCAAAGGCGCGAAATATTCCTGGCGCCGAGTTCCCGCCGCTTAGCCGTTCGCCCAATGTGATCTGCGCCGCCAACGCTGCGCCACATTTCCGGCTTTTCCTTTCAGCGTTTCCGCCATAGGATGCGCGCGATTATTTCGGCGACCGAAATAAATCTGATCTGGGAGGAGAACCGAGATGCCGGGCAAGAAAATTCTGATGCTGGTCGGTGAATTCAGCGAAGAGTACGAGATTTTCGTTTTCGAGCAGGCCATGCACGCGGTCGGCCACACGGTGCATGTCGTATGCCCGGGCAAGAAGGCGGGCGAGATGATCAAGACTTCGCTGCACGACTTCGAGGGGCATCAAACCTATACCGAGAAGCTCGGACACGACTATTACGTGAACAAGACCTTTTCCGAGGTGAACTCGGCTGACTATGACGCAGTATATTGCGCCGGCGGCCGCGGCCCGGAATATATCCGCATCGACAAGGGCGTGCAGGCGATCGTCCGCCATTTCCACGAGACCGGAAAACCGATCTTCACCATCTGCCACGGCGTGCAGATCCTGATAGCGGTCGACGGCGTGGTGCGCGGCAGGGAGGTCGCAGCGCTTCAATATTGCGAGCCGGAGGTCCGGCTCGCCGGCGGCATCTATATCGACGTTGCTCCCGATGGCGCGCATGCCGACGGCAACCTCGTCTCGGCCAAGGGTTGGCCGGGCCTCGCCGCCTTCATGCGCGAGTGCCTGAAGGTGCTCGGCACCGAAATCGCCCATGGCAAGACGTTGATGCGCGAGACGCGGCAGGCTGCCGAGTAGTTCGGGCGGGCATCCGAAAGCGTTGAAGTTCGGGTGACTTGCCAGCCACCCGAACGCCAAGCATCAGTTCGAGGGCGCGTTGCGCGGGAAACGGCCGGCGCCGCCATGCGGGAAAAGGCGGAGCTTGCCGTCTTCAAGCGTGGCCGAGAACGCATAGCCGTTATTGACGGGGCGCAGATCCGAGGCAGTTGGATCCTGTCCGTAGAACATCTGCGGACGGACCGGCAGGCCGACCGAAAACTTGTTTTCGACGTGACTGTCACCCTGGGAGGCGAGTGCTACGGCGGTTGCCGAAACTGCGGCTGCGATGACCGCCGCGGCGGCCAAAGACGATATGATTGCGTTTTTCATTTTCTTTCCGTTGGCCGAAGCCATCCATCTGTTGCTGCGTTGCAGCATGCAGATGTGGTGCGCTGCACAATTTATCAAATGAGAAATTTTTAGCTGCCCAATAAGAATTCCTCATCGGTTAGGAGGAATGCGCCCAGCGGCGATGCCGGCGGCAACTCGCTATCGGAAAAAGGCTGGCCGGGCTCGCCTATGTAGCCACCAGCGTTATGACCAATCCAGCGACAAACGATCGACCAATCCCTTGCTCCCATGGGAGCGCCACGTTGGCTTACCCTTCGCCCGCCCTACGTTCCGGGAAGCTTTCAAGGACCGCTGGCCGGGACCATGCGCTGGAGTGCGAAAGGATGACAGACGGATGATCCTCACCCGCAGAACATTCGTGAAGGCTGCTGCTGCCTCGGGAGTGGCCTTCGCGCTGCCCGGAGCGGCATCTGGCCAGGCGCATGCACCTCTGGCGCGGACCATTCCGTCCTCCGGCGAGGCGATCCCGGCGGTCGGCCTCGGCACCTGGATCACCTTCAATGTCGGCGATGACCCGGTGCTGCGCGACGAATGTGCCGACGTGATGGCGGCGTTCTTCGAGGCGGGCGGAAGCGTGATCGATTCCTCGCCGATGTACGGCTCCTCACAGCCCGTGATCGGCTATGGCCTCGAAAAACTTGGCCGGCCGGACGCGCTGTTTTCGGCGGAGAAGGTCTGGACCTCCTCCGCGGCGGACGGACCCTCGCAAATCGAGCAGTCCCGGCGCTTCTGGGGTGTCGAGCAGTTCGACCTGATGCAGGTCCACAATCTCGTCGGCTGGGAGGCGCATCTCGACACCCTGTTTGCGATGAAGGCGGACGAACGGATCCGCTATGTAGGCATAACCACCTCCGAAGGCCGCCGGCACGATCTGTTCGAGCAGATCATGCGGGATTTTCCACTCGACTTCGTGCAACTCACCTACAACGTCGTCGACCGGGAGGCGGAGGAGCGCCTCCTGCCGCTGGCGGCTGAGCGGGGCATAGCCGTCATCGTCAATCGGCCCTTCCGGCAAGGGGAACTGACACGGCGGCTCGAAGGCGAGCCCCTGCCGGCCTGGGCGTCTGAGATCGGAGCTTCAAGCTGGGCGCAGTTCATCCTGAAGTTCATCCTCGCGCATCCTTCCGTCACCGTCGCCATCCCCGCCACCACCCGCGTCGATCACGTGCGCGAGAACGTAGCCGCCGCGGCCGATCCGCTCCCAGACGCAGCCATGCGCGAGCGGATGACCGCCCATGTCCGGGATCTCTAGATGTCGGAATGGTGGACGTACCGGCCGGAGGACTTCCTGCTCTTCTCGCCGCGCGTCTACTGGCGCATGTTCGAACTGCACAATGCCGCGTTCTGGCCGCTGCATTTCGCAACGCTTGCCGCCGGCCTTGCCATCATTTTGCTCGTGCTTTGGCCGCTGCCCAGGCGTGGGCTGTGGGTCGCGCTCATCCTCGCAGCGCTCTGGGGCTTCGTCGGTTGGGCTTTCCTGTGGAGCCGCTATGCGACGATCAACTGGGCGATCGTCTATGTCGCGCCGACCTTCGGCGTCCAGGCGCTGCTGCTGGCGATCGCAGCCGCACGCGGCGGTCTCGCCATGGACCGGAGGGACATAGGCGCATGGCTCGGAGTGCTGCTCATGGCGATTGGCATCGTCGCCTACCCGCTGCTGCCGCCGCTCTTCGAGCGGCCGTGGCGAAGCGCGGAGGTCTTCGGCATAGCGCCGGACCCGACGGCGATTGCGACGCTCGGCGCCCTGCTGATGGCGAGCGGTCGGCTCGCGCCGCTGCTGTCTGTGGTCCCGCTGCTTTGGCTGCTGCTCAGCGGGCTGACGCTTCGAACGATGGGCGATCCCCAGGCGTGGCTGCCGCTTCTGACGGCCGGGACGGCTATTGCCGTACTGGCCCTGCGCCGCTTGATTCCGGCCGCAAAATGAGCAGACGTATCCGACGCCCTCGGGCGTCAGACCGTCAGCACAGTTTGTCCGCCGCCATCACGCCACCGCCCGCGCCTCGCGGAACGACACCAGCTTGCGCCGGCCTTCGTCCCACAGCACGAGCTTGACGCAGCGCAGGCTGTCGGGGATCGTTATGCGCCCGACATCGCGCAGTTCCGGATAGTCCCTCAGCACTTCCGGGAGCCGGTAGTGCGGCACCTTGCTGGACAGATGATGCACGTGGTGGATGCCGATATTGCCGGTAAGCCACCTCAGCACGCCCGGCAAATCGTAATGCGAGGAGCCATGAAGCGCGGCCTGCTGGAACTCCCACTGATCGCCTTCCGCCCAATGCGTGTCCTCGAACTGGTGCTGGACGTAGAACAGCCAAACGCCGACGGCGCCGGCCATGACGACGATAGGCAGGTGGACGAGCAGGAACGGCACGAGGCCGACCAGCCAGATCAGCACAACGGCAATCGTCGCGATCGCCAGGTTGGTCGCCATGGTCGACACCCAGGGCATCAGGCCCGACCGCATCATGCCGAAGGGAAGCCGCTGCTGGATCAGGAACAGCCAGGCCGGGCCGATGCCGAACATCACGCCGGGATGGCGGTAGAGGCGGTAGCGGAATTTGCCCCAGCTCGACAGCGCCTGGTATTCCGCGACGGTCAGGGTGGTGATGTCGCCGACGCCGCGTTCGTCGAGATTTCCGGCCGAAGCATGGTGGGCCGCGTGCGCTCGGCGCCAGTAGTCGTAAGGCGTAAGCGTCAGCACGCCGATGGCGCGGCCGGTCCAGTCGTCGGTGTGGCGGTGGGCGAAGAACGAGCCGTGGCCGCAATCGTGCTGGATCATGAAGAGCCGGACCAGGAAACCGGCGGCCGGGATGGTGAGGATCAACCCCCACCATTGACCGTAAGCGACCGCCGCCCATGACAGCGCCCAGAGCGCCGCGAAGGGGATGACCGTGACGGCCAGTTCGAATGTGCTGCGCAGCCGGTCAGGCTTGCGGTAGCGTGCGAGGATCTTGAGCCAGGCGCGATCGCCCGCGCCGGCGGTGATTTTTGGGGGCATCATGTTCATCCCGGACCTTAAGCGTGCCTTTGAGGCCGGTGCAAGGCGGGATGCGCATGAATTGTGGGGACGGACTGCGGCGAATCGTCAGGAACCGCCGTTGGTCTTGCGGCGGCGCTTGCTCGCTTTCTTCTCGGCTCGGTCGAGTTCATCGAGCAGATCGCGCAAATGCGTCGGCACATCCGGCTTCACCGCGAAGGGCGGCAACGACCGCACGAACCTGCGCATCGGTTCGCTGCCCATCTGGCGCCGAACTTCGGGCGATAGGCTTTTCACGGGATGCTGTGTGTCGCGGGTCATCATTTCAGGGCCAGTCCGTTCGCGGTTAAAACTCCCTGCGCAAAGCAATGGTTCCTGCATTTCCGCCCCGCCGCAAGCGTAACCGGGAGGTACGGTAAAGTTTTAATTAATATCGAACGGCATGGGCAGGTACGCTCGGCTGCGTTGCGCGCGAGCTATTCCGGACAGGCAGGAACGAATGCCGGGCGGCTCACGGTGAGGGGCCGTGGAAGTCCTTGCCCCTTGATTTTTGGAACCCGAAGCTCGATATCGGGCGCAACTTCCAACCTTTGCCGAACGACGGGATATGGCGATGAGCGACCAGATAAAAGACGAACGCGCGCCTGACGAGAATGAGACGGCCGATGCGACGCCGGAGAGCAATGAGAACGGCGTCAACGGCGACTACGAAGCACTCGTGCGGCTCCTGAAGGAAAACGAGGAGCTTAAGGATCGCGCTTTGCGGGCCGCGGCCGACATGGAAAATCTGCGCCGCCGCACCGCGCGCGAGCTGCAGGACGCACGCGCCTATTCGGCCGCCAATTTCGCGCGCGACATGCTGTCGGTCTCCGATAATCTCCGCCGTGCTCTCGACGCCATTCCGGCCGAGGCGAAGGCGGCGGGCGACGCCGGCTTCACCGCGCTGATCGAAGGCGTCGAAATGACCGAACGCGCCATGCTCGCCGCGCTGGAGCGCCACGGCGTCAAGAAACTGCAGCCTGAAGGCGAGAAATTCGACCCGAACTTCCATCAGTCGATGTTCGAGGTAAACAATCCCGACGTTCCGGCCAATACGGTCGTGCAGGTGGTTCAGCCCGGCTATTCGATCGGCGAGCGCGTCCTGCGCCCGGCCATGGTCGGTGTCGCCAAGGGCGGGCCCAAGCATACCGCAAACGATGCGCCGCCTGAGCCGGGGCCGGTCAACGAACAGGCCGAGAAGGACGCGTGAGGGAATAGGGGAATAGGGGAATAGGGGAATAGGGGAATAGGTTGGTTCGTCCGGGCTGAACAGAAACCGCCGGGGAACTCAGTTTCAGCTATTGCGCTGTCTGAATGCCGGATAAGCTACTCCCCTACTCCCCTACTCCCCTACTCCCCTACTCCCCTACTCCCCTACTCCCCTACTCGGCTTCATGAACCCCATCCTGCTTCTCGACTATGCCGGCGTTGCCGTCTTCGCCGCCACCGGCGCGCTCGCTGCGTCGCGCAAGCAGCTCGACATTGTCGGCTTCCTGTTCCTGGCCAGCGTAACCGGGATCGGCGGCGGCACGCTCCGCGACATTATTCTCGACGTGCCTGTGTATTGGGTCGACCACCACGCCTATGTGCTGGTCTGCGCCGCGGTCGCGGTCATCGTCTTCTTCACCGCGCATCTCATCGAATCGCGCTACAGGCTGCTGCTCTGGCTCGACGCGGTCGGGCTGTCGGCCTATTCGGTAATGGGCGCGGCCAAGGGGCTGGCGGTCACCGGCTCGCCGACCGTTGCGATCGTCATGGGCATGCTGACGGCAACCTTCGGCGGCATATTGCGCGACCTTCTGTCGGGCGAGCCTTCGGTCCTGCTGCGCCCGGAAATCTACGTCACCGCGGCAGTGACGGGCGCTGCGGCCTTCACCTGCGCCGATCTCGCCGGGTTTCCGACCGTCGCCTCTGCCCTGATCGCCTTCGCGGCGGCCTTCATGGTGCGCGGTGGGGCGCTGAAATTCGGCTGGTCGTTCCCGGCCTATCGCAGCCGGCCGGGTAGGAACCCGGAGGATATCCCCTGACTATTTCGCCAGGCCCTAAGCAACGCCCTCGGCGCCTGCATGGCGAAGGCGCGCTCGAGCCGGAGCGCAAGTTCGGCGGTAGAGATGGCATCGATGCGCACGAGGATCGCCGGCCAGCCCTTGTAGTGGTCGGTCTCGAAATAGATGTCCGGCGCCGCGGCAATCAGCAGATCCTTCTCCTCCAACGGGCACATCAGCACCACAGTATCCGGGTCCTTGACTCGGCAGAGCGATTTGCCGCGCACCTTCAGTGAGGGAGTGTTGAACCAGGTGCTTTGCGCAATTTCGGGCAGTTGACCGGCAGCCTGGACCAGCTTCGCGAAAGCGGGGGCAAGCTCGCCCTCGGCAAATTGCGGATTATGCCGCGAAACGATGCGTCTCCCCGCCATAGTAGCTGATGTAGCGCTGGCCGATCTCCCGGACCGGCATGACCACGAATACGTCGACCGTATCGAATTCGTGGTCGACGACGCAGCCGTCGCCCACTTTCGCGCCGACGCGCAGATAGCCCTTGATCAGCGGCGGCAAGGCCATGGCCGCCGACCTGACATTGATCGCCTCAGTTGGCATCAAATCCATGCTGCGATACCGCTCCGCGACCGCCCGCACGTCGAACTCGGCGCTGGTGCGGCAGTAATGCGCCAGATAGGACAGCGCCTCGGCATGGGCGGCCGGCACGGTGCCGTGGAACGAAGCGCACCCCGCCATCACGCCGATCCGGTAGTGGCTGATATAGGCCCAGATGCCCTGCCAGAGCAGTTCTATCGTCCGTTTCGAGCGATACTCCGGCAGCACGCAGGATCGGCCGAGCTCCAGGAACCGTTGGCCGGGATGGCGCGCGATGAGCTTCCCGAATTCGAATTCCCCGTCCGAATAGAAGCCGCCGGCTGCGAACGCCTTTTCCTGACGCAGGAGCCGGTAGGTGCCGACTATGCGGCGGTGTTCGGGGCCGGCAAGCGCCGTGTCGAAGACCAGGAGATGGTCGCAGGCCGCGTCGAAGCGATCGGCGTCACGCCTCCCGGACGGCAGACTGCTGCGCCTGGCGCCGAGCTCGTCGTAGAAGACCCGGTAGCGAACCTCCTGCGCCGCGGCGATCTCGGCCTCGCTGCGCGCCAGCCGAACCTGCAGCGTGCCGATCCGGCCGAGAACCGCGGTCGCAAAATCCGTCTCCAGGCTGCGCGAAGCGGCCATGCCGCCATTCGCACTTGGGAGACAATCCATCACGGGCAACGCTGTTTGCACGGGTGATTCTCCTCGAGCATCCTCATGCCGCGGAACTAACGGGACAGTGCAACAGGATTGTGACTCTAGAGCACCGGCGAAATAGCGGCAACAGCCGGCTAACAGACTCGAATGACCGGTCGATCTACGCGGCCGCCTGTTCCTCGACCGCTTCGACCAGCGCTTCCGGGTCGAGGGGCTTGGTGACGAAGCCGCTGGCGCCGTGGGCCAGAACCGCATGGCGGGTCTTTTCCTGGTTGTCTGCCGACAACACCATGATCGGCACCGGGACAATGCCCATTTCTTCTTCGTGCCGCCTTATGACGGCGATCGCATCGAGCCCATCCATGACCGGCATGTGTAAATCCATCAGCACGACATCGTAGCGGTGTTTCGGCCCGGCGCCCGTCACCGCCTCGACAGCCGCCTTGCCGTTGCCGACGATCTCCACCCTATGGCCGGCCTTCTGCAAGGTGGCGCGCGCCAGCATCGCGTTGATGTCGTTGTCTTCGGCGATCAGGATGGACAATCCCAGCGGTTTGGTGTGCCGCGCCGGCGCCGATGCGGCTTTGGCCGGGGCTTGGCCCTGCGTCGCCGGAACTGCCGCCCCTGCAAGCAGAACACGCAGCAGCGTTTCACCACGCACCGGTCGCGCCAGGAAAGTCGCGTAGCCGCTCGCCCGGAATTCGCCGAGCATGCCGCGGTCGGTCGGCGCGATCAGTGTGATCGCCTCGCCCGCCGTGAACCCTACCTGGCGCAGGCGCTTGAGGATGCGGCCGTCGCCGGCTTCGAGCGCCGCATCGACGAGCAGCGCATCGCAATGGCCGGCAAAGGCGGTCGCCTGCTCCACGGTCGCTGCGATCTCGGCCGAGCCGCCATAGGCGCGGATGGTGCAGGCGATCGCTTCGGCCTCGACAGTGTTTTTCGAAAGGATGACGGCATGGTGCCCGGCAAGCACGGTACCGCGCGCCTGCTGGGCTTCCGTGGCCGCGGCGGCGGGAATCTCGAAGGAGAACTCGGAGCCGGCGCCGAATTCGCTTGTGACGGAAATCGAACCGCCCATCGACTTGACGATCCGTCTGGAGATGGCGAGGCCGAGGCCGGCGCCGCCATGGGCACGGGTCGAGGTGCCGTCGGCCTGCTCGAATTCCTCGAATATCCGCTCCATGTCGGTCTGGCGCAGCCCGGGACCGGTGTCGGCGACGGAAAAGCGGATCATGCCGGAACGCCCGGCGCCGGAACGGGTAACGGTCACCAGCACGCCGCCGGCATCGGTGAACTTTATCGCATTGCCAATGAGGTTGAGCAGCACCTGGCGGACGCGGCCTGGATCGGCGGTGATCATGTGCGGCACTTCGGGCGCGACGTGGCATCCCAGGCCGATATTCCTGGCGAAGGCGCGCGACGCCAGCAATTCTACCACGTTTTCCGTGAGTTCGCGCGGCGACATGGGTTGCGGTTCCGGTTCGAACCGACCCGCCTCGATCTTGGAATAGTCGAGCAGATCCTCGATCAGGGCCAGAAGCGCACTGGCCGAGGTCGAAACCGCGCCGACATAGGTGCGTTGCTCGGGTGAAAGCCTGGTGTCGGCCAGAAGCTTGGCCATGCCCATGATGCCGTTCATCGGCGTGCGGATTTCGTGGCTGACCGTCGCCAGGAAGCGCGATTTGGCCTGGCTCGCATGCTCGGCGCGCTCGCGGGCGTTGATTAGTGCCGTCTCGGCGCGCTTGCGCGCGGTGATGTCGCGAGCGATCGCCCGGTGCGAGACACTCTTGCTGGCCTTGTCGCGCACCGAGAGCTCGATCCAGGAAAACCAGCGTGTCCCGCCCGGCGCCTGGATTGCGACATCGGTGGAACTCAGGCATTCGCCGTCGGAGAACGCCGCGTCGGGCACGACGCCTACTTCGACACCAAGCTCCGACAGGGTCTGGCCGTAGAGATCGCGCGTCTCCATGCCGATGAGCTCGGCGAACACCTTGTTGGCGTAGACGACGCGGCCGTCGCGGTCGCGGTGCACGACGAGATCGCCGAGCGCGTCGATCAATCCGTGGAAGCGCTCTTCGCTTTCCTGCAACTCCCACATCTGGTCGGCGAGCGTTTCGATCTCGGCGCGGCTCTGCGCAACCCGCTCGTCGATTATCGAGGCAGCTTCCTTCTCGGCGCGGTAGCTGCGCAGCAGCACGAACAGTCCGGCAGCGGCGGTGGCGAGCAGGCACACGCTGATGAAGATCGGCGCGCCGGTCAGCCTGGCCAGGCCCGCAAGCATCACGACGGCAACGAGCGTGACATAGGCGAGCGCGCGAAAACGCTTCGGCGGAAGCTCGGGCGCGAGCGGCGGCGCGGGTATAAGGCTGCGCGCTGACGCTGCCGGCCTTCCGCCGAAAGCGCGGTCCGCCTCCCGTACCCGCCTGTCTTCGTCCAATCCCGCGATCATGCGTCATTCATACGCAGATAGTGCTTAGGGAAGCTTTGGATCGATCGTTCGAATTTTAGCGGTATAACGCGATTGACCGGCAATTTGCCGCGGCGGGTACCTTTCCGCATACTTCCAGTTGAGACAGGGCTGAATTTGTGAAATGTGGGGCCATGCAGACAGAAAACCCGCGCCGCGTCCCATCGATTCTCCGGTCCTTCCTCGATAGCGAGGCCTCGGGCGGCCTGACGTTGATGTTCGTCGCCGCTCTGGCGCTGGTCATCGCCAATTCGCCACTGGCGCCGCTCTATTTCGACGTCCTGCACCGCTATGTATTTGGCCTTTCAGTGCTGCATTGGATCAACGATGCGCTGATGGCGGTGTTCTTCCTGCTGGTCGGGCTTGAGATCAAGCGCGAATTCCTGGACGGGCAACTCGCGACCTGGACGCGCCGCGTCCTGCCCGGCATTGCGGCGCTCGGCGGCATGGTCGTGCCCGCCGCGATCTTCGTCGCATTGAACTTGGGCGACCCGGAGCGGCTGCGCGGCTGGGCAATACCGTCCGCGACCGACATTGCGTTTGCCCTCGGCGTGCTGTCGCTGCTTGGTCCGCGCGTGCCCATCTCGCTTAAAATATTCCTGACGGCGCTTGCGATCCTGGACGATCTCGGCGCGGTGCTGATCATCGCGGTCTTCTACACTGCCGACCTGTCGCCGCTGATGCTCGGTCTTTCGACCGCGATGCTGCTGGTCCTGGCGGCGCTCAACAGGACAGGCGTGAAGCATCTTGCGCCCTATCTGATCGTGGGCGCTGCGCTCTGGTTCTTCGTGCTGAAGTCGGGCATCCATGCGACGCTTGCGGGGGTCGCGCTGGCGCTCTTCATCCCGCTGAAAATCTCGGCCGGCGACCACCCGGAATCGCCGCTGCACCGACTCGAGCATGTACTCCAGCCGTGGGTCGCTTTTCTGATCATTCCGGTCTTCGGCTTCGCCAATGCAGGCGTGTCCTTCGCGGGCCTCAGCTTCGCCAAGCTGGCGGAGCCGGTGCCGCTCGGCATCGCGCTCGGCCTTTTCGCCGGCAAGCAGGTCGGCGTCTTCGGCTTTGCCTGGCTGGCCATCCGGCTGAAGCTTGCCGATATGCCTCGCTACGCCTCCTGGCCGCATCTCTATGGCGTGTCCGTGCTTTGCGGCATCGGCTTCACCATGAGCCTGTTCATCGGGTTGCTCGCCTTCCCTTATTCGGAGCAACTCCAGAACGAAACCAAGTTCGGCGTCCTTCTGGGCTCGACAGCCGCCGGTCTGGTCGGCTGGCTGATCCTGCGCCTGACCAAGGCCGATTTTCCCGAGCAGCCCTGACCGATCTACCGCGGGTCACATCTCGACGACGACGCGGCCCCTGACGGTTCCGTCCATGATCCGGTGGGCGGCGTCGATGATGCCGTCGAAGCCGATCGTCGTCGACAGCGCCGCGAGCTTGGCGTGGTCGAGTTCGGTGGCGATGCGCCGCCAGGCTTCCAGCCGGAGTTTTTTCGGCGCCATCACGGAATCGATGCCGAGCAGCGATACGCCCCGCAGGATGAAAGGGGCGACGCTGGCGGGCAGGTCCATGCCCTGCGCCAGGCCGCAGGCGGCGACCGCGCCGCCATAACTGGTCATCGACAGCACGTTGGCGAGTGTGTGGCTGCCGACCGCATCGACGCCGCCGGCCCAGCGCTCCTTGGCAAGCGGCTTGGCCGGACCTGAAAGTTCGTCGCGCGAAATGATTTCAGCCGCGCCCAGATCGCGCAAATAGCTTTCCTCTTCGGTCCGGCCGGTGGAGGCGACGATATGATAGCCGAGCCTGGAAAGAATTGAGATCGCCACCGAGCCGACGCCGCCGGCGGCCCCGGTCACCACCACCGGGCCGCGATCGGGCGAGATGCCGTGGCGCTCCAGCGCCATGACGCAGAGCATGGCGGTATAGCCGGCGGTGCCGACCGCCATGGCGTCGCGCGGGCTCATGCCTTCAGGCAGCGGCACCAGCCACTCGCCCTTGACCCGGGCGCGCTCGGCATAGGCGCCGTGATGGGTCTCGCCGACGCCCCAGCCATTGAGGATAACCTTGTCGCCCTTTTTCCATTCGGGGTGGGATGACGCCAGGACCGTGCCGGCGAAGTCGATGCCCGGCACCAGCGGAAAGCGCCGGATAACCGGCGCCTTGCCGGTGATCGCCAGCCCGTCCTTGTAGTTGACCGTCGTCGCTTCGACCGAGACCGTCACGTCGCCTTCCATCAGGTCGGCCTCGGAAATCTCCGTAACCGCGACCGACTGCTTCTTGTTTTCATCGCGCGAAACGAGGATGGCTTTGAAGGTTTCGGGCATTTCTTCCTCGCTCGTTGGTTTCAATCGGTAGCGATTTTGGGGTCGCGCTTCGGCAAAATCAATCGTCCGAAGGCTCCGCCTCGCCGCGCCAGTTGAGGAACTCGTCAAGCACCACGATGAACGCACCAACCGAGATGAAGGCGTCGGCGAGGTTGAACACGGGGAACGACCAGACCGGCGTATGGAACAAGATGTAGTCGATGACATGGCCATATAGGGCGCGGTCGATGAGATTGCCGATCGCACCGCCGATGATCAGGCAAAAGCCGACGCGCGCCATGATCTGGTTGGGATCCGTCCGCTTGGCCAGGAACAGCACGAAGGCGATGACGGCTAGCGACAGAATGATCAAACCTTTGTCGCCGACCCACTCGAACATGGAGAAGGCGACGCCGGTATTGTAGGTTCGGTAGAGCGCCAGGAAGGGCGCCACGTCGACCTTCTCGTGCAGGACAAGCCCGGTTTCGACCAGCCGCTTTATCCATTGGTCGAGGGCGATGGCCGCAACGATGAGGCCGCCATAGGCTGCAAGCGATCTGTAATTCACCGGGCATCCTCCGCGCCGAGCGTCAGTGCGCCGCGCCTTATCTCGAACAGCATGACGCCTGTGGCGACTGCCAGATTGAGCGAATCGGCGCGTCCGGCCTGCGGAATGCGCAAAAGCTTGTCGCACGCATGGGCGAGTTCGTCCGGCAGCCCCTGCTGCTCGTTGCCCATCAAAAGAACGACCGGGCGGCCCGAATAATCCACCGAGCGGTAGTCGACTGCGCCCTTCAGATGTGTGCCGGCGACGAGGCCGGAAAAGCCCTTGCGCCAGGCGAGAAACGCCTCCGTGGTGGCGCGCGCCACCGGCACGGCGAAAATCGAGCCCATCGTCGCCCGCACCGTCTCCACTGCGAACGGATCGGTGGTCTCGCCGACCAGGATGACGCCCCTCGCGCCCACGGCGTCGACGGTGCGTATAACCGTGCCCAGATTGCCCGGATCTCGCACCCGGTCGAGCGCCACCCAGACGTCGCCGTCTTTCGGCTGGATTTCCTTCAGCGGAATGAGCCGCTGCGCGAAGACGCCGACCACCATCTGCGGATTGTCGCGGCGGGTGATTGCAGTCAGCACTTTTTCGGAAACTTCCAGCACCGTGCCCCCGGCGGCCACCGTGCGAGCCGCGACCTTCTCGATGGCAGTGTTGCCGCGCCCGGCCTTGGCGAAGACCAGCGTCCTTATCGACCAGCCGAGATCGAGCGCGTCGATCACCAGCTTCAGCCCTTCCGCCATGAAGGCATGCTGCTGGTCGCGGAATTTTTTAAGCGCCAGCGCCTTGATGTCCTTGATCAGCGGGTTGGCGAGGCTGGTGACTTCCTTGACCTGGCCCGGCGCGCCGTGGCGATGCTCACTCATGCGGCTATTCTCTTTAGTGGCCGCATGATCTTGTCCGAAAACCGGCTTCCACTTTTCGCTGTCGCGGACCTTTGGTTCGGGATCATGCGGCGATCCAACGCGAGAACAGAGAGGTCGAGAGCGCCCGGCCGGCGGCCTTTTCGCGGATGACGAGCTCGCCGGATTCGACCGTTCCGCCCATGCCCGCAAACGTGTCGCGCATCAGCGCGTGGATCGAAAAGAACGAGGCGCGGATCGAATAGGCGGTCAGCACCACCGCCAGCGGCTTCGGCGTCAGGATCGCGCGGCAGATGTCGGTCAGCGCGGGCAGATCCTCGAAAAGCTGCCAGACCTCGCCCTTCGGCCCGCGCCCATAGGCCGGCGGATCGAACAATATGATGTCGTAGCCATTGCCGCGGCGCTCCTCGCGCTCGGCGAATTTCATGGCGTCATCGACGATCCAGCGGATCGGCTTGTCGGAAAGCCTCGCCATCTGCTGGTTTTCGCGGGCCCAGCCGATCGCCTTTTTCGAGGCGTCGACATGTGTCACTTCCGCGCCGGCGCGGGCGGCGACCAGCGAAGCCAGACCGGTATAACCGAACAGATTGAGCACCTTTACAGGCCGCTTCGCGTCGCGGATCAGCCCGGCCATGTGGTCCCAGTGCGAGGCCTGCTCGGGGAAGACGCCGACATGGCGGAACGAGGTGAAGCGGCCGAGATAGTCGATCCCATCGTGCCGCATCGGCCACGTCTCGCCGAGCGGCGTTTTGGGAAAGCGCCAGCGGCCCATGCCTTCCTCGTCGGTATCGCCGGTGAAGATCGCGTCCGCCTGCTGCCATTCGCGGGCTGGCAGCGCCTTTTGCCAGATCGCCTGGCCTTCGGGCCGGACGATACGGTACGAGCCGTACTGCTCGAGCTTCTCGCCGCCGCCGCTGTCGATCAGCGCGTAATCGGCATTGGGCGCGACCTCGAGGATGACCGGCAGCCTTTCGGCCGGCAACGCGCCTTCGCGGCGGCGGAGCACACGCTGCCCGGCGGCCGGTTCCTCGGCTTTAGGTGGGCGCGGCGCGGTGCGAACCGCGATGGCGGGCTTCGGCCGCTCGCGCTCCGGGCGTCTCTCGCGGCGTTTGTCACGCGAAGGTTTCAAGAAGAGGCGTCTCCCGGCGGCATCGCGCCGCTTTTGGCACAGCCCATGCGGCGGCGCAACAAAGGCTAATCTTTGCGGCTGATGGAAACGAGCGTGAGCGCAACCATGATGAAACCGACGAGCTTGATCGCCGCGACCGCCATATGCCCGGTTTCCCAGCGTAGCCGGATAGCGTCGAAGTTCTTGGGGATCGGCCCGGGAACCCATGTCGCGAGCTCGGAATTCGCCGGCGCGACCAGCAGGAACCATGCCGCAAGCGCGGCGGAGAGGAGCGCCGCCGCGACGGCGAAGTAGAATGCCGGCCGGTCGCGGCGCAGCATGAAGGCGAGGATGGCTGGAAGGGCGATCGCAGACAGGTCGAGCGGTGCGCCGACAGCGGCAAACAGCCAGAATTGCGCGTTGAATACCGTGGCCTCGCGCCACAGTTCCGGCGACCACTGCGTCAGCCGGGGAAGCGATTCCAGCACGTGGGCGAAGGAGGGGCCGAGGCTGAGCGCGGCGATCGTGGCGGTCAGCACCGACCAGATGATGAGGGGCATCCGCATGGTCACGACGATCGTCCAACGCGGTGGAATGGGAGCGGGTTCCGGCACCCGGGGACGTGGCGACCGGGCAGGTTGTGCGTTGGCCGCGACGCCACCCGCCACTCAAGGGGAGGGGAGCGCCGCGTTCGCCACCGCCGTCTCAGCCTTTGACAGCCCGGTACACCGCAATCCCCGCCGCGAGATCCTCCAGCGCCGCGCCGACCGACTTGAACAGGGTGATCTCGTCCGCAGTCCCTCGGCCTTTTTTCTCGCCGCGCGCCAGTTCGTGCAGGTCGGCAACGATCGCGTCCTTCGACAGAACTCCCGACGCCAGCGGCTGGACGATGTCGCCGGCCTCCTTGGTCGCTCCGGCGCGAGTGTCGACATAGACGTGGGCGCGGCGGATCGCCTCGTCGTCGCTTTCGCGCATCATCGGCGTGAAGCCGCCGACTAGGTCGACATGCGCGCCGGGCTTCAGCATGGCGCCCTTGATGAGCGGCGTGGTCGAAATGGTGGCGGAGGAGACGATGTCGGCTTCGCCGAGCGCGGCGTCGAGATCGCCGGCTGCCTCGGCCTGAAAACCTTCCGAACGAAGCTCGGCAGCGACTTTCTCGGCATTGGCCTTCGTGCGGTTCCAGATTCTTATCTGGCGGATAGGGCGAATCGCGGAATGCGCCTTGGCCAGGAAGGGCGACAATGCGCCGGCCCCGATAACCAACAGCTTCGAGGCGTCCTCGCGGGCGAGGTAGCTGGCGGCGAGCGCCGAAGCGCAGGCAGTACGCCACTGCGTCAACCTTTGGCCGTCGATCAGCGCCTGCGGTTCGCCGGTAATCCCGTCGAGCAGCAGGTATAGCCCCATCACGGCCGGCTTCTGGATGGCGTTGTTGTCGGGCGAGACCGTGACGATCTTGACGCCGATATGGCCGCCGGCGCCACGGGCCGCGTTGAAATCGGTCCACGCCGGCATCAGGAGCAGTGTCGAGGCGGCACCCGTGGGGCGCTCGATCGTGTGGTGATGGCGCACCGGCTGCACAGCACCCTCGCGGAAAGCGGTGCGCAGCGTCTCCACCAGCCCCGGAAAGGTCAGCGCCCTGTCGACCTCGGCGGCCGAAATTGTCAGCATTTTCTGCCCCTGTCTCGGTTGTGCCAAGGAAGGTTCAATGGCTCGGCGTCGGCAATGACGGCGCGTTGGGGTCGGCGGGGCGGGGGCCCGCCTCGCGCAGCAGTTCGGCCTCGCGGGCACGCTGGCGCGCCAGCTTGCGGTAGCGTCCCTGCCGGAACCACGTCGCGACGCTGCCGATGATCATGCCGAGCGCAAGCGCGGCAAACAGAAGGAAAAACAACGGCAGTTGCACCGTCAGCGCCGGATTTCCGGGGTTGAACGGGTCGAGCGTGAAGGCAGCCGGCGCGCGGTTGGCGACCGCGAGCGCGATCAGGATGATCGCGATCGGGACCACGACGGCGACGAGCAGGATACGGTTGAGCATGTGTTTTTCCAGAAGAGCCGGATTGCAGCCGATGCCGCCGGCCCGGATGATTATTTTTGTGCGTTCAGGCGCTCGCGCAGTTCCTTGCCGGTCTTGAAGAAGGGAACCCACTTCTCCTCGACCTCGACCGAATCGCCGGTGCGCGGGTTGCGGCCAGTGCGGGCCGGGCGGTTCTTCACGGAAAACGCGCCGAAACCGCGCAGTTCGACGCGGTTTCCCTCCGCGAGCGCGTCGGTGATCTCATCGAATATGGCGCTGACGATGTTTTCGACATCCCGCTGGAAAAGGTGCGGATTGCGTGCGGCAATGATCTGCACGAGTTCGGATTTGATCATGAGCGCGTCCCTCGCCATGGCTTTTCTGGTCAAACAGCATACGAATATGATTTTATTCGTCTTTTCGCTTCACTTGGCAACTTTCAAGGGTGCCAGACCGACACCAGACCGTCAAGGAACAACCGGTCGGCGCCGATCTCGCGGATGAATTCGCCGCCATGGCCGGGCAGGCCGAGCGCCCGGCCGGCCATCTCGGCCAGCGAACTGCCCAGGAACAGCACCGATCCTTCTTCCTCCGGCTCCCATTCGATAACCCTCAAATCCGCACTTACGCCCTTGGTGGTGAGCCAGTTGGCGGCTTCGCGCTCGCCGCCCAGGCTGTCGACCAGTTTCTTTTCGAGCGCCTGGCGTCCGGTGAAGACGGAGCCGTCGGCCAGCGTCAGCACTTCGGCGCGCGACAGCGGGCGGCGCTCAGCGACGAGGCCCACGAACCAGTCGTAGCTGTCGAGGATCATGGCGCGGAGCATGGCGCGCTCTTCCTCGGTCGTCGGGTTGAAGGGCGACGGCTCGGCCTTCAGCGGCGACGACTTTATCTCCTCGAGCCCGATGCCGACCTTCTCCATCAGTCCGGTAAGGTCCGGAAACTGCACGAGAACGCCTATCGAGCCGACGATCGACGACTGGCGCGCGACGATGTGGTCGGATGCACTGGCGATCATGTAGCCCGCGGAGGCCGCGAGCGTGCCGACCTGGGCCACGACCGGCTTCTCGGCGGCCAGCCGGCGCACGGCGTCGAAGATCGCTTCGCCCCCGGCGGTCGTGCCGCCGGGCGAATCGATCGACAGGATGACGCCCTTGACGGTCGAGGATTTCCGCACATTGTCGAGAAGTTCCAGGAGATCCTGGTCCTCGGTGATGGTGCCTTCGATCTCGATCTTGGCGACATGGTCGACTGCCGTGCCGCCGAACTCGTCACCATAGATCCAGGCGGAGGCGGCGGCGATTGCGAGCGCGGCGATGACGAGCGCAGCAATGCGCCAGAAGGTCAGCTTGCGTCGCAAGCGGCGTCGGTCGATCAGGTCGTCGGCTCTGTAGGCCATGGCTTGGTCTCGCATTATTTTGGCGCAGGCGTTCGTTTTTAGAGCAAGGATTTGGCGAGAGCCACCGCTTTTCGCCTGCGGCGTGTTCTCGCGGGTTCATTGCAGTGCGGAAAGGGCTGACAATTCACCCAAATATAACCATATTGGAGTGTAAGTCGCAGACATCGGGCGGCTGCCGGTTTTCGCGGCGGCTTGGACAGGATTACGACAATTTTTTCGGCAGACGGGGCTTGCGCCGTCCAGGCCGGGTGGCGGCGAAGCGGCGCAGCCATAATTTCGCGATTTTCAAAAGCTTGATCCGGCGCGCCCATGTCGGGATCTTGCAAATGACGGCAACGCCCGGCATGGAGCCGGAAACAAGAAGGTATTGATTTGGCGGGATCCGTACAGACGACCACCAGCCAGGATGGCAAGGGCGTCCCGGCCGCCGAGGCGCACAGGGCGTCGCGCGAGGCGTTCGCGCTCGCGCAGAGGCATTCGCGCACGGTCCGCGTGCTGAAGAGCGCGCTGCCTCTGCTTGCGGCGGCGATGGCGCTCGGCTTTCTGGGGTATTCCTATGTCATGACGCCTGCTTCGGTTGCGGTCAAAGCCGACGGGTCCGCGATTTCGGACGGCAAGCTGGTCATGGCCAATCCGAAGCTCGACGGCTTCACCAAGGACAACCGCCCCTATTCGATGAACGCGTTGCGCGCCATCCAGGATTTCCAGAACGAAGGCGTGGTGCAGCTTGAAGGCATCAGCGCCAAGCTGCCCATCGACGCCGAAAACTGGGCGACGATCGACGCGGCAGGCGGCGTCTACGACCGCGACAAGAACACGCTCGCGATCGACAGCGAAATCACCGTCACCACCGCCGACGGCATGACGGCGAAACTCAAATCGGCGACGATCGACATTGGCGGCGGCGGCATGAAAACCGAAGATCCCGTCGACATCAGGATGGACGGCGCGACGATCACATCGGATACCATGACGATTGGCGAAAACGGCAAGGTTCTGGTATTCGAAAAGCGCGTCCGCATGGACATCGATCCGCAGCGGCTGAAGGCGACGCAACAGGCAAATGGAGACCCCGATGTGGTCAATTGATTTTCGGCCGCTGGCGGCAGTGGCGCTCGGTCTCCTGGTGCTGGCGTCCGCGCCCGGCGTCGTTTCGGCGCAGGAAAGCGCCACGACGAGCAGGCTTTCGGGACTGAAGATGTCCGGCGACGAGCCGATCCAGATCGAGAGCGACAAGCTCGAAGTCCGCGAGTCGGAGAGCATCGCGATTTTCAGCGGCAATGTCAGCGTCACCCAGGGCCCCACGCTGCTGAAATCGGGAAAGATGACCGTCTATTACGCCAAGGAAGGCGGCTCGGCCGCAACCGGCTCGGCCAATATCGACAGGCTCGAGGTCGACGGCAAGGTCTATGTCAAGTCGGAGAACCAGGTGGCGACCGGCGACCGCGGCACGTTCGACATGAAGACGGAAGTCCTGGTTCTCTCCGGCAAGGAAGTGGTGCTGTCGGAAGGGCCCAACGTGCTGGTCGGCTGCAAGCTGACCGTGCAGATGAAGACCGGCGAAGCGCAGGTCGACGGCTGCAAGGAAGGCAGCTCCGGCACGGGCCGGGTCATGATGTCGATCACGCCGGGTTCGCAGAACCAGTCCGGGTCGCAGAACCAGTAATGCCGCAAAGCATATCCCTGATTTCGCGCATGTCGGGCCGGCTGCAGCAGAAGCCTGCGGCCCCGTCGCTGCGTCCCGATGCCGACAAGTTCAAGGGCACCCTGATCGCGCATGGCCTGACCAAGAGCTACAAGGGCCGGCAGGTGGTCAACGGGGTTTCGCTCGGCGTCAGGGCAGGCGAAGCGGTCGGGCTGCTCGGCCCCAACGGCGCCGGCAAGACCACCTGCTTCTACATGGTCACCGGACTGGTGCCGGTCGACCAGGGCAGGATCGAGATCGACGGTTTCGACGTGACTTCGATGCCGATGTACCGCCGCGCCCGTCTCGGCGTCGGCTATCTGCCGCAGGAAGCCTCGATCTTCCGGGGGCTGACGGTTGAGAACAACATTCGCGCCGTACTTGAGGTGGTCGAGAAGAGCCGCAAGGAGCGCGAGCGCAGCCTCGACGCGCTGCTCGAGGAATTCCATATCTCGCATCTGCGCAAATCGCCGTCGATGGCGCTGTCGGGCGGCGAGCGCCGCCGCCTCGAGATCGCCCGCGCGCTGGCGACGCGGCCGAACTACATGCTGCTCGACGAGCCTTTCGCCGGCATCGATCCGATCGCGGTGGCAGACATCCAGCAACTGGTGCGCCATTTGACCACGCGCGGCATCGGCGTGCTGGTCACCGACCACAATGTCCGCGAGACGCTCGGCCTGATCGACCGCGCCTACATCATCCATGACGGCGAGATACTGAAGCACGGCTCCGCCGCGGACATCGTCGCCGACCCGGATGTGCGCCGTCTGTACCTCGGCGAAGGCTTTACCCTCTAGATTCAGGTGATGCCTGCCTGCAAATGGCGGGCATTGCCGACCGGGTTGTGGGCGCGCAAACCGGCGCGTTGCGATTGAAAACGCTCCAAAATCGTTGCCCAAACGCCGATTCTGCCCCGCGTAACGCTCCGGTAAGCCGCTTTTGCTAGCGTTTCGCTTGACAAGCAAAAGCCGGGCCAGTTGATAGGCCCTGGTTCTTGGCCGACGCTCCTTTGCAGCGCCGGCTCGGGTGGGTTCGGGGCGTAAAGTTCATCGGCATGGCTCTTTCGGCCAAATTGCAGCTAAGACAATCGCAGTCGCTGGTGATGACGCCGCAGCTGATGCAGTCGATCAAGCTGCTGCAGATGACCTATGCCGAACTGGAGCGCTTCGTCGAGGAGGAGATCGAGCGCAATCCGCTGATCGAGCGCGCCGAGACGCACGACGAAGCGGCCTCCGATCAGTTGCAAAAGACCGA
>NZ_AHAM01000008.1 GCF_000236565.1 Mesorhizobium alhagi CCNWXJ12-2 | reverse complement strand
CGCAAAGCCATGGCTGCCGGTGCCGCGCGAGCATCTCGCGCAAGCAGTCAGCGCGCAGCAGGGCGACCAGAACTCGCTGCTCGAGCACTACCGCCGCTTCCTGGCATTCCGCCGCGCGCACCCGGCTTTCGCCAAGGGTGAGATCGATTTCCTGGCCGGGGAGGGCGATATCGTCGCCTTCACCCGGCGTCAGGGCAATGAGGAGATCGTCTGCGCCTTCAATCTCGGCGCGGGACAGGCGAGCATCGATCTTGGCGGCGGTCGCGCGGTGCAGCCGCTGGGCGGGCATGGGTTTACCGGACAGGCGGATGCAGGCAAAATCCGGCTGGGCAGCTATGGAGCGTGGTTCGGGCGGATCGCCTGAGCGGGACATACGGATAGATTCGGGAGGAAAAGCATGGCCGATCTCACCCTCAGGCAAATCAGGAAAGCCTACGGCAACCTGAACATCCTTCATGGCATCGACCTCGACATAAAGTCGGGCGAGTTCATCGTCTTCGTCGGCCCGTCGGGCTGCGGGAAGTCGACGCTGCTGCGCACGATCGCCGGCCTCGAGGAGATCACCTCCGGCACGCTGCAGATCGCCGGCGAGACGGTAAACGACGTGCCGCCTTCCAAGCGCGGCATTGCCATGGTGTTCCAGAGCTATGCGCTCTATCCGCACATGACCGTCTACGACAACATGGCGTTCTCGATGAAGATCGCGCGCGAAAGCAAGGCCGAGATCGACAAGCGAGTGCGCCAGGCCGCCGAGATCCTGCAACTGACCCAATATCTCGACCGCCTGCCCAAGGCGATGTCGGGCGGCCAGCGCCAGCGCGTCGCCATCGGCCGCGCCATCGTGCGCAACCCGAAGGTCTTTCTGTTCGATGAGCCGCTGTCGAACCTAGACGCCGCGCTGCGCGTGGCGACCCGCATCGAGATCGCCAAGCTCAAGGAATCGATGCCCAACACCACGATGATCTACGTCACCCACGACCAGGTCGAGGCGATGACGCTGGCCGACCGTATCGTCGTCCTGAAGGAGGGCGTCATCGAGCAGGTCGGCACGCCGATGGAGCTTTACCGGCATCCCGGCAATCTGTTCGTCGCGCAGTTCATCGGCTCGCCGGCCATGAACATCGTGCCGGCGACGATCGACAGACCCGGCCGCGAGACGGTCATCACCCATGTCGGCGGGCGCAAGGTAAGCCTGCCGGTGGCGACGCCGGCCGACGCCGCTGGTGCGGCGATCAGCTTCGGCGTCCGCCCGGAGGATTTGAGGGTGGCGACGGGCGCGGACTTCCTGTTCGAGGGGCCGGTCGACTATGTCGAGCAGCTCGGCGAGGTGCAGCTGGTCTATGTCGGCATCGGCCGTGCCGACGAGCCGCTGGTGGCCAAGCTGCCCGGCAATGTGGAGGTGAAACGTGGAACGGTCCTGCGCCTGACCGCGGACGCCGGCGATCTCCACATATTCGATGCGGAAGGGCGCTCCTTCGCGCGCGAAAGGCTGACGGCGCAGGCGGCCTGATTACGGCATTTCCGCCGCAGTCAGCCGCTCCATGCGGGCGGTCTTGCGGCGCGAGATGAAGAAGGCTGCGACGAAAGTGAGGCTCATCAGGAGCACGATTGTCGGCGCGGGCGCCGAGTCCAGGAAGAAGCTGAGGTAGACGCCGAAGAACGACGCCAGGGCCGCGATGGCGACCGCGAACACGAGCATGCGGTCGAAGCGGTCGGTGAGCAGGAAGGCGATGGCGCCGGGCGCGATCAGCATGGCGATGGCGATGATGATGCCGACCGCCTTCAGCGCCCCGACGATGGTCAAAGACAGAATCGACAGCAGCCCGTAATGCAGAATCCGGACCGGCAGGCCGATGGCGCGCGCGTGCTGCGGGTCGAAGGCGTGTACGAGCAGGTCGCGCCTGAAGATCATGATCGCGCCGCCCGCGATCGCCGCGATGACGCCGCTTTCGGCGACGTCCTGCCAAGTGACGCCGAGCATATCGCCGAACAATATGTGGTCGAGATGCACGTCGGTCTCGATCTTTGTGTAGAGCACGATGCCCAGCCCGAACATGCCGGAGAAGACGACGCCCATCACGGTGTCTTCCTTGACCCGGCTGTTTTCCTTCAGAAAGCCGGTGGCGAGCGCGCAGACCATGCCCGCGCCGAATGCGCCGACGGCGAGCGGCAGGCCGGCGATATAGGCGAGCACGATGCCGGGCAGCACGGCGTGGCTGATGGCGTCGCCCATCAGCGACCAGCCCTTCAGCACCAGGAAGGACGACAGCAGCGCCATCGGCATGGCGACCAGCACCGCAATGACGAAGGCCTGCTGCATGAAGGGAAACTGGAAGGGGAGGAGGAGGGTTTCGATCATGTCCCTGCCTCCAGCGCTTCCCGCGCCCGCCGCCTTGCCGCCAGCATGCCGTGCTTCGGCGCCAGCGCGAAGGCAGCCAGGAAGATCGCAGTCTGCAGTACGACGATGATGCCGCCGGTCGCGCCGTCGAGGAAATAGCTGGCGTAGGCGCCGACGAGGCTCGTTATCGCCCCGATCGCCACGCTGATCACGATCAGGCGCGGGAAGCGGTCGGTGAGCAGGTAGGCGGTCGCGCCGGGCGTCACCACCATGGCGATGACCAGGAACGCGCCGACCGTCTGCAGCGCCGCCACCGTGCAGGCCGAAAGCAGCGTGAAGAACATCGCCTTCAGCCAGTCCGGGTTGAGGCCGACGGAGCGCGCATGGTTCTCGTCGAAGAACGCGACCATCAGGTCCTTCCATTTGACGAGGAGTATCGCGAGCGACACGCCGGCGATGATGACCAGTTGCAGCGTGTCTCCCGGCGTCACCGCGAGAATGTTGCCGAGCACGATGGTCTGGATGTTCACCGAAGCCGGCGACAGCGAGATCATGAACAGGCCGAGGCCGAAGAAGGAGGTGAAGATCAGCCCGATGATGGCGTCTTCCTTGAGCTTGGTGCGCTGGTTCAGAAACAGCATCGCCGCCGCCGCCAGTCCTCCCGAAATGAAAGCGCCGAAGGCGAAGGGCAGCCCGATCATGTAGGCCCCGGCCACGCCCGGCACGATGGCGTGCGAGAGCGCGTCGCCGATCAGCGACCAGCCCTTCAGCATCAGATAAGCCGACAGGAACGCGCAAACGCCGCCGACCAGCGCCGACACCCACATGGCGTTGACCATGTAGCCGTAGGCGAAAGGTTCGGCGAGCGCGGCGATCATTTCTTCTCGTCCCGTTCATCCGGGCCGGCCGAGCCGCGCGGATCCTCGCCATTGCCGTAGATGACGAAGGGCCGCTCGTCGTCGGTGAGCACCGTCACCCGGCGCGGATCGGCGTCGTCGTGCAGATCGGCGCCGCCGAGGATGAACTGGCGCAGCACGCCGCCGAAAGCTTTTTCCAGATTGGCGTGGGTGAACACCTCGTTGGTAGGTCCGGCCGCCAGCACCGTGCGGTTGATCAGCACGGCGCGGTCGCAGAAGCGCGGCACCGAGCCCAGATTGTGCGTCGAGACCAGCATGATGCGGCCTTCTTCCCGCAGCGACTGCAGGAGCGCGATGATCGCCTCCTCGGTGCGCACGTCCACGCCTGTGAACGGCTCGTCAAGCAGGATGATTTTTCCCTCCTGGGCAAGCGCGCGGGCGAGGAAGACGCGCTTCTTCTGGCCTCCGGAAAGCTCGCCGATCTGCCGCTTGCGGTAGTCGGCCATGCCGACGCGCGCCAGCGCCTCGTCTACCGCCTGCCGGTCCGCGGGCCGCGCCATGCGCAGAAAATTCATGTGGCCGTAGCGGCCCATCATCACCACGTCCTCGACCAGAACCGGAAAGTTCCAGTCGACATCCTCGCTCTGCGGCACATAGGCGACGGCGTTCTTTTTGAGCGCATCGGTCGCCGGCCCGCCGAATATCCGAACCCGCCCGGCGGCGAGCGGCACGAAGCCCATGATCGCCTTGAAGAGGGTCGACTTGCCGCTGCCGTTGACCCCGACCAGCGCTGTGATGCTGCCCTTCGGGATCGAGAAGGAGGTGTTGCGCAGCGCCGTCTGGCCGTTGCGGTAGGTGACTGCTATGCCCTCGACCGAAAGCCCATCGCCGGGCTGCGGCGCATTGCGGAGCCTGGTCGGGAG
>NZ_AHAM01000009.1 GCF_000236565.1 Mesorhizobium alhagi CCNWXJ12-2 | reverse complement strand
CCACCCGTTGGCCATACCGGCGCAGGCGATCACCGGCGAATTCGTGCCGGACGAGGTGCTGGTGACGATCGAAGGCGACGGCGCGGCCGTCCAGGACATCGCGGCGGATTTCGGGCTCGAGATACGCTCGCAGCGGCTTTCGACGCTGCTCGGCCTGACCGTCGTGCGCTTCGGCATTCCCGACGGCCGGCCGGTCGGCATCGTGCTGGCCCAGCTTGCCGCCGACGGCCGCGCGCAGGGCCGCGTTCCCAACCATGTCTACGACCTCCAGCAGGCGCCGACCGTCGTCAATTACGCTTTCCAGCGCATCGCTTTGGATTCCGCCGCGGCCAGCGGCAAGGATGTGCGCATCGCCGTCATCGACACGGCGGTGGACGAGACGCATCCGGCGCTGGAAGGCGTCGTTGCCGAGATTTTCGACGCCATGCCGGAGGTCGAGATCGCGTCGCGCGACCATGGCACTTCGGTCGCCGGGCTGATCGCCGGCACGGGGCCGTTTCGCGGCATGGCGCCGGGATCGAGCATCTATCACGCCCGCGCATTCGAGGACGGCAAGTCGACCATGGACACCATCCTGAGCGCGCTCGACTGGGCGGCGGGCAGGGATGTGCGCATCATCAATATGAGCTTCGTCGGGCCGCGCAACGAGTTGCTGGAGACCGCCTGCCGGAATGCGCGGACGCGAAACATTGTGCTGGTTGCGGCGGCCGGCAATAACGGCCCGAAAGCGCCGTTCGGCTATCCCGCCGCCTATGCCGGCGTGACCGCGGTGACCGCGACCGACGAACAGGATCGGCTAATGCAGCAGGCCAATCGCGGGCCTTACGTCTATCTGTCGGCGCCCGGCGTCGACATGATCGCGCCGGTCGGCGGCGGCTCCGACCTGGTCACCGGCACCTCGTTTGCCGCCGCGATCGTCTCGGGCGCGGTGGCCAATCTGATCCGCAGTAATCCCGAGCGCTCCGCCGACTGGATCGAGAAGGCGCTGGCCGAAACCGCCACCGATCTCGGCAGCGCAGGCCGCGACGGCGATTTCGGCTACGGCCTGCTCAACGCCAGGGCGGCGGATGCTGCGAAGGAATAGGACTCAGCCCGCGGCGCCGGCGATCGAGCCGCGAACCACGAGATCGACGGGCCAGATTTCGCCGCGCGCGCCTTCTTCCAGGCCCGAAATCCGCGCCGCCAGGCGTTCCGCGATCCGCGCGCCCGCCGCCCGGATCGACGAGCGCGTCGTCGACAGCGGCACGGAAAAATGCTCGGGCTTCAGCCACGGAAACACGTCGTCATGGGCGATCAGCGACACGTCGCCGGGGATGGTCAGCCCGAGATCGCGCACTGCACGCACCACGCCGAGCGCCATGATCAGGCTGGAGCAGGCGATCGCCGTCGGCGGCTCCGGCTGTTCGAGCAGGCTGCGCGCCGAGCGGTAGCCATTCTCCTCGGTCATCGCCACAGAGCGGATCTTTTCAGGCGGCAGCACCAACCCGGCGGAGGCAAGCGCGCGTCTGACGCCGCGCTCGCGGAAGATCGCAAAAGTCTGCCCGTCGTCGCCATTGATCAGCGCGATGCGTTTGTGGCCGAGCTGAACCAAAAGCCGCGCCGCCTCGTGGAATGCGCCCTCATTGTCGATGTCGAGGAAGGGATAGTCGAAATCGAGCCCTTCGGCGCGGCCGTGCACGAGGAAAGGCAGGCCGAGCTGGTTGACCAGCGAAATGCGTCGGTCGGCGGGGCGCGGCGCGGAGATATAGACCGCGTCGACCTGCTTGTTGGCGGCGACGCGCCGATAGGTCGTCTCCTCGTCGTCGGCGTCGGCGGGGCTGAGCACCAGGTCGAGCTCGTGTGAGCGCGCGTAATCGCCGAGGCCCGACAGGAATTCGACGAAATGCGGGTCGATGTCGACCGAAGCGCCGGTCGGCAGCACATAGCCGATCATGCCGGCCTTGCCGGTCGCCAGACGCCTGGCGCTCGGGTTCGGCCGATAGCCGTGGCGCTTGGCGGCGTCGGTGACGCGGCGGCGGGTTTCCTCGCTGACTTCCGGGTAGCCGTTCAGCGCCCGGCTCACCGTCGTCTGCGAGAGTTGCAGCATATGCGACAGCTGTTTGAGGTTCACAGCGGGCTCCAGATTTCTCAAAGCGCTTTGAAGTGCGGCCGGATCGGCGCTTTTGTCTCTCATTGCGCGGCCTTCACTATAAGTCGCGGATCGTTCGTTCAGAAGCGATATTGCATGCTGCAGCGCCAAAAAAGCATGCTGCACTGCGCGATTTGCGCATACTAAATCGGTTCATGCAGCAGACCTCTTGACTCTTTACCGGTTCGGTGGCGAGATGCAGTCAGCCAAAGCGCTTTGAGAGCTCTACCTATGCGGTTGCGATCCGCACGGGGCTGGGGCACATTCGAGCGGCCGCCGGCAGGACGGAATGGAGGTTCCGTCTCCATCGAGAACCGTTGGGAGGACTATCATGAAAAAAACCCTGATGCTGGGCGCCGCCCTTGCTGCGCTCGCTTTTGGCGCGCCGGCTCATGCCGAACTGAAATTCCAGCCGGGCGAAGACGCCGCCCGCTTCACCTGGGACAATTACGAGGAGCTGAAGAAAGTCGACCTGAAGGGCGAGACCCTGTCGATATTCGGTCCCTGGCGCGGCGAGGACGAGGCGCTGGTCCGCTCGGTGCTGGACTATTTCAGCGAGGCGACCGGCGCGACGATCAACTATTCCTCGTCGGAAAACTACGAACAGCAGATCGTCATCGACACGCAGGCGGGCAGCCCGCCGAACATCGCGATCCTGCCGCAGCCCGGCCTTCTCCAGGATCTGGCGTCCAAGGGACTGCTCATTCCGCTCGGCGACGACGTCGCCACCTTCGTGAAGGACAATTACGGAGCGGGACAATCCTGGGTCGACCTCGGCACCTACAAGGACAAGGACGGCACCGAGAAATTTTTTGCGTTCCCCTACAAGGCGGACCTGAAATCGCTGGTCTGGTACGTGCCGGAGAATTTCGAGGAAGCCGGCTACGAGGTTCCCAAGACCTGGGAAGAGATGATGGATCTCACCAACCAGATAGTCGAGGACGGCGGCGTGCCATGGTGCATCGGCCTCGGCTCCGGCGGCGCGACCGGCTGGCCGGCGACCGACTGGGTCGAGGACATCATGCTGCGCACGCAGCCGCCGGAAACCTACGACAAGTGGACCACGAACGAGATCCCGTTCAACGATCCGGCGGTGGTAGAAGCCTTGCAGATATTCGCCGACATCGCCACCAACGACAAATATGTCGACGGCGGCAAGGCCGCGGTTGCGGCGACCGACTTCCGCGACAGCCCGAAGGGCCTCTTCGGCATCCCGCCGAAATGCTATTTGCATCGCCAGGCCTCGTTCATTTCGTCCTTCTTCCCGGAAGGCACGCAGCTCGGCGAGGACGCGGACTTCTTCTACCTGCCGCCAATGGCTTCCAAGCCGGACCTCGGCAGTCCCGTCCTCGGCGCCGGCACGCTGGTCGCGATCACCAAGGACTCGAAAGCGGCGCGTGAATTCATCAAGTTCCTCGAAATGCCGATCGCGCACGAGATCTGGATGGCGCAATCGGGCCTGCTCACGCCGCTCAAGACGGCGAACAAGGACGCCTATGCCAATGAGGCGCTGAAGAAGCAGGGCGACATTCTCGTCAATGCCTCGACCTTCCGCTTCGACGGTTCGGACCTGATGCCCGGCAAGATCGGCGCCGGCGCGTTCTGGACCGGCATGATCGACCTCGTCGGCGGCAAGCCGGCAGCCGATGTGGCGGCCGACATCCAGAAGAGCTGGGACGCGATCAAGTAGCCGCTGCGGCATACATCTGACGATCCGGGCCCTCCGGCCCGGATCGAAATAGCATTCACGACCTTCTGCCTGATTTTGAAGTCTGCGCGACCAACAAGGGGAGGTTCGCATGGCTGGCCAGATCGTATCGGCCATTCTCGTCATCTTCATCGGAGTCGGCGGCTGCGTCGCCTATTTCTGGGGCGCAAACAAGCTGCTCGACGTGATCTTTCCCTCGCGCGGCGTGAAAGGCGGGGCGGCGATCGACAATCTGCGCCGCCAGGGAGTCATCCGGCCATGGCTCTTCATCGGGCCGGCCCTGATCATTCTGACGGTCTATCTGATCTATCCCGTGGTCCAGACGCTGATCCTGTCCTTCCAGGATCGCGCCGGCGAGAATTTCGTCGGCCTCGCCAACTATTCCTGGGCGTTCGGGGACCGCGAGTTCCGCAACTCGATCTTCAACAATCTGCTTTGGCTGCTCGTCGTTCCGGCCGCCTGCACGTTCCTCGGCCTGATCATTGCGGTGCTTACCGACAAGATCTGGTGGGGCACGATCGCCAAGAGCCTGATCTTCCTGCCGCTCGCCATCTCCTTCGTCGGCGCCAGCGTCATCTGGAAGTTCGTCTATGAATATCGCGGTGAGGGCCAGACCCAGATCGGCATCCTCAATTCCATCGTGCAGTTCTTCGGCGGCGACCCGCAGGTCTGGATATCGCTGCCGTTCTGGAACAATTTTTTCCTTATGGTCATCCTGATCTGGATCCAGACCGGCTTCGCCATGGTCATCCTGTCGTCGGCGCTGCGCGGCATTCCCGAAGAGACCCTGGAGGCAGCGGTGATCGACGGGGCCAACCCGTTCCAGATTTTCTGGAAGATCATGGTCCCGCAGATCTGGGGCACGATCGCCGTAGTCTGGACCACCATCACCATCCTGGTGCTGAAGGTGTTCGACATCGTTCTGACGATGACCAACGGCCAGTGGAACAGCCAGGTCCTCGCAAACCTCATGTTCGACTGGATGTTCCGCGGCGGCGGCGATTTCGGCCGCGGCGCGACGATCGCCATCATCATCATGCTCGCGGTGCTGCCGATCATGATCTGGAACATCCGCCAGGCCAACAAAGAGACCGGAGGACACTGAGATGGCCAATCCGACCGGCAAGTCCTATTTCGGCCGCTTCGGCGTCCATATCGCGGTTCTCTTCTTCGTGGCGCTGTGGACCCTTCCGACGCTCGGCATCCTGGTGTCCTCGCTGCGCGACAAGGATCAGATCATCGTCTCCGGCTGGTGGACGGCGATGACGAGCTCCACGCAAACCGAGGCCGGGCGGCTGCCGCCGCCCAACACGGCGGTCGAAAGGGACGGCAAGTTCGTGCTCGAAGGCAATCTGTTCGAGGAGGCGGGAAGCCGCGAGATCACCAATTTCGGCATCCGCGCCCAGGCACCGACGGAGTTCGAGGCCGGCAGCACCGCCGACCTCGGCGATGGCGAAACCCTGCAGGTCAACGCCGATGGCGGCTTCATCATGACGATGCCTGCGGCCTCCGACTCGACGCGCGGCCGGCGCGTCTATTATGCCGCGACGGTGCCGCCGCGCTTCACCACCGAAAACTACGAGAACGTGCTGTTTTCCGAAGGCATCGGCCGCTCCTTCATCAATTCGCTGACGGTGACCATACCGGCGACCGTGATCCCGATCATGATAGCCGCCTTTGCCGCCTACGCGCTCGCCTGGATGCGCTTTCCCGGCCGCGCGCTGCTGATCGCGACCATCATCGGCCTGCTCGTCGTGCCTCTGCAGATGACGCTGATCCCGCTGCTGGAAATGTACAACAACATCGGCAATCTGTTCGGCGTGTCGTCCAAGACCTATTACGGCATATGGCTGGCGCATACCGGTTTCGGCTTGCCTTTCGCGATCTACCTCTTGAGGAGCTATATGGCCGGCCTGCCGCGCGAACTGATGGAATCGGCCCGCATCGACGGCGCCAGCGACTTCGAGATCTTCGTCAAGATCGTGCTGCCGCTGTCTTTCCCGGTGCTCGCCTCCTTCGCCATCTTCCAGTTCCTCTGGGTATGGAACGATCTGCTGGTCGCGATGGTTTTCCTGGGGTCGGGATCGAACCAGCTTGTTCTGACCGGCAAGCTCAACGCGCTCCTCGGTTCGCGCGGCGGCGATTGGGAAATTCTGACGGCTTCGGCCTTCGTGACGATCATCGTGCCGCTGATCGTGTTCTTCTCGCTGCAACGCTATTTCGTCCGCGGTCTGCTCGCGGGCTCGGTCAAAGGAGGCTGATATGATGCAGGCCGTTCTGCGCAAGGCGGAAGAGCCGGACCTCGCGGTCGACCGCGACTGGTGGCGGGGCGCGGTGATCTACCAGATCTATCCGCGCAGCCATCAGGATTCGAACGGCGACGGCATCGGCGACCTGAAGGGTATCATCCGCCGACTGCCCTATATCGCCTCGCTCGGCGCCGATGCGATATGGATATCGCCGTTCTTCAAGTCGCCGATGAAGGATTTCGGCTACGACGTCACCGACTATTGCGACGTCGACCCGATGTTCGGCACGCTGGCCGACTTCGACGAGCTGATCTCCGAGTCGCACCGGCTGGGCCTGCGGGTGATGATCGATGAGGTCATCTCGCACACCTCCGACGAGCATCCCTGGTTCAAGGAAAGCCGCTCGTCGCGCGACAATCCGAAAGCCGACTGGTTCGTATGGGCCGACGCCAAGCCCGACGGCACGCCGCCCAACAACTGGCTGTCGATCTTCGGCGGCTCGGCGTGGCAGTGGGACACGCGCCGGCAGCAGTATTACATGCACAACTTCCTGGCCGAGCAGCCGGATCTCAACTTCCACAACAAGGAGGTTCAGGACGCCCTGCTCGACGTCACCCGCTTCTGGCTCGAGCGCGGCGTCGACGGCTTTCGCCTCGATACGATCAATTTCTACTTCCACAGCCAGGGGCTGGAGGACAATCCGCCGCTGCCTAAGGAAAAGCGCAACGATTCCATCGCGCCTGCCGTCAATCCATACAATTATCAGGACCATCTCTACGACAAGAGCCGGCCGGACAATCTCGCCTTTCTGGAGCGGTTTCGCGCATTGCTCGACGAATATCCGGCGGCCGCCGCCGTCGGCGAAGTCGGCGACGCCCAGCGCGGCCTCGACATCGTCGCGGCGTACACCTCCGGCGACCGCGTCCAGATGTGTTACTCGTTCGATTTTCTCGGGCCGGAGAAAATCAGCGCCGATAAGGTGCGGACGGTGCTGGAAACCTTCGGGAAAGTTGCGACCGACGGCTGGTCGTGCTGGGCCTTTTCCAACCACGACGTGATGCGCCATGCCTCGCGCTGGGGCGCGGGAGAGGCCGACCGGGTCGGCTATCTCAAAGTGATCTCGGCGCTGCTGATGTCGCTGCGCGGTTCGGTCTGTATCTATCAGGGCGAAGAGCTTGGGCTTAACGAAGCCGAGCTCAATTTCGAGGATCTGCAGGATCCCTACGGCATACGCT
>NZ_AHAM01000010.1 GCF_000236565.1 Mesorhizobium alhagi CCNWXJ12-2 | reverse complement strand
GTAGCGGATCCCGCCGATACGCCGGAAGTGACGGTGCTGAAGGAGAACAAGGCTGCGGCGCTGAGGCGAATGGTCGACGCGCTGCCCGAGGAGCACCGCACGGTGGTCGACCTCGCTTATTATCACGGCAAGTCGGTCAGCGAGATCGGCGAGATCCTTTCGATACCCGTGGCGACGGTGAAGACCCGGATGTTTTACGCCCGCAAGAAACTTGGCGAGGCGCTGAAAGCCGCAGGTCACGACAGGGGTTGGCCATGAACGCCGGGGAAAACATGTCGCGCCGCGACGAGTTGGAAGCGCTGCTGCCCTTCTACCTGAACGGCACGCTGGAAGGCGACGACCTCGAAGCCGTCGAGGAATGGCTCGCCTCAGACCCTCAAGCCGCGGTTGCGCTCGCCGAGGCGGATGCGGAATTCGGCGGCGCGGTCGCCGCCAACGAGGCGCTGCGCCCGCCGGCCGATGCGCTGAGCCGCTTTTCCAAGGCGCTGGAGGCGGAAGCCGGGCCTGCGAGGGCAGAGGCGGGAAAATCCTGGCTCGCGGGCCGGTGGGAACGGATTGCCGGCCTGCCGGCGGGGCTCGCCTGGGCGACCGCGGCGGCGGCGGTCTTGCTGCTCGTCGCGCAGGCGGCGCTCGACACCGGCAGGCGGGGCGGCGATTTCGAGATCGCGGGAGAGGAAAGCGGCGTCGGCGCGATGCCGTTTGCCTTCGTCAAGTTCAAACCGGAGGCGGAGATGGCCGACATTTCGGCCTTCCTCGTCGAGAACGGCGCTGCGATCGCCGGCGGGCCGACGGCGGGCGGCGTGTTCCGCATCGCCATACCCGCCGAGACCGCCGCCGACTACGACAGGCTGGTCGGCCTCATTGCCGCCCAGCCCTTTGCCGAGACTGTTTCCGAGGGCAGGAAACCGGCCAATGGCGGGTAGGACATTCCGGATCGCGGCGTTTTCGGCGGCCATGCTTGTGGGCGCGACTCCGGCTTTGGCGCAGACCAACGACCCTTCCGGCGCGCTGCCGACCGATAGGCCGACGGTCCGGCCGGAAGGCACGGATCCGGCCTATGATCGCGGCGGGCAAAACGCTGTGCTGCTGCCGGACTTGCTGTTCGACCTGTTTCCCAATCCGGCC
>NZ_AHAM01000011.1 GCF_000236565.1 Mesorhizobium alhagi CCNWXJ12-2 | reverse complement strand
CTCGGCGCTACGCGCCGATCCACCTTCTCCCACAAGGGGAGAAGGGAGAGCGGACGCCGGCGCACCCAAAGAAAAGGCGTTGCTGAATGACCACGAAACTCTCCCTCGCCGACCTGACCGACCTACCCCCTGACGTCATCGGCCCGAACTACCATCGCAGCCACCTCACCGCCGGGATCCTGCATTTCGGCGTCGGCAATTTCCATCGCGCGCACCAGGCGGTCTATCTCGACGATCTGTTCAACGCCGGCATCGACCACGACTGGGCGCTGGTCGGGGCGGGGGTTTTCGAGGGCGAGAGAGCGGGGCGCGAAAAGCTCGCGGGCCAGGATTTCCTGACCACGGTGGTCGAACAGGACGACGGCCACATGCAGGCGCGGGTGACCGGCGCGATGCTCGATTTTCTTGAGCCCGGCGACAGCGCCGCCATCATCCGCCGGCTCGCCGATCCCACCATCCGCATCGTCTCGCTGACCATCACCGAGGGCGGCTATTTCATCGATCCGGCTTCGGGAAAGTTCAATCCGGAGCATCCCGCGATCGTCGCCGACGCGACCGACATCGACCGGCCTTCGACCGTGTTCGGCATAATCCTTGCCGGACTGAAGCGGCGCCGCGAAGCCGGGACGCCGGCATTCACGATCATGTCGTGCGACAACATCCCCCACAATGGTCACGTCACCGCCGATGCGATCATCGGCCTGGCGCGGATCGCCGATGACGGCTTGGCAGACTGGGTGAGAGAGAACGTCGCTTTCCCGAACGGTATGGTCGACCGCATCACGCCCGCCACCACAGACCGCGAACGCGCGATCCTGGCCGAAAAATTCGGCGTCGACGACGCCTGGCCGGTGTTCTGCGAGCCGTTCCGGCAATGGGTGCTGGAGGACAATTTCCCCGCCGGCCGGCCGGCTCTGGAAAAGGCCGGCGTGCAGTTCGTCGCCGATGTCTCGCCATTCGAGCTGATGAAGATCCGTATCCTCAACGGCGGCCATGCGACCATCGCCTATCCGGCCGGGCTGATGGACATCCATTTCGTCCACGAGGCGATGCAGGAACCGCTGGTGCGGGCATTTTTGGCCAAGCTCGAGCGCGAGGAGATCATTCCGACCGTACCGCCGGTGCCGGGCGTGGTGCTGGAGGAATATTTCGAGCTTATCGAGCGGCGGTTTTCCAATCCGAAGATCGGCGACACGGTGCGGCGGCTCTGCCTCGACGGCTCGAACCGGCAGCCGAAATTCATCATTCCGACCATCGCCGAGCGGCTGAAGGACGGGGCGGGGATAGAGGGTCTGGCGCTCGAATCCGCACTCTGGTGCCGCTACTGCTTCGGAACCACCGAATCCGGCGCCGAGATCGCGCCCAACGACCCGAACTGGGACCGGCTGCTGACGGCCTCGCGCGCTGCGCGTGCCGATCCCGCCGCCTGGCTGGCCATGGAGGATATTTATGGCGAGGTCGGCCGGTCGGAGATATTTGCGGCGGCGTTTGCAGACGCGCTGAAGATGCTGTGGCGAGACGGCACGCGGGAGACGCTGGGGAGGTATTTGGGAAGGACGTTGTGAGGTCTGTGTTCACGAGAGTTTAGCGCTAGGCTGCTAGGGCGGTGCCAAGACCCCCTCACCGTCCGCTTCGCGGCCACCTCTCCCCCATGAAAGAAATGGGGGCGAGGAATCGCAGCTTCGGCGATTGGCGTTTCCTCGCCCCCGCTTGCGGGGGAGAGGTGGCCGCGAAGCGGACGGTGAGGGGGTCTTGGCACCGCCCTAGCAAATTTGTCGTGGAACCCACTCTTCCGGAAACAGGCGCGCTCGCATAATTTCTCGCAATTGAAGATGGCGGAGATTTTCATGGATCTGGGACTCAAGGGCAAAGTGGCCGTCATCACCGGCGCGAGCGTCGGCATCGGGCTTGGCGTCGCGGAGGCCTTCGCCAGGGAGGGCGCGCATGTGGTGATGGCCGCGCGCGGCGAGGAGCGCTTGGTAGCTGAGGCGGCGCGGATTTCGCGCGAGCATGGCGTCACCGCGGTTCCCGTGGCCTGCGACGTGGCGACGGTCGAGGGCGCGGCTTCCCTGGTCGAAGCGGCGCGGCAAAAATTCGGCGGCGCGGATATTCTCGTCAACAATGCCGGCACCGGTTCCAACGAGACCATCACGGAGGCGGCTGACGACAAGTGGCAGGCCTATTGGGAACTGCATGTGATGGCGGCGGTGCGGCTGGCGCGCGGCTTCGTGCCGATGATGCACGACCGGGGTGGGGGAGCCATACTTCACAACGCCTCGATCTGCGCCGTGCAGCCGCTGTGGTACGAGCCGATCTACAACGTAACCAAGGCGGCGCTGCTGATGTTTTCGAAAAACCTCGCCAACGAGGTGGTCAAGGACAATATCCGCGTCAACACCATCAATCCCGGGCTGATCCTGACGCCAGACTGGGTGAAGACGGCGAAGCAGCTGACGGCGGAAAGCGGCGGCGACTGGGAGAGCTATCTGCAAGCGGTCGCCGACGAGCATGCGCCGATCAAGCGTTTCGGCACCGTCGAGGAACTCGCCAACTTCTTTGTCTTCCTGTGCTCAGACCGCGCGAGTTATGCGGTTGGCGCCACTTATCATGTCGACGGCGGCATGTTGAGGACGGTTTGACGGCTGGCCGGCGGACGTCGGAGAGCGCGGCAGCGGCAAGCGTCACGGCCGCGACGGTCCATTTCTCCTTGGACGATGTTCATTTTCCGGAGGTGTGTCGCGCGGCGGCGTGAAATGATTCACGGGCCCGGCCGAACCATGCGCGGCAAACAAAAAAACCCCGCCGGCTGGACCGGCGGGGTTTCTGGTCGAGGCTTGGCAGCTACTGGACCTGCTGGTTGTTTGACGGCTGCTGCTGGCGCCGGGGCAGAACCCTCCTCAGCACATCCGGATTGATCCGGATGTTGGGCTGAGTGGGCTGCGTCACCCGGCGGCAGTTCGGCGGCGTGCCGACGGTGCCGCGCGGGCAGCGCTGCGGCTGGACCTCCACCTTGCGGCAGTTCGGCGGCGTGCCGATCGTGCCGCGCGGGCAGCGCAGCGGCTGGACGGTGATGCAGCGTCCGTTGCGCAGAACCTCGCCGCGTTTGCAGGTCGGCTCACGCAGGATGGTCACGCATTGACCGCGCACCAGCCTTGTCCCCTTCGGGCATTCGACTACGACCGGGCGGCAACGCCCGTTCTGCAGCCTGGTACCGCGCGGGCACACGCACTGGCCGTCCTGCGTCCGGATCTGGCCCGGCAGCAGCGTGCACTGGCGCACCGGCGGCACGTCCCTGACGCAGCGGTTGTTGCGCAGTTCGGTGCCGCGCGGGCAGATGCAGCGTCCGTCCTGGGTCCGGATCTGGCCGGGCAGGAGCGTGCACTGCTGCACGGGCGGAACGTCCTTGACGCAGCGGTTGTTGCGCAGCTCGGTGCCGCGCGGGCAGATGCAGCGTCCGTCCTGCGTCCGGATTTGACCCGGCAGCAGGTCGCACTGTTGCGGCTGCGGTTTGCGCGGTTTCGGGGTCGGGGTCGGCGTGGTGCCCTGGTCGCCCGTGCACCGGCCGTTGCGGAAGGTCGTCCCTTCCGGGCAGACGCAGCGGCCGGCGTCGTTCATCACGAACCCTTCCGAGCACTGATCCTTGGGCTGTTCGGGCCTGGAGATCGTGAACGGATGGCAGGCATACTGGCCTTCCTCGGGCGAGCCTTCGACAAGCGACTGGCCGCCGCCATTGCGCACCGGCGTATCGGGGCTTAGCACCGCCACGCAGTTGCGGCCGTTGATCGGGCCGTTCTGGTTGTCGAAGCGGCCGTCGTCCGGGATCACCACGGTGACCTGGTGCACCCGGCTTTCGCCGGCTCCGAGCGAGAGGTCGGCGACGCAGGAGATGGGCAGCGTCGTCGGCTCCGGCGCGCAGCCGAAGGGCGGGACTATTTCGGCGATCTCGACGCCTTCGAGACGGCCGAGACCTTCGACGCCGATGGCGTCGCCGATCCGCACCGGCCCGCTGAACGCCGTGTCGCTGTCGTTGCGGATGGTGACCTCGAACGTGCAGGGCTCGCCGACGCGGCATTCGCGGTCGCCGGTCTTCTCGACCCTGATGCTCGATCCGCCCTGATCGCAGGCTTCGCCGATCGGATAGACGATGTCATCTCCCGGTGCGGGCCCGTAGGAGGCGCGGGCGCAGTTCTCGAACCGCTCGTTCGGCGAGACGTTCACGGTCACGTCGAAATGGCGGCTCGTTCCGGGCGTCATCACCGCGCCCGGAATCTGGCACGACAGCGTGTCGGCCGGAACCGGTCCGCAGGTCCATTCCGCGCCGTCGGGGGTGACGGTCTGGATCTGGACGGGCGTGCCGGCGCCGATCAGCTCGGCAGCGTCGTTGACCCGGACCGGGCCCGAAGGCGCGGTGGTGCCGAGGCTGATGACTGTTATGCGGCAGGTGTATCCCGCAGCGCCCGCCACCGCTTCGCAGGTCTTGGTGATGCGGAGCGCCGGCTTGCCCGGATCGCGGCGGGGAATGCGCGCCTTGGCGCATGCCTTGTTGTTGGTGAGATCGCTCTCATCGGCAACAGGCAGCACTTCGGCGCAGTTCTCGAGGAGGTCGGCGGGGAAATCGTCGCCAACGATCGCCTTGACGCCAAGCGGGATGGAAGCGCCTGGAACCAGCACCACGCCCGGATGGTCGCAGCGGAACCGCCCGGCCACTTCCGGCACGCACGACCACGGCGGCGAGGGCACGAAATCGGACGAGGCCGGCACGTTGACCGGATATTCGTCGATGACGGTGATCGGGCCGTTGATGGTCTCGGTGCCGGTGTTGATGACGTTGATGATGAAGAAGCAGACGCCGTCCGGCGAGCAGACCGGGGTGCGGGCCTGCTTGGTGATGCCGAGATCGACCTTCTTCTCCACCGGAGGCCTGCAATCCCGGTCGCCGGGACGGCAGAGTTTTATGGACGCGCAGGCCCTGTCGTTGGCCTGCGAGCCGAACAGCTCCTTCTCGCTGGCCGGATAATCATATGCGGCGCAGTTGCGGATGTAGCGGGCGTCCCAGCCGGGACCCGGCTTGAAGCCAAGCTTGAGGTCGATGGATTCGCCCGGGTTGAGCGTGGTCGCGGGATGCTCGCAGCTCATAGGGCTCGTCAGCGGAGCGCAGACCCAAGGCGGGTTCGGGCCGCTGTCGATCGTCGCGTTGCCGGGCAGGGTGACCTCGTCCAGCACGATCTTGCCATTGTAAGGCGCGTCGCCGACATTGGAGACGGTGATGGTGAAATTGCAGCCTCCCTCCTCCGTACAGGTCGCCACGTCCGCGCGCTTTTCGACCTTGATGTCGGGCCGGCCGCGCTCCTCGTCCGGACAGTCGAGGTCGTCCGGGATGACGAGGTCGACGGTCTGCGTGCAGCAGAGGCCGACGCCCTCTTCCGGCCCGGCATAGGTCTCGATGCCGGTGACGATCAGGTGGACGACATCGCCCGGCAGTGCGCCGGTGATCGTCCAGGCGAGGACGCCGCCGCCGGCCGGCACGAGCTGCGCCGCCGGTGCGACGGTGATGCCCGGCGTCGTGGTGCGAAGCTGCACCCACTTGCCGGCCATGTCGGCGCCGACAGGCATGTTGTAGATGAAGGCGCCGCCGCCAGGCACGCAGTCGACATCGCCGGTCTCGACCTCGAAACAGGCCTCGTCGCCGCCCGAGGGCGGTGGCGGAGGCGGTTCGCAATCGGTCACGTCGATGCCGATCCTGGTCGGCTTGCCGGTGAGGAAATCGCCGTCGTCCGGCAATGCCGGGTCATGCGACGGAATCTCGATCGCCGCAGCGCCGGGGCGGGCGAGCGTGACGAAACCCTGATTGTCGACAATGGTCGCCGCCGGGAAGGCGGCGAGGTCGATCTTGGCGGTGATGATCACGTCGAAATAGCGCCGGTCGAGAAGGCCGTCGCCATCGAGGTCTGTTCCCGACAGGCGGAAATCCTCGATCGTCACCGTGTCGTCGGGCGAGCCCGTCGTCGAGACGGAAGCCGCCGGGGCGGGTCCGCCCGCAGCGTCGGTGATGTCGCCGTTGATCTCGACATTGACCACCGAAAGCCCGGCTGGAAGCTGGTCGCGGAAATCCATGCGGATCTGCTTCAGCTCGTTGCCGAATTTTTCACTGTTCAGGATTTCCGGTTCGCCTTCCGCGCCGAAGCGCAGACGGTATTTGACGTATTCGCAGGATATCTGCTTGCCGATCTTCTCGAAGAACGGCTCGACGCGCTCGCGTTCGCGAACGGGATCGTCCCGGTCGAGTTCGAGGAGCGGCCGGTCGTCGGCCGGAACCACGAGCGGCGTCTGTGCGGCGGCGGGTGCGATGCCCAAGGAGGCAAACGCTAGCCCGGCCGCCATCAGCCAGCGCGACGCGCGCGCGGCGATGGTTGCAGGTTTCATGATCGTCTCCATGACATTGCTTGAGGTGCGTTCCGCGGCGGGAAGATGTGAGAACATGGTCATCTCTCCCTCCCTCACGGCGCGCAGCTTGCGGGTGGCGTTTCGAGCGTCACCGTGACTTTGCAGCACGGGTAGTAGCCGCCCCGTTCGGCATCGGCTTCCTTGTAGAAGCAGAGCCCGACATCGACATTCTCGCCGGGGAAGTGCCCGGTGATGCCCAATGTGAACGGAGCGCCTGCAGGCTGGGTCTGCTGCAGGGGCGAAACGCCGATCCCCGGTGTCCTGGAGTCGGCCTTGATCGTATCGCCGCCGATGCCAGCGACGTCGCGTACGTAGAGATCGGCCTCGAGCCCGGCCGGCGTGCAGAAATACTCGACCGCATCGAGATCGATGCAGGGCGGAATGTCGTCGCCCGGAGGCGGGAAGATCGGCGGCCAGATGGGCGGCAGGTAGCCGCCGCCGGGCACCGGCTCGTAATAGCCGGCGCGGCCTTCGCAGGGCCGCCAGACTTCCACGTCGCCGACATGGCCCTCGACTTCCGGATCCTCGAAGAAGCCGTCCAAATCGACGAACCAGCTGCCGAAGGGCGGTTCGTTCTTCGGGCGCACCAGCGGCGTCGGCGTGATCTGCACGCCGTGCACGGCAAGCGGCCCGCCGGCAATGAGCTGCTCTTCGAGCGCCGGATTGTCCCTGAGCTTATCGCCGGTCTTCACCAGCGTGTCGGCGCAGGCATTGGTGTTGATGAAGCCCTGCGCGTCATAGCCGTATTGCAGGTCGATGCCGCCCGCGCTTTGGCGATGGCCTTCGGGGAAGCCGACGGCATATTCCTCCGGCGCTTCCACCCAGATCGATGCCGTCGCCGGATCGTCCGGGCTTTCGCGCCAGTAGCGCAGCACGACGCCGTCGCCGGAATCGGCGAAGCGGCTATAGTCGTAGCGGTTGTCGATCTCGCCGCGCTGGGCGAGATACATGAAGCCGCGCGTGTCGAAAGCGATGTCGGTTACCGCCAATTCTTCGGGAGCGGCGACCGTCAACTCCCAGCGCGGATCGCCGGCAAACGTCCCGTCGCGGGCGATGCCGACCGACCAGATTTCCGCTTCCTCGCCGACCGCGTAGTAAAGCCGGCCGCCATGCACCTGGACGCCCCAGACGCGGCGTTCGTCCTGCGTGTAGCCCCAGGTGTCGGGGTCCTCGCTATCGAAGGCGGCGCCCTCTATGTCCATCACCGCGCCGTCGTCGGCGACGGCATCGAGCCCGCGCGAGGGTCGCCCGGCAACGCCGTGATCGAAGGTGTCGATCAGGGCCCCGTCGGCGCCGATGCGGTGGATCATGCCGGTGTCGAGGTCGGAAGCGAAGAACTGCCGGTGCGCCTTGTCGAAGGCGACATTGCCGATGCCCGGCCCGCTGTTGCCGTCGATATTGGCGAACAGCGAGACCTGGCCGGTCAGCCCGTCGATCTTCCAGATCGTGCCGGGACCGCCGCCATTCTCCTCGGCGAACTGGCCTTCCATGAAGGTCGCGCCTTCCGCGCCGCGGCGCTGGCGTTCGGGCCGGCCGTCATCGTCCTCGTCGGGCGTGACGATGCGGATGCCGTGCAGCGAGCTTGCCGCCGCATAGAGGTTCGGCACGCCGCTCGGGATGCCTTCGCGAACGCCGTCGTCATAGGCGAGGCCGAAAACCTGGCCGATCTGGCCGGCCATCACCTCGAAGGGTTGCGGCGTATAGACGAGTTGCCCGGAAGGCGGGCCGCCGAGCGCGTTGACGTCGAAAACGCGCAAGGTCGCGCGGTCGAGGTCGATGAAGGTTTCGTCGACCGGGTCGACGCCGGGCGGCAGCCCCTCGTCGAAATTGGGAATGATGGTCCCGGAAAATCCGGTCACCGCCATCGATCCGGGATGGATGATCTGCGTTTCCTGCGCCCTGCCGGGGCCGGCGAACCAGAGCCCGGCCGTCAGCGCCAGCGCGACGATTGCGCTCGTCGAGGCCAGCGCGTTGCGCCGGCGAGCGGGAAGGGCGTGCAGGATGGATGTTCCGCGGACATGCGGCATGAGGCTTCTCCCGAATCTAATCGGAGAAACCACCGGCGCGGGCGCGCGAACGATCGCCGCGTGTCCGGCACTTTCCCCCCTGGCAATACGGTATCCGCCCCTCATACGCACGTTACGCGGGCAATGACGTTGCGTCAACGGGACGAGGCCGAAGCCCAGCGCGTCCGTTTCGTCTCCGAAACGGTGGTCGCGCCGAACGCCGGCCAGTCCCCTTGACCTGTAACTGTCGATGGTCATGGGTTTTTCCTTTCCGGGGCCGCACCATGCGGCTCCTGGACGCTCAGTCGCGGCGGCGCCCGGAAAGGTTCATGAAGTCGGGGGTTAGCGGTCCGACAGCGCCAGCCGCAGCCCAAGCGCCGCGAACGCGCCGGCAAAACCGCGCCGCAGCCAGGCAAGCACGCCGGGCTTCGAAATGACGTAGCGCCTTGTCGCCGACGCGAAGGCGCCATAGCCGACGAAGACGATGAAAGTGAGCGCCATGAACACGCCCGCCAGCCCCAGCATGTAGGAGGTCGGGTTCGGCGTGTTCGCCGGCACGAATTGCGGCAGGAAGGCCAGGAAGAACAGCGACAGCTTCGGATTGAGAATGTTCAGCATGAAACCGTTGGCGATGATCTTCGCCGGTGAGAGCGCCGAGTGGCGTTCGGAAACCTGCAGCGCGCCGCCATTCCGCATCACGCCCCAGGCCATGTAGAACAGGTAGGCGACGCCGAGATATTTCACCACCTGGAAGGCCAGCGCGCTGGTGTGCAGCAGTGCGGCCAGCCCGGCTATGCTCGCCGCTATATGCGGGACGATGCCGAGCGTGCAGCCGATCGCCGCGAGCACGCTCGCACTCCAGCCCCGGCTGAGGCCGAAGGCAAGCGTGTAGAGCACGCCCGTGCCCGGCAGGAGAATGACGATCATCGAGGTCAGCAGATATTCGGGTGTCATGGAGGCGCTCCGTCGTTTGGAAGGCCTGATCAAAGCCGACGGGCCGGCTTCCGTCTTGAACGAAATTGCGGCGCGGGATCCATTCCGGTTCCAACGGAATGCACCGGGTTGTCGGCCATGCGAGCCGAGGACTGTGTCGATATTGCCTGCCTGCAGGTCGGTTCCGGGATGGTGCGCCTGCCGCCCGGTGATATTTTCGGCGTGCAAGGGCTTTTGGGGACAAGTTTCCAAAACGGGCACCTGCGGCTGGCGGCTGGCCCTATCCGGTCGCCAGCCTTGCGCGCCAGCGCTAGCCCTGCCGTGGCGACATGCCAGCCTAAATCTCAGTTCACGGCTTCGGCGTAGGCGCCGGGCGATATGCCGTATTTACGGGTGAAAATCCGCGTCATGTGGCTTTGATCCGAGAAGCCGCAGGTCGCGGCCGCCTCGGCCAGCGGCGTGCCGCGCCGGATCAGCCGCCTTGCCGCGTCGACACGGCGCTGGACCAGATAGGCGTGCGGTGTAAGCCCCGTGGCCTTGGCGAACGCCCGCAGCAGTTGAAAGCGGCTCAAGCCGCTATCCCACGCAAGGTCCGAAAGCGTCACGGCTGCGGTTGGATCGTCGTCGATGCGGCTGCGGGCCAGGGAAATCGCGTCGGGAACCGCCCGGTCGCGATCGAGGTCCCCGCGCATCGCCTCCGCCAGCAGCATCAGCAGCCGTTCCTCCCGAGCGATCGTCGCGCACGTTTCGACTGGCGTCGATGTTTCCGCTCCGCCGGCCGTCACCGCCGAAAACAGCGCGCCGAAGCGGGCCGCGATACGGGCGTCCGCAATGACGGGTTGGGCGAATTCGAACGCGCTCGTCCTACCCTGGCTGATGTCGCGGGCGGCATTCGCGATCAGCGGAGGGTCAAAATAGAGCATGCGCCATGAGCGGCCGGCATCGCCGATCGGCGCGCCGTCATGCACTTCGCCGGGATTGACGGTGATCGTGTCGCCGGGACCGGCCTCCACCATGCCGCGCCCGCTCAGAGACTTCTGCGCGCCGCGATGGATGACGCCGATGCCGAACTGCTCGTGCGTGTGGCGCGGAAATGTGTGGCGCGTCTCCGCCTCCACCGCGTCCACGCCGGCGATCGCGCACCGGAGCATTCTGAATTGGGCTCGCGCCATCTGGTCCTGCCTCCTTGGGCAGTTTGCCTGCCCGTGCCTTGAACCGCAACGGCGAAGGTGAAGTGCCTATCTACCATGAGTCGTACCTCATCCATATGCGATAGCCTTGCCCGCAAGGGGAGACGAGAGCCGCGCTGGCGCAGTTCCCGCTCTTGGGCTAATCCTTCACCAACGGGGTGAACCTTTCCGGGGCCGCATGCGACAGAGCCGACAGAAGCGCCGGCCATGACGAACGATACCGATCGTGACCTGGTCGGCCGCGTCGCCAAGGGCGACCGCGCGGCCGTGCGGCTTCTGTTCATGCGCCACCACGCGCGGGTCTACCGCTTCGTGGCGCGCCAGACGGGATCGGAAGCGATGGCGGACGACATAGCCAACGAGGTATTTCTTGAGCTGTGGCGGCAGGCGCCGCGCTTCGAGGGCCGGTCGGAAGTCTCGACCTGGCTGCTCGGCATTGCCCGCTTCAAGGCGCTGTCGCATCTGCGCAAGAAGAGCGAGGCGTGGATCGAC
>NZ_AHAM01000012.1 GCF_000236565.1 Mesorhizobium alhagi CCNWXJ12-2 | reverse complement strand
TCTAACACCTGGAAAAACAGGCGTTTATGGACGGGCACTAGCTAGTCGCTTCCGAAATTCCGGCCATTCGAGGTGGTTGCGTCGCGGCACGATCTTCCGGGTCACGGCGGGCAGCCGAGGTGTAGCTTCTTGGGCTACGCTTTGAGGAGGTGCAACAGCGCAGACCACGTCCGCTTCCGGTGATACATGACACCCAAGGAATCTCACTTGAAGGACCGCTCTTGGCGCTACCTGCTGTTCCGATCGACAAGCCGAATAACGAGCTCCCACCCTCCTGCGCCATTCGGAATTTTTGCTTCCGGCAGGATCGGAACGCCCTTCCACGACCGAGACGGAGATTTCTGCGCGGGTACCAGGCGTCAGATGCTAGCTTAACCTGCTCTTTTGCGCGGTCGACGGGTCGATCTGCAGATTCTTCGGCAATGGCAGGCTTGAGCATCGTATATGCATCTCGCGGGCGAGGAGCTTTCGTTGCTTTTCCTGGTGCTCTTTGCCTGCTGCTACGAGCGCAAGCCCATAGGGGCCAATCAAGGCGCCGGCCGCCCAGTTGAGGTTCCTCTCCTTGTAGTTCAACGCCTGCGCGCGGATTTCTTCGCACTCCGGCGACTGCCATTTCGGGTCCTGGTTCGAGAGGCTGGCCGCATAGTCGGCGGGCGCGGTCGTGCACCCGGCGACCATTGCCGCGACAACGCCTACCGCAATCCAAATCTTTGCCTGTGCTTTGCCGTCGGTTTGTTGTTTTCCCAGGGTCGAACTCCAATAAGTTCATTTTTCGCCGGTGAGGGGGTGCTTTACCTTAACAGGACCAGAACGTCAGCCGCTATTTAGTCCTTTGTGCGGTCGTTGTGGACACGTGCAACAGGTGCCGCCGAATTGCTCAACCTTCGGCGTAAACTGGCGTGGGACGACTTTGAATTCGGAGATGCGTTCCACGCATCGGAAGCAAGCAGGCGGTAGCTGCTCTAGCCCGATACGGCTCCTGCCTTGTCGCTGACGCCGGCGGCGCTCCATCGCTCCGCTGCAAGCTCGATGAATGCCTTGACCACTGGCGAAAGGTGTCGGCTGCTCGGATATACGGCATAGAGGCCGCCGGCCGGCGTCGCGTAATCGGCGAGAACGCGGCGCAGCCGCTCGTCCCCGATAGGCGCCTCGGCGATCCGGTGGGGCAACAGGGCGACGCCATAACCTGCAATCGCAGCAGCAATCACCGCCTGCATTTCATTGGCGGCGAAGCGTCCAGACACCGTGACCGTTTCCTGGCCATGCGGTCCGTCCAGCACCCAGTGAGCGCTGGCTGTCGACTGGCCTGCGATGACGCAGTGATGGCGGGCGAGGTCCGCCGGCATTGCCGGGACGCCGCGGCGCGCGAGATAATCCGGACTGGCGCACAGAATTCTATGCGTTGAGCCGAGCTTGCGGGCGATCAGCGTGGAGTCTGGAAGGATCCCGGTACGAAAAGCGAGATCTATGCCGCTTTCAACCAGATTGAGCTGGTCGTCCGTGAGACATAACTCGATCCTGGTTTTCGGATGCTCGCCAAGAAAATCGAACACCGCGCCGGTCAGAAAAGAATCGCCAAAGCCCACGGGAGCCGAAATGCGAATCGTGCCCGACGGCTCCGCCCTGGCTTCCGCAAGCCGCAGATTCGCATCTTCGATTGTCCGCAGCGCCTGACTGCTCTGCTCGTAGTAGAGACGCCCTGCGTCCGTCATGCTGAGGCTGCGGGTCGTGCGTTGGATGAGCCGCATCCCGACCTCGCGCTCGAGCGCGGCGATGCGGCGGCTGACCGTCGTTTTGGGCATGCCGAGCAGGCGCGCGGCGGCGGTGAAACTGCCGGCCTCGACGACACGAGCAAATACCAGGATATCGTTCAGATCGAGCATTGTATCCAGAAATGGGACGATGTTTCCCGACTATAGGCCATTATGGCTCAATATGTCAGGCCCTACTTTCACTCCGCGGGAAGAAAAGGAGAGCAGACATGATTACCAAGCGAAGCGTTCTGGTTACCGGAGCCACTGGCCAGCAGGGAGGCGCGGTTGCGCGCGCACTTTTGTCCAGGGGAAATCGCGTCAAAGCGATGACCCGCAACCCCGACAGCGATGCTGCGCGAAGGCTTGCGTCGGCCGGCGCTGATGTCGTCATCGGCGATCTCGGTGACGCCGCGTCCATCGTGAAGGCTGCGAGCGGCGTCGACACGATGTACCTGATGGGCAACAGCTACGAGGCCGGAATTGAGGAGGAGACCCGCCAGGGGATCGTTGCCGCCGACGCCGCGAAGACTGCCGGCGTCGGACATCTGATCTATTCGTCCGTAGCCGATGCCGACAAGAAGACGGGAATCCCGCATTTCGAGAGCAAGTATCTCGTCGAGAAACATGTCGCCGGGCTCGGCATCCCCTACACGATCAGCGCGCCGGTCGCCTTCATGGAGAACATCGTCGCGCCATGGTCGATCGGTGGGCTGCGCCAGGGCACGTACGCCTTTGCAATGCCTGCCAAACGCGTCCTGCAACTGGTCGCCCTGGAGGACATCGGGGCGTTCGTGGCAGCATTGGTCGAGCGGCGCGAGCAGGTTTTCGGCAAGCGTTTCGACATTGCCGGCGACGAGTTGTCGGGCGAGGAGCAGGCGAAAATACTGTCGCAAGCCATCGGCCGCCCGATCGGCTACCAGGAAATCCCGATTGCCGCGGCTCGCCAGCAAAGCGAGGATACGGCGCTGATGTTCGAATGGTTCGACCGCGTCGGCTACGATGCCGATATCGCCGCATTGCGAAGGGATTTTCCCGAGGTTCGCTGGCACAGTTTCGCCGACTGGGCGCACGAGTTCGACTGGAGCGTTCTCGAACAGGCATCTTCTGCCGCCTGAGATTCCATGGACATCGCCGGCTGATAAAATCCGGGCGGAAGCGGATGGCAGCAAGTTTGAAGCTGGGGTCCGCTTGCCGCCCGAGACGATGCCGCCGCTGGGGATAAAATCTCGGAATGGCGCTCGGGCGAAACGGAAAAAGCGCTGCAATAACAGCGGTGTCGGCTGTCGGACCGCCGGTTCGGACGCACAATTTGTTCACAAAGCCTGCCGGAGCCGCGAATGGCGGCGGTTCGACGCGATAGCCGGGCTTTCCTCGATGCGTTTTGGCGTAATGCCGAACGACGACCTTGCCGCACTGCAGCGAAGAATCCCGCTTGACATAAATCACGGTAAGTGAATAATTGCCCACAGCCAAGGCAAATGCTCATCTTGGTCCATGGGAGGAATTCATGAAACTGACCACGCTCATTCTGGGCCTGTGTTCCGCAAGCGCGTTTGCGTTTGCCGCTCACGCCGAATCGATCACCATCGCCACGGTCAACAATGGCGACATGATCCGCATGCAGAAGCTGACGGACGACTTCACCACCAAGAATCCCGACATCCAGCTGCAATGGGTGACGCTCGAGGAGAACGTGCTGCGTGAGCGCGTGACCACCGACATCGCCACCAAGGGCGGCCAGTATGACGTGATGACCATCGGCACCTACGAGGTTCCGATCTGGGCCAAGCAGGGCTGGCTGCTGCCGCTGGAAAATCTCGGCGCGGATTACGACGCGGCCGATATCATCCCGGCCATCGCCGGGGGCCTGACCGCCGACGGCAAGCTCTACGCCGCGCCCTTCTACGGCGAAAGCTCCTTCATCATGTACCGCAAGGATCTGATGGAGAAGGCGGGGCTGACCATGCCCGATGCACCGACCTGGGAGTTCGTGGCCGACGCCGCCCGCAAGATGACCGACCGCGCCGCCGACATCAACGGCATCTGCCTGCGCGGCAAGGCCGGCTGGGGCGAGAACATGGCCTTCCTGACCGCCACCTCCAACTCCTTCGGCGCGCGCTGGTTCGACGAGAACTGGGTGCCGCAGTTCGACCAGCCGGAATGGAAGAACACGCTCGACTTCTACGTCAACCTGATGAAGGACGCCGGCCCATCGGGCGCATCCTCGAACGGCTTCAACGAGAATCTGGCGCTGTTCCAGCAGGGCAAGTGCGGCATGTGGATCGACGCTACCGTCGCGGCGTCCTTTGTGTCGAACCCGAAGGATTCGACGGTGGCCGACAAGGTCGGCTATGCGCTCGCCCCCGATACCGGGCTCGGCAAGCGCGGCAACTGGCTGTGGGCATGGTCGCTCGCCGTTCCCGCGGGCACGCAGAAGGCGGACGCTGCGCAGAAATTCATCTCCTGGGCGACAAGCAAGGACTATCTGGCGCTGGTGGCCGAGAAGGAAGGCTGGGCCAACGTGCCGCCCGGCACCCGCACCTCGCTCTACGAGAACCCGGAATACCAGAAGGCCGCGCCCTTCGCCAAGATGACGCTGGACTCGATCAACGCCGCCGACCCGACCAAGCCGACGGTCAAGCCCGTGCCCTATACCGGCGTGCAGTTCGTCGCCATCCCCGAGTTCCAGGGCCTCGGCACCACGGTCGGCCAGCTGTTTTCGGCAGCCCTCGCCGGGCAAATGAGCGTCGACGACGCGCTTGCGCAGGCCCAGTCGGTGGCGACGCGGGAAATGACCCGCGGCGGCTACATCAAATAGGCATCCTCCCGGTGCCTTGGCCGTCCGGGTCCCAGCCTGGGCGGCCCCTTTCCGGGACAGGGCTCCCGTTCCTACCAGAGCAATCGTCTACGATTGGACTCGACCTGAAAAGGCCGGCGAGAAATATCGGCAAAGTGCAGCCGAAGCGTCATTTCGGAGGAAGATCATGGCCACGCGACAGACCGGCACGCTAGCGCGCTTCATGATGGCGCCGTCGGTGATCCTGCTGCTCGTCTGGATGACCGTGCCGCTGGCGATGACGCTGTGGTTCTCGTTCCTGAACTACAATCTGCTCAACCCGGCCAATGTCAGCTTCGCCGGGCTGTTCAATTATCAGTATTTCTACACCGACCCCGCGTTCTTCCAGTCGATCTGGAACACGCTTCTGATAGTGGTCGGCGTGCTGCTGATCACCGTCATCGGCGGCATTGCGCTGGCGCTGCTGCTCGACCAGCCGATCTTCGGGCAGGGCATCGTGCGCATATTGGTGATCTCGCCCTTCTTCGTCATGCCGCCTGTCGCAGCGCTGGTGTGGAAGAACATGATCATGCATCCCGGCTACGGCGTCTTCGCCGACATCTCCCGGTTCTTCGGGCTGCAGCCGGTCGACTGGTTCGCGCAGTATCCACTGCTTTCGATCATCGTCATCGTCGCCTGGCAGTGGCTGCCCTTCGCAACACTGATCCTCTTAACCGCGCTGCAGTCGCTCGACGGCGAGCAGAAGGAGGCGGCCGAGATGGACGGCGCGAATTTCGTCAACCGCTTCATCTATTTGACGCTGCCGCACATGGCCCGCGCCATTACCGTGGTCATCCTGATTCAGACGATCTTCCTGCTCGGCGTCTATGCCGAGATCCTCGTCACCACCAATGGCGGCCCGGGCTACGCCACGACCAACCTGCCCTTCCTAATCTACCGCACCGCGCTGCTCGGCTACGATGTCGGCGGGGCTTCGGCGGGCGGGGTCATCGCCGTCATCCTGGCCAACATCGTCGCCTTCTTCCTGATGCGCGCGGTGGGGAAGAATCTGGATAGGTGAGGGGCGAACCATGCGACTGACATTCGAATTCTTCATGCCCGATCGCCTTCGGGCATCGCCCCCTCCACCGCCTTCGGCGGTCCCCCTCCCCCGTAAACGGGGGAGGATTGGCGGCGACGCCGGTTCCTCCCCTGCGAAGCGGGGGAGGGGGACCATGCGAAGCATGGTGGAGGGGGCGTCCAGGAAGCTGACCGCCGAAGGCGCTGGAGGGGGCGGCCTCATGAATATCGCGAAGGAGCACTAGCCATGGCCCGCGCAGTTTCGACACGACGCAAGGCAGCCTTCACCGCCGCGGCATGGCTGGTTGCTTTCGTGATCTTCTTCCCGATCCTCTACACCATCCTGACCTCGTTCAAGACCGAGCCCGAGGCGATCGCCGGGTTCAGCCTGTTCCCGAGCTGGACATCCGAGAACTATGTCGAGGTGCAGACGCAGCGCGATTATTTCAAGCCGTTCATGAACTCGGTCGTCATCTCGGTGGGCTCGACGCTGCTGGCGCTGCTGGTGGCCATACCCGCCGCCTGGTCGATGGCGTTTTCGCCGACCAAGCGGACCAAGGACATCTTGATGTGGATGCTGTCGACCAAGATGATGCCGGCGGTGGCCGTGCTGGTGCCGATCTACCTGATTTTCCGCGACACCGGCCTGCTCGACACCCGCATCGGCCTCACCGTCATGCTGACGCTGATCAACCTGCCGATCGTGGTGTGGATGCTCTACACCTACTTTCGCGAGATACCCGGCGAGATCCTCGAAGCCTCGCGCATGGACGGCGCTTCGCTGCTGAACGAGATCGTCTATGTGCTGACGCCGATGGCTATCCCCGGCATCGCCTCGACCATGCTCTTGAACATCATTCTCGCCTGGAACGAGGCGTTCTGGACGATCCGCCTGACGACGACGAACGCCGCTCCGCTGACTGCGTTCATCGCCTCCTTCTCCAGTCCGCAGGGGCTGTTCTGGGCCAAGCTTTCGGCCGCCTCGACGCTGGCCATCGCGCCGATCCTGATCATGGGCTGGTTCTCGCAGCGGCAATTGGTGCGCGGCCTGACCTTCGGCGCCGTCAAATAGAATCCCCGGGGAGGAAGCCATGGGCCAGATCACGCTGAAAAATGTGTCGAAATCCTTCGGGGCGACGATCATCATTCCGGAGATCGACTTGACCATCGAGGACGGCGAGTTCGTCGTCTTCGTCGGGCCGTCGGGCTGCGGCAAGTCCACGCTGCTCAGGCTGATCGCCGGGCTCGAAGACACCAGCGCCGGCGCGATCGTCATCGACGGCCGCGACGTGACCGGCGAGGCGCCGGCCAAGCGCAAGCTGGCGATGGTGTTCCAATCCTACGCGCTCTATCCGCATATGACGGTGGCCAAGAACATCGCCTTCCCGCTGAAGATGGCCGGAGAGGACAAGGCGACGATCGACCGCAAGGTGGCGGACGCGGCGCGCATCCTGAACCTCACCAACTATCTCGACCGCCGGCCCGGCCAGCTTTCCGGCGGCCAGCGCCAGCGCGTCGCCATCGGACGCGCCATCGTGCGCCAGCCCTCGGCCTTCCTTTTCGACGAACCGCTGTCGAACCTCGACGCCGCCTTGCGCGGCACCATGCGGCTGGAGATCAGCGAGCTGCACCACCAGCTCAAGACGACGATGATCTACGTCACCCACGACCAGGTCGAGGCGATGACCATGGCCGACAAGATCGTGGTGCTGAACGCCGGCAACATCGAGCAGGTCGGCTCGCCGATGGAGCTCTACAAGACGCCGAAGAACCTGTTCGTCGCCGGCTTCATCGGCTCGCCGAAGATGAATTTGATCAATGGCGCGGTTGCGGCGAAGCAAGGCGCCGCGACGATCGGCATCCGCCCCGAGCACATGCAGATCTCGACCAGCGCCGGCGGGTGGAAGGCGACGGTGGGCGTCGCCGAGCATCTCGGCTCCGACACTTTCCTGCATGTCAACGCCGACGGCGTCGGGCCGCTTACGGTGCGCGCCGACGGCGAAATCTCGGTGCGGCACGGCGACACGGTTTTCCTGACGCCCGACCCGACAAAACTGCACCGGTTCAGCGAAGACGGGAGAGCCATGTGACGAAGCGATTAGCCGGCAAATCGGCTCTGATAACGGGCGCCGCGCGGGGCATTGGCCGCGCTTTCGCCGAGGCCTATATTCAGGAAGGTGCGACCGTCTGCATCGGCGACATCAATCTGGACGCGGCCATGAAGGCCGCCGACGAGATCGGTGACGCGGCTTACGCGGTCAGCCTCGACGTGACCGACCTCGCCTCGATCGAGGCGGCGGTGAAGGCGGTCGAGAACAAGGCGGGTGGGCTCGACATACTGATCAACAATGCGGCGCTGTTCGACGCAGCGCCGATCGTGGAGATCACGAAGGCTAGCTACGACAAGCTTTTCGCGGTCAACGTCGCCGGCACGCTGTTCATGATGCAGGCCGCTGCCCGCTCGATGATTTCTCGCGGTAAGGGCGGGAAAATAATAAACATGGCGAGCCAGGCCGGGCGGCGCGGCGAGGCGCTGGTCGCGGTCTATTGCGCGACCAAGGCCGCCGTCATCTCGCTGACCCAGTCGGCGGGGCTCGATCTCATCAAGCACGGCATCAACGTCAATGCGATCGCGCCGGGCGTCGTCGACGGCGAGCATTGGGACGGCGTCGATGCGCTGTTCGCCAAATACGAGAACCGGCCGAAGGGCGAAAAGAAGCGGCTGGTCGGCGAGGCGGTGCCGTTCGGGCGGATGGGCAGGGCGGAAGACCTGACCGGCATGGCGGTGTTCCTCGCCAGCGCCGAGGCCGAATACATCGTCGCCCAGACCTACAATGTCGACGGCGGCCAGTGGATGAGTTGAATT
>NZ_AHAM01000013.1 GCF_000236565.1 Mesorhizobium alhagi CCNWXJ12-2 | reverse complement strand
CGACCTGCCGCTCTATGTCGGTGAGCAGGCTCGATGCGCCGAAGCGGAAAAGCTCCGGCTCGAGCCAGGGCCGGCCGAGTTCTTCCTTCATCAGCACCAGCCAGTCGAGCGAGGCCTTTGCGGTCGAAATGCCGCCGGCCGGCTTGAAGCCGATGAGATAGCCGGTGTGCTCGAAATAGGCGCGGATGGAGCGCACCATGGCGAGCCCCACCGGCAGCGTGGCGTTGACGCTTTCCTTGCCGGTCGAGGTCTTCACGAAATCCGCGCCGGCCATCATCGCCACCATAGAGGCCAGCATGACGTTGCGCAGGGTTGCGAGGTCGCCCGTGCCGAGGATCACCTTCAGATGCGCATCGCCGCAGGCTGCGCGGAAGGCGACGATCTCGTCGTAGAGTTCCTGCCATTTCGCGCCGAATACCAGCCCGCGCGGAATGACCACATCGATCTCGTCGGCCCCGTCGGCGACTGAAGCCTCGATTTCCTGGATACGTGTCTTGAGAGGCGCCAGGCCATGCGGGAATGATGTCGAGACCGCCGCGACATGGATGCCCGTGTCTCTGACCGCTTCGGCGGCAGTGGCGACGAACGGATGATAGACGCAAACCGCCGCCGGCCGGATCTTTTCGTCTCCGAGGCCGAGCCCTTCGACGATGTCGGCGCGCAGCGGGTTGATCGCCTTCGCGCACAGCCGGCGCACCCGCTCGTCGGTGTCGTTCGAGTTCAGTGTGGTCAGATCCATCAGCGAAATGGAGCGCAGCAGCCACGCCGCCTGGTTGTCGGCCTTGATCGAGCGGCGCTTGGTCAGGCTGGCGACGCGGCGCTCCAGAGCCGAACGATTGACGTTGCGCATCGATTCCAGGAAGCCGAGGTCGAGCTTCATGCCGGGATTGCGGGCGATGCCGTGCGCCTCGATCGGCGCGTTGGCCGCCACGCGCACGGGCAGCGCCGTCACCGACGGAGCCTCCGTCGTCAAATCCGCCGCAGCCTTGGTCATGTGCCTGTCCTCGCGATCCCGGCCGAAGCCGCCCCTGTTCTACCCGTCATCATGGGCCGATATCAAGGAGAGGGATTGCGGCGCTGTCCGCAGCGTTGCCGCTATCCCTTCTCCTCGTCTCCATACCGGCCGAAGGCGTCAGCAGGTGGACGATGGGCGGCGCTAACCTCGCAAATTTCGAAGGGCTAAACCTGGCAGATGATCCGCGCAAAGAACCGGTCGCGCCGGTTGTATTCCGGCCTGAAGCCAGAGAACTTCTGGTCCATCGCCTTCAGCGATGTCACGCCCTCGATCGGGAAGGTGCGGAACCCGACGCCGCTGCCGCCCGCCGTCTGCACGGCCGAAAGAACCAGTTCACCATGCTCGTCATAACCGAGGATGAAGGGCTCGGCGATCCTCGCTTCAGACTTATAGGTGAAAGAAAGCAGGCGGCGTTCCGCAATGGCTCCGCAGATCACATCGACGACGGACATCGCGCTCCCTCTTCAATCAGTGAGGGTAGGATATTAGAGCATGATCCCGAAAAGTTCATGCGCCAGACGGTTCGGCTATCCAGTGGTGGCCACCGCCCCTCGCGCGGAATCGACGCTCCACGCACCCGGCCCGGCGACGAACAGATAGAGGTAGATGAAGCAATACAGGATCGCGGCGTCGCCCATATTGTTGACGGGGAAGAAGTTCTGCGGCGCATGCGCCATGAAATAGGCGACAGCCATGAAGCCGCACAGGATGAACGCCACCGGCCGCGTCAGGAAGCCGATCAGGATAAGGAAACCGCCGAACGCCTCCAATATGGCGGTGACCAGCATCAGGCCGCCCATTTCGCCGGCTCCGCCCTCCGTGGCCGGCGGGAATCCGATCAGCTTTTGGGTGCCATGCTCGATGAACAGCAGCGCCGTCATGATGCGCAGCACCGCGAGAGCTTGCGGCTGATAGCGGGAAAGATTGTCTAGCATTGCAGGTCGCCTCCTTCGGAACCGTTTCCGCGAGTCAGCCCGCCGCACTGACCCGGACGGGGCAATATATGGCAAGGCTCCGGGAAAAGGACAGGCCGGACGCAACGCTGCGCCCGCCGTACGTCAGCCGACGAAGGCGCGCTCGACGACGAAGCTTCCGGGATGGCTGAGCGAGCCCTCGGCGAAACCGAGGCTTTCCACCAGTTCCTTGACGTCCTTCAGCATGTCCATCGAGCCGCAAATCATGACGCGGTCGGTCTCGGGATCGAGTTTTTCGATGCCTAGATCGGCGTAGAATTTGCCCGAGCCGATCAGTGCGGTGATGCGGCCCATGAAGTCGGACGGCTCGCGCGTCGTTGTTGAATAGAGCGTGACGCGGCCGCCGGTCAGTTCGCCGATCAGCGGATCGTTATCGAGCGCGTCATAGAGTTCGCGGCCATAGGCCAGTTCGGCGATATCGCGGCAGGTATGGGTGAGGATAACCTGGTCGAACTTTTCATACGTCTCCGGGTCGCGCAGCAGGCTGGCGAAAGGCGCGATGCCCGTGCCGGTGGAGATCATGAACAGCCGCTTGGCCGGGGTCAGCGCGTCGACCACCAGCGTGCCGGTCGACTTCTGGCGCATCAGCACCGTGTCGCCAGGCTGAATTTTCTGCAGCTCGGAGGTCAGCGGCCCGTCCGGCACCTTGATCGAGAAGAATTCCAGTTCCTCGTCCCAGTTCGGGCTGGCGACGGAATAGGCGCGGAACACCGGCTTCTCGGCATTTGGCAGGCCGATCATCACGAATTCGCCGGAGCGGAAGCGCAGCGACTGCGGGCGGGTGATGCGGAACGAGAACAGCCGGTCGGTGTAGTGTTTCACCGAGACCACAGTTTCGGCATAGACATTGGCCGGGATCGGATAGCCGAGCGGCTTTGCCTCGTTGATGTTCAGGGCTGCTGCAGTATTCATGAACCCAAAGCCTTTGTCCTGACGGCAAATTCCTGCCGCTGCGCCGCCAAGCCATTCGGTCGGGGCGCCGCAAAAAATCCCGAAGCGGGAAACTCTTGTCTAGCAAACTTATTAGTGTACAAACGATATTCAGGTCAAGATAGCGGCGGGAAACACTCTTCCAAACTGCGCCGCATCCTTAGTCTGGGCATTTCGGGTTTGGCGCATGGCTGAGAATTTTCCGGCAAACGCGGGCAATGTCGTCGCCGGCATCGATGTCGGCGGCACCTTCACCGACCTTCTGCTGATCGACGGGCGCGATGGCGGCAAGGTCCATATCGCCAAGACGCCGACCACTGTCGACAACCAGGCTTTCGGCGTTGTGGCTGCGCTGGCCGAAACCGGATTCCCGGTCGAGAAGATCGACCTCATCGTGCACGGCACGACCACCACCACCAATGCCGTACTGGAACGCCGGCTCGCTAAGACTGGCATGATCACTACGCGCGGCTTCCGCGACGTGATCGAGCTCGGCCGCCGCACCCGGCCGCAAGCCTATGGCATGACAGGTACGTTCGTGCCGGTCATCCCGCGCAATCTCCGGCTGGAGGTTTCCGAGCGGGTAGAGGCGTCTGGCACGGTGCGCGTTCAGCTCGATGAAGGCGAGGTGAGAGCTGCCGTCTCGGCGCTGCTCGAAGCCGGCTGCGAATCCCTCGTCATCCATTTTCTGCATTCCTACGCCAATCCCGCGCACGAGCGGCGGGCGGCGGAGATCGCAGCCGAACTCTGGCCGAACAGTTACATCACCACCGGCCATTCGCTGCTTTCGGAAGCGCGCGAATTCGAGCGAGGCGTAACAGCAGCCGTCAACGCGTCGGTACAGCCGATCCTGGAGCGCTATGTCGAACGGCTGCGGCGCGAGTTGGAGGCGCGCGGCTACGCCCGCGACTTCCTGATCATGAACGGCAATGGCGGCATGATCTCCGCCCGCTTCGTCACGCAGGAATCGGCCAAGACCGTGATGTCCGGCCCGGCCTCCGGCGTCATCGCCGCCGCCCATACCGGCAGGCGCGCCGGCTACGAAAACCTCGTCACTTACGACATGGGCGGCACCTCCACCGACGTCGCGCTGATCCGGAACGCCGAACCGGCGGTCTCCAACGAGACCGAGATCGAATACGCCATGCCGATCCACGTGCCGATGGTCGCGGTCCACACGGTGGGCGCCGGCGGTGGCTCGATCGCCAGGGTCGACGCTTCCGGCCTGATCCAGATCGGACCAGAAAGCGCCGGCGCCAATCCCGGCCCGATCTGCTACGGCCGCGGCGGGACCGAGCCGACCATTACGGACGCCAACCTGGTGCTCGGGCGACTCGATCCGAAGAAGTTGCTCGCCGTCGACAATCCCGTAACCGTCGACCATGTCCGCGCGATTTTCGAGGAGAAGATCGGCGCGCCCACCGGCCTGTCTGGCGTCAAAGCCGCGGGCGCTGTGCTGCGCCTCGGCAACATCAAGATGGCCGGCGCGATCCGCATGGTTTCGGTATCGCGCGGCCACGATCCTCGCGATTTCGCGCTATTCGCTTTCGGCGGCGCCGGGCCGCTGCATGCCACCGCACTAGCCCGAGAGCTTGGCCTGCCGAAAGTGCTGGTGCCGGCTCGCCCCGGCATCACCAACGCGCTCGGCTGCGTCGTCGCCGACCTCCGCCACGATTTCGTCAACACGGTCAACCAGCCGGTAGCCACCGTCGAGGAAGCGCGGGTCCGGGATATATTGGAACGACATCGGGCCGAGGGGGCCGCGCTTATCGCCAAGGAAGCGGTGCAGCCGGAAACGATCCGCTACTCCCATTCGGCCGACATGCAGTTCGTCGGCCAGACGCACATCCTCAACGTGCCTCTGCCCTCGGTCGATGCCAGCCGAGACCTGTTGCAGCGCCTTTTCGAGGAAGCCTATTTCGCGCGCTTCAAAGTCGAGCTGCCGGAAATCCGCGCCAATCTGGTCAACCTCAACACCTCCGTCATCGGTGTGCGCCCGGCGGTCGACCTGTCCCGGCTGATCGACCCCAACGGGCGTGCCGGGACGCTGGAAGCCGCGCTCCGCGAGATACGGCCGGTCTGGTATGATGGGACCTGGCACGACACGCCGGTCTATGCCCGCGAAAAGCTGCCGCTCGACGCGGTGATCCAGGGCCCCGCAATCCTCGAGCAGATGGACGCAACAACGGTGCTGGAGCCCGGCGACTGGGCTACGACCGATGCCGATGGGAATATTGTCATCGAGGTGGGGAGATGAGCGGCTGTCAAAGGCAAGCTTCGATGCCGAAGGCGCACAGAACCCCCTCTCCGTCTCGGGCTCTTCCCGAGGCACCTCTCCCCCGCTACGCAGGGGCGAGGAACCGCTGCCGCGATGCAGCCGCGAGCTTCTCATGGCTTGGGTTCCTCGCCCCCACAACGTGGGGGAGAGGTGGATTGGGCGAAGCCCGAGACGGAGAGGGGGTTTTCGCCACGTCCGTTCACGTTGACACCGAAGTTTACGACGGCAGGGCGTGACAGTATGACCCCCCTCGACGCCATCACCCTTTCCGTCATCCAGGCCGCCCTGCAGCAGACCTGCGACGAGATGGACCTGACCTTCTCCCGCGCTGCATTCTCGCCGGTCATCGCCGAGGCCAACGACCGTTCCGACGGCATCTATTCGGCCGAGGACGGCTCGTTGATCGCGCAGGGGTCGCAAGGGCTGCCGGTCTTCGTCGGGGTCATGCAATATTCGACGAAGACGATCATCGAGATGATCGCCGACGGCCGCTGCCTGCCTCCGGAAGAAGGCGACATCTACATCGTAAACGACCCTTATCTCGGCGGCACCCACCTGATGGATGTGCGGTTCGTCATGCCGGTCTGGCGCGACGGAAAAATCTTCTGCTGGCTGTCCAACACCGGCCACTGGCCCGACATTGGCGGCTCGGTGCCCGGCGGATTTTCGGCGTCCGCGACCGCGGTCGAGCAGGAAGGGCTGCGCCTGCCACCGGTAAAACTCTTCAAGCGCAAAAAACTCGATCCGGAAATCTACGCGATCATCTGTTCCAACATCCGCGTCGCCGACCAGCGCATCGGAGATATCCGGGCGCAGGCGGCGGCGCTCTATGTCGGACAGGAGCGGCTGTTTGCCATCCTCGATCGTTACGGAGACGAAACTGTCGTCGCGGCCATTTCGGAGCTGAGAAAACGCGCGGCCGAGCAGATGCGGGCGCATATCGCTCCCATCCCGGACGGCGTTTACCGCTCAAAGGCTTTTGTCGATTCCGACGGCGTCGTCGACCAGCCACTGGCTATCGCGCTGGCCGTCGAAAAGCAGGGCGACACGCTCACATTCGATTTTTCCGAATCCAGCCCGCCCTGCATCGGCCCGATGAACAGCGTGCTCGCCACCACGCTGTCCTCCGTATATCTCGCCATGCGCCACATCTTTCCGGATGTGCCGATCAGCGCGGGTGCGTTCGAACCGCTGATCGTCAAACGGCCGGAGGGAACCTTCCTCGATGCGAAATACCCGCGGCCGGTGTCAGGCTGCGCGGCGGAGGTGTCGCAGCGCATCGCCGAGGCGGTGTTTGCCGCCATGGTTCAGGCGCTGCCCGAAAAAGTCACCGCCGCGCCCGCCGGCTCCAGCGGCAATTTCGCGCTCGGCGGCAACGACCCGGCGCGCGGCCGCGACTACGTCATGTACCAGATCTCCGGCGGCGGCTATGGCGGCAACGTCGCGTATGACGGCCTCTCCAATGGCTGCTCGACCATCGGCATCTCGAAATCACCGCCGGTCGAGATCATGGAGCAGGCCTATCCCGTGCTCTACCGCCACTACGCCCTGCGCGAAGGCTCGGGCGGCGCGGGCATGCACCGCGGCGGCTTCGGCCTCGCCTATGAGGTCGAAATCCTGAGGGGCGAAGCCCGCGCATCCTTCGTCATGGATCACGGCCGCACTGGCCCGCAGGGCGCCTGCGGCGGCAAGGACGGTGCGGTGAACACCGTCACCGTCTTTCGCGACGGCAAACCACATGTGCCGAAGCACCTTTCCAAGGAGCAGGACATTCCCCTGAAAGCCGGCGACCGCGTCCGCGTCGGCACCCCCGGCGGCGGCGGCTACGGCGATCCGTTCAGACGCGATCCAGCTTTGGTGTTGCGTGATGTGATGCTTGGCTACTACACGATTGAGCAGGCGAAGGAGACGTTCGGCGTAGCGCTCAGCGCCGACGGTCAGCTCGACCTTGCTGCAACCCAAACGTTGCGCTCGGCGCTCAGTTAGCATGAACAATTGCCGCCTCGCATTGGCAATTGCGCATTCAGCGATTCCCTGCGAAACTGGCCTGAACGGGCTGGAGGCAGGACAGGATCGTGAATATCCGGCAGGACACCGGCAGCAACAGGCTGGACGATGCGGCGCGGGCGGGCTGGCTCTATTACGTCGCCGGCAATACCCAGGACCAGATCGCGGCGAAGCTCGGCGTATCGCGGCAGACCGCGCAACGGCTGGTTTCGCTCGCGGTCTCGGAAGGGCTGATCAAGGTCCGGGTCGACCATCCGATCGCAAACTGCCTCGACCTCGCAGCCAGGCTCAAGGCGCGCTTTGCGCTCGATCTGGTCGAAGTCGTGCCGAGCGACCCTTCATCCAACTCGACGACGCTCGGCGTCGCGGAAGCGGCGGCGGCCGAGATCGAAAAGCGGCTGCGCTCGACCGAGCCGATCGTCATGGCGATCGGCACCGGCCGCACGCTGAAGGCGGCGATCGAGCAGCTGCCGGCGATGGAGTGCCCACAGCACAAGGTCGTCTCGCTCACCGGCAACATCTCGCCGGACGGCTCGGCAGCCTTCTACAACGTCATCTTCACCATGGCCGACCGCATCAAGGCGCGCTCGTTCCCGATGCCGCTGGCGGTCATCGCCTCTTCGCCGGAAGAGCGCGAAATGCTGCTGTCCCAGCCGATGATCCAGCCGACGCTGGCGCTCGCCGCGCGCGCCGACGTGACCTTCATCGGCATAGGCGACCTCGGCCCGAAAGCGCCGCTCTACGAAGACGGCTTCATCAGCGAGGCCGAGCTGAAGGCGCTGCAGAAGGCCGGTGCGGTGGCCGAGATCGTCGGCTGGGCCTATGACCGCGAGGGCCGGCTGATCGAGGGCATCACCAATGATCGCGTCGCCTCGGCGCCGCTTCCGTCGCGCGAAAAATCGCTGGTCATTGCGCTGGCCATGGGCGAGCGCAAAATCCCCGGCATACTGGCTGCCGCCACGCGGCGGCTGATCAACGGGCTGATCACCGACGAACGCACCGCCGAAGCGCTGCTTGAGGCCGGATAAAAATTACTTCCCGACGACCAGCGCCCAGTATTTGCGGCCGTCCGCTTCGCCGGCATAGGCAAGGCCGAAGCGGTTGAAGCGCGGATCGAGCATGTTCTTGCGGTGGCCGGAGGAGTTCATCCACATCGAGAACAGCTTCGCCATGTCCATCCGGCCCTGGGCGATGTTTTCCGCTGCCGGGGCGTCGACGCCGTTCTTCTTCATCCGCCGACCGAAATCCTTGCCCCAGCCGGTGGTGTGCTCCATGCGGCCCGACCGCGCCTTATAGGCGGCCTGCTGCAGCGCCGCCTTTTCCAGCCGCGCATCATAAGCGAGCGGCGGCAGGCCGTGCGAAGTGCGGATCTCGGTGAGATAGGAAACGCCGGACACGGATGCGCGGCCGCTGCCGCCCACGGACCCGCCGGTCTGGCAGGCGGCAAGCGCGAGCGTGGCGCACAATGCCGCCATCGGGAAAAGACGCCGCCCGGCGACGGGAGAGTGAGAATCCGGCATGAACGTCCCCGGTTGATATATCGATCAGGAGCATTTTCGGCTCAAACCGCTAATGCCTGATCTCCGGAATAACGTTCATTGTGGCATTTGCCGGGCAGGGCGTGTGTCGTCGTGAGCGAGGAACGAGCGGAGAGTGTCGGGAATCCATGCCTGAGCGTGGGAGACGTAATAGCCGAGGCAAAACGAGGCCCGGTATTCTTCAAGCGAAACACCGCGCGGTCACCGTCCCTCACTTCCTCCGGCCCACGGGATTTCCGTCGAGAAAACCCATGTCGCGCTTCAGATGATCCGAAAGCTCCCTGACGTCGAGCCTGCCCCGGCGGGCGCGGCGGCCGGGCCGCGCAAACCACGCTGCCAGCCATGAATTCAGGAATCCGCCATGGGTTTGTTCGAGCCGTACCGTTGCATGTGTCATCGTGTCGACCAACCTTTTCAAGGGTTGCTCCCCTTATCCATTGGTCTTCAATCTGGTCCTGAGAGTCGCTAGTTTCCAATTGAATGTCGATACGCATGCATAAGGCGGTTTAATCCATCATGGCTCCTCAACTCCCTCCACTCCAGGCACTACGGGCCTTCGAGGCCGCCGCGCGGCATATGAGCTTCACCAAGGCCGCGGATGAACTCGGCATGACGCAGGCGGCAGTCAGCTATCAGGTCAAGATTTTGGAGGAGCGGTTCGGCGCAGCGCTTTTCCTGCGCCGGCCGCGCCAGGTCGCGCTGACGGAGGCTGGCCAGCGGCTCGCGCCGGTGATCACCGAGGCATTCGAGACGATCGCCTCAGCATGGGGCTCAGGCCGCAGCGGGGCGCAGGGCACGCTGTCGATCAGCACCGTCCAGACCTTCGCGTCGCACTGGCTGGCGCAGCATCTCGGCTCCTTTCAGATGGCGCATCCCACCCTTGCCGTACGGCTCGACACCTCGCCGCGCTTCGTCGATTTCGCGCAGCAGGAAATCGACGTGGCGATCCGCGCCGGCGGAGGCAAGTGGCCAGGACTGGTCACCCATTTGCTGATGCATACCGGCTTCACCCCGATGTTGAGCCCGAAGCTCGCTGAAAGCATAGGCGGGGTGAAGGAGCCCGCCGACCTTCTGCGGTTGCCGATCGTCAGCCCGGATGACCCCTGGTGGACGCAGTGGCTGACCGAGGCGGGCGTGCCGGCCGACGGGCTGCAGAACCGGACACGCAGTCGCCTGGGCTCGCAGTCGCTCGAGGCCGGCGTCGCGATCGCAGGCGGCGGCGTGGCCATGCTGACGCCCGCCTTCTTCGCCACCGATCTTGCCGCCGGGCGACTTCTCCAGCCCTTCGATCTCGTCTGCAACGATGGCCACGCCTATTGGCTGGCCTATCCCGAAGCGCGCCGCAACGCGCCGAAGGTCAGCGCCTTCCGGACATGGATCCTGGCCGAGATGAAGGCGTTTCTGGGCGAAGCCGAGGGATGACGGACTCTTCGTCCGTGGACATTGCGCGATGATCGCAGCACCCCGTCCAATGTGATAGCCCTTGGGCATGTCAGCGCGGCAATCCTATCGTCGCCCCGGATGTCCGATCTTCGGCTAATGACCAAAGGGGAAGTTCGACCCTTGTCTGCCCTTCCTCTGCTGAAATTCTGAGGCAAATGCTGACCCTTAGCGGTCACTCTAGACTCAAAGATGAAGGCCTGCACTACATGCCAAGAGCTGCCGTTGGGGCATTGTCTTGCGAGCGCGCAAGGCCGACACCGTTACCTGCGGCAAGGCGATTGCCGACGCATTGCGCTGAAGGGAAAAGACATGAAGATCCTTGAAATCCGCGAGAAGACCGTCTCGATCGCTTCCCCGATCGCGAATGCCTATATCGATTTTTCGAAGATGACCTGCTCGGTGGTCTCGGTCGTCACCGACGTGGTCCGCGACGGCAAGCGGGTCGTCGGCTACGGCTTCAACTCCAATGGCCGCTACGGACAGGGCGCGCTGAGTCGTGGCCGGTTCACCGACCGTGTTCTCGAGGCCGATCCGGCAAGCCTTGTCGACGAAGCGAATGATAATTTCGATCCCTTCGCAATCTGGAAGACCCTGATGAGCAACGAAAAGCCCGGCGGTCACGGTGAGCGCTCCGTCGCCGTCGGCACGATCGACATGGCCGTGTGGGACGCCGTGGCCAAGATCGCCGGCCTCCCGCTCTGGCGTCTGCTTGCCGACCGCTTCCGCGGCGGCGTGGCCGACGAGAAGGTCTGGGTCTATGCCGCTGGCGGCTACTACTATCCCGGCAAGGATCACCGGAAACTGCAGGACGAGATGCGCAGCTATCTCGACCGCGGCTATTCCGTGGTGAAAATGAAGATCGGCGGCGCGCCGCTCGCGGAAGACATCGCCCGCATCGAAGCGGTGATCAACGTGGTCGGCGAAGGCCGCCGGCTTGCGGTCGACGCCAACGGCCGCTTCGATCTCGAAACGGCCATCGCCTATGCGGAAGGCCTCAAGCCTTACAATCTGTTCTGGTACGAGGAAGCGGGCGACCCGCTCGACTACGCGCTCCAGGCCGAGCTTGCCGGCCATTACGACCTGCCGATGGCCACCGGCGAGAACCTCTTCTCGCACCAGGACGCCCGCAACCTTTTGCGATATGGCGGGATGCGCCCTGATCGCGACTGGCTGCAATTCGACTGCGCCCTGTCCTACGGGCTGGTGGAGTACCTGCGCACGCTCGATGTGATGCAGGAACTGGGCTGGTCCTCGCGCCGCGTGGTCCCGCACGGCGGCCACCAGATGTCGCTCAATATAGCAGCCGGCCTTCATCTCGGCGGGAACGAGAGTTACCCGGACGTGTTCCAGCCCTTCGGCGGATTTGCGGACGGCATCGCCGTCGAAGACGGCTATGTCGGCCTGCCGCAGATCCCGGGCGTCGGGTTCGAAGCCAAGTCGGCGCTCTACCACGTGATGCGGGAAATCGCCGAATAAGGATGCGGGGAAATCGCCGAACAAGATTGCGTCGCTTGGCCGCGTGCGTGTCTTGCATCAAATGGGCCGCGCTTTGTCGGTGCGGGTTTACGCGCACTTCGGGC
>NZ_AHAM01000014.1 GCF_000236565.1 Mesorhizobium alhagi CCNWXJ12-2 | reverse complement strand
AAGAGCGGCTCGAGCGACACGACCGCCACCAGCCCAAAAAACATCAGCAGGCTGGAAAGCGTCGTCGCCATGCCCGCCCCGGCGATGCCGAACGCCGGAAAGCCAAGATTGCCGAACATCAGGCACCAATTGGCGAACGCATTGAAGGTCACGGCTGCGAACACGATGATCAGCGCCCATCCCGGCCGCTCCAGCGCCGAAATGAAGGAGCGCAGCACGATGTAGCCGTAGAACGGCAGCACCGCCCATTGCAGCCAGACCATGTAGACCGCGGCCTCGCGCGCCAGTGCGGGCTCCTGTCCCATCCAGACGAGGATCGACTCAGTGTTCCACAGCACGATCCAGATCGGGATGCAGACGAGGATCGCCAGCCACAGGCCCTGGCGCACGGTGCGGCGTATGTCGCGCACCGAATGCCGCTTGCGGCCGAGTTCGGTAGCGATCATCGGCGACGTCGCCAGCATCAGGCCGAGCCCGAATATCAGCGGCGCGAAATAGAGATTTGAGCCGAGCGCGCCGGCAGCAAGCGTCGCTGGCCCGAGCCGCCCCATCATCATGACGTCGGTGGCGTTCATCGCCACCTGGCCGAGATTGGTGAGCACCATCGGCCACGACAGCGCGAGCATCGCCCGAATCTCGTCGCGCCAGGGATGTGCAGGCGCTCTCACGCCCGCCTCTAACGCAGTCATCTGTCTATCTTTCCGCAAGCCGGCATCCGCGATGTGCGCGAGATGCCGCAAAATCCGGCGGCAGAACGCCGGCCGTCATCCTAATTGCGACCGTATTTGAACGAAATGAAGCTCAGAGACAAGGGACGAAGCGTTGCAATGGTTGAGCCAGCGGCAAGGTGGCGTGCCTTCGAAGACCGCCGACCGGCACGCCTCATTCAGGAAAATATCGGACGAAAGCGAAGCGCTGGCCGTCCGGCGCCCAGCAGGGCACGTTGATCGTTCCCTGGCCGCCGAACAGGCCGAGCAGCACTCGCGGTTCGCCGCCGGCGGCCGGCAGCAGGCGAAGCTCCACGTGCTTGTCGCGCGGATGGCCAGTGACGCCCGGCTCATAGGCGAGATGGAGCACATGGCGGCCATCGGGAGAAGGATGAGGAAACCAGTTGACCCGCTCGTCGTTGGTCATTTTCTGGACGTCGCTGCCGTCCGCACGCACCCGCCACAGATCGACCGCGCCGCTCCTCTCGCCATTGAACCAGATCCACTTTCCGTCGGGCGTATAGTCGGGCCCATCGCAATGGTCGAAGCCACGGGTGACCTGGAACTCCGCACCGCCCCCGACCGGACAAGTGTAGACCTGAAAAGTACCTCCGCGCTTGGCCACATAGGCGAGCGTGCGTCCATCGGGCGACCAGCCATGCCAGTAGGCGGGCGCTTGCTCGGTCACGCGGGTAGGCGTTCCGCCGCCGAACGGCAGCGTATAGATCTCGCTCGACCCGCTCTCGGTGGAATCGCTTATGACGAGCATCGCGCCATCCGGAGATATGCCGTGGTCGTTGTTGATGTTGCGGGCGAAACCCGTGTCGATCTCGACGAAATCGGGGTCGGCCAGATCGATGCGGTAGAGCCTGCCGTTCCGGTTGACGATCAAGGCGGCGCCGTCCGGCGTCCAGTTCGGCGCTTCAACGAGATCCGCCGTCTTCAGCACCGTCGCCACCGTTTTGCTGGCAAGCTCGAAGATCGCGATCTCGCTCATCATCTCGTTCTCCGCGCAATAGAGGTCGACTGGTCCGATCACCGGATTGCGTCGAGCACCTGCCGCTGCCGGTGCATCTCGAGAAAAACCCGGTAATCGTGGTCGAACCGTTCCCGAGCCTTGGGATTGGGTCGCCGCTCGCGTCCGCCCTGCTGCATGGCCTCGCAGGCTTCGGGCAGCGTCGGGAACAAGCCGGCGGCGGCCGCGGCGACCATGCCGGTGCCGAGCAGCATCGCGTCCTCGGCCAGCGGCTCTATCACCGTGCAGTCTGTGGCGTCGGCGTAAAGCTCCATCAGCAGCGGGTTCTTCGCATGGCCGCCGGTGACATGCAGGGTGTCGACGGCCTGACCGTTCTTGTTCAGTGCTTCCAGGATATGGCGCACGCCGAGCGCAATGCCGACGCAGGTGCGCCAGTAAAGCCGGCAGAGGCTATCGAACGAGGCGTCGAGCGTCAGCCCGCTGATGACCCCCACCGCATGCGGGTCGGCCAGCGGCGAGCGGTTGCCGTGGAAGTCGGGCAGCACGTGCAGCCGTCCGGCGAGATCCAGGCCTTCCGCGGCGCGCAGTTCCATCACCCGCGCAGCAATTCGGCGATGAATGGGCGCGTCGGGTTCGCCGCCCGCGCCGTGCCAGCGAATGATGTGATCGAGCAGCGCGCCGGTGGCCGACTGGCCGCCTTCGCTCAGCCAGCAGCCGGGCAGCGCCACGCCGAAATATGGCCCCCAGCCGCCGAAGAAGGGGCGCGGCTCGGCCGACATCGCCATCACGCAACTCGATGTGCCGGCGATCAGCGCGACATGCCGTTCGAGCCCGCCGAGATCGCCTGCATGGCCGCCAAGCACGCCGAGCGCGCCGGCATAGGCATCGATCAGGCCGGCGCCGACGCGGCAGTTCACCGTGAGGCCGAGCGCCCCCGCCGCCTCTTCCGTCAGCGCCCCGAGATCCGCGCCGACCGGGCTTGCCCGGTCGGGCAGGCGGCCGCGCTCCAGCATGTCGGGGATGCCGACGAGCTTCAGGAAGTCGCGCCGCCAGCCTTCCGCCTCATGGGCGAGGTAAGTCCATTTGCAGGTCAGCGTGCATTGCGAGCGGGCAAGCGAGCCGGAAGCCTTGAAGGTCAGGAAATCGGCCAGGTCGAACATATAGCCGGCGCGCGCCCAGCTTTCGGGCAAATTGCGCTTCAGCCACATCAGCTTCGGCGCCTGCATTTCGGGCGACATCACGCCGCCGACGAAATCGAGCACGCGGTGGCCAGTGGCGGTGCATTCGTCGGCTTCCGTGAGTGCGCGGTGGTCGAGCCAGACGATCGTATCCCAGCGATCATCGCCGCCGGTCGAGACCGTTAGCTGGCCACCATCGAAGTCGCGCAGCACCAGCGAGCAGGTGGCATCGAAGCTGATGCCGGCGATATCTCCGGCCGATATGCCGGCCTTTTCGCGGGCGGCCCTCACTGCGATGCAAACCGCCGACCAGATGTCTTCCGAATCGTGTTCGGCATGGCCGGACTCAGGCCGGTTGATGAGGATCGGGTGTTCGGCGCGCCCTCGCAGCCCGCCGCTTTTGTCCAGAATGCCGGCGCGGGCGCTGCCGGTGCCGACATCGACGGCGCAGATGAAACGCTCCATCAGCAGGCGCTCTTTCGCGCTTGCGCTTCCGGGGAATGTCGGGACCGTTGCAGCATGAAGGCGAGCATAGTAGCCGCCCGAAACGGCGCAAGAGGCAAGCGCGCGCCGCTACGCAGCGGCAAACACTCCTTCGCCGCCGATCCACACGCTTTCGATGTCCAGCGCGTCCGACAAATGCACGATGTCGGCGCGCGAGCCCGGCGCAAGCCGGCCGTGGCGGGTGCCTTGGCCAATACTTTCGGCAGGGTAGAGCGAGGCCATGCGCAGGGCTTCGCCAAGCTCGACGCCGAGCGTCCGATGCATGAAGCGGACCGCCGAAATCATGTCGAGATCGGCCCCGGCCAGCGTGCCGTCCTCCAGCGTCAGTCGGCCGTTCTCTCGCCGTATCGTCCGGCCGTTCAGCGTAAAGGAGGTCATGTCCGTGCCGATCGTCGCCATGGCGTCGGTGACGAGGAAGATCCTGCCCGGCCTGCGCTTGGCGCGCAGCGCTATGCCGATCGTCGCCGGGTCGACATGGATGCCGTCGGCGATCAGCCCGCAGGACAGCGCGCCTGTGTCGAGTGCGGCGCCGACCAGGCCGGGCTCGCGGTTGCCGATCTGGCTCATTGCGTTGAAGAGATGTGTGACCATGGACGCGCCGGCTTCAGCCGCGGTCGCGGCCAGCGCGGAGCTGGCGTCGGAATGACCGAGGCTGACGACGACGCCGGCTGCGGCCAGCGCCGCGATCCGCCAGGCGGGCACGGTTTCCGGAGCAACGGTGGTCAACAGCACCGGCATCTGCTTTCGCGCCGCAATCAGCGCCGCCTTGTCGGCATCGCTCATCGGGCGGATCAGCGCCGGGTCGTGCGCGCCCTTGCGAGAGATCGACAGATGCGGGCCTTCGAGGTGCAGTCCAAGAAAACCCGGGATATTTTGGCGCGCCGCTTCTGCTCCGGCGGCGATCGCCTGTGCGGTGATTTCAGGCGTGTCGGTTATCAGTGTCGGCAGCAGCGCCGTGGTTCCGAACGGCGCATGCGCCCGGCAGATCGTGCGGATCGTCTCGGCGTCGGGCCGATCGTTGAACATCACTCCGCCGCCGCCATTGACCTGAACGTCGACGAAACCCGGCGCAAGCAGGCCGCCTTCGGCTTCCACCACGCGCAGACCGGCCGGGATCGCGTCATCAGCAACGATGGCATCGACCGACCCGTCGCGGATAACGAGGGCGGAGCTTTCATGCCACGTCTCGCCGTCGAAAATCGTGGCGTCTTTTATGGCGAATGGTCCGTTCATACGGTCTCGGTCACTTTTCTGAGATTCGGCGGCTCGTCCGGATTCAACCCGCGATGACGGGCAAAGGCCTCGACGAAGCCGTAGAAGGACACGATAAGCGCCAGCGGGTCGGTGAGGGGATGGCCGGTGTCGACATGCGGAAGCATTTTGGCTGGCGTCGCTTGCGCCGACGTCAGGAACACCGACGCGCCCTTCTCGGCCAGCCGGCCGGCGGCTTCAGCCATGGACGGCTCGGAAGCATCCCGCGAGGCCAGCGCCAGCACCGGAAAACCCGGACCGACCAGCGCCAGCGGCCCGTGCATCACCTCGGCCGCGCTATAGGCCTCGGCATGCATGGCACAGGTTTCCTTGAATTTCAGCGCCGCCTCGTTGGCGATGGCGAAGGAGGGGCCGCGCCCGAGGATGAACAGCGAACTCTGGCCTGTCAGCGAGCCGGAGATCTCCATCCAGTCGCATTCGATCGCCTTGCGGAAATGGCCGGGCAGTTCCGCCAGAGCGGCAAGCAATGCGTCGTCGCCGGTGCAATGCGCCATCAAAGCCAGGCCAGCGACCGCCGAATTGACGAAACTCTTGGTCGCCGCGACGCTGCGTTCCGGGCCGGCGAGAATGTCGATCGCGTAGTCGGAGGCGCGGGCGAGCGGAGAATCCGCGGTGTTGGTGAGCCCGATGGTCAGCGCGCCGGCGTTGCGCGCGCTCTCGGCCATTGCGACGATGTCAGGGCTCTTGCCCGACTGCGAGATCGTCAGGCACGCCGAGCCGGATAGCCTGAGTTTCGCGCCATAGATCGAGGCGACCGACGGGCCGACCGAGGCCACGGGAATGCCGGCGGTCAGCTCCACCGCATATTTCATGAACGAGGCGGCGTGGTCGGACGAGCCGCGCGCCACGGTGACGAGAAAAGCGGGATTGCGTTCGCGCACACCGCGCCCGGCTTCGGCCAGCGCCTCCTTCGAGCCGTCGAGCAGGCGTGCGACGGCATCGGGAATCTCGGCGATCTCGCGCCGCATATGGGTCATCGTGATCAAGCCGACGCTCCCGGATTGTCCGCGCGCCCGCTCAGGCGCAGTTCGGCGACGAAATCATAGGCGTCGCCGCGATAGATCGAGCGGGTGAATTCTATTACCTTGCCGCTGGCAAGGTAGGAAATCCGCTCGATGTTCAAACTAGCGGAGCCCGCCGGCACGTCGAGAAGCTTCGCGTCGGCCTCGCCGAGATTGGCGGCCGAGATGCGTTGCACGGCGCGCACCGGGCGGTTGCCGGTTTTTTCCAGCGCCGCATAGAGCGACGAGTCGACCGCGGCGGGATCGGGCAGCGCCGTTGCGGACAGCGACGCCCGCTCGATGGCGAGCGGCGTATCGTTGGCGATGCGCAAGCGGCTGACGCGCGCCACGAACTCCTTCGACGAAAGGCCGAGCACCATCATCTCGTCGGGCGAGGGCGGATAGATGCCCCGGTCGAGCCAGGTGGACCTTACCGTCATGCCGCGCCTGGCCATGTCCTCGGTAAAGGAGGTCAAGAGCGACAGCGACTGCTCGACGCGCTCGACGCGCGGCGCAACGAAAGTGCCGGAGCCATGTCGCTGGACGAGTATGCCGCCTTTGACCAGATCCTGAACCGCCTTGCGCACAGTCACCCGAGACACATCGGCTTTAAGTGCAATGTCGCGCTCCGAGGGCAGCGCATCGCCCGGCCCGATGACGCCGCTCAGCACCGCATCCTCGATGCTTTTCTTCAGTTGCAGATAGAGCGGCGCTCCACGCTGGGCGGCACCCCTGACGCTTGCAAAGATCTGCTCGGCCGCGTCAGTCATGGGCCTTGCCCCCGCCCGGGCCGAACCGGCGCACCGCCATGGCGACCGCGCCGCCAAGCGCATCCTGCAGCGGCGGGCGCACCATGGCCCGATATTTCTGCGAAAGGCGCGGCTCCAGGAGCGGGGCAAGCCCGCCGAGCAGGCAGAGCGGATCGGCTTCGCGCAGATTGAGCACGTCGAGCGAGGCCTCGATGTCGGATACAGCGCGGGCCAGAATCCGCTTGCCGACAACGTCGCCCTTGGCGGCGTATTCGAAAACCATCGGCGCGAAACCGCCGAAATCGCCGGGCTTGGCCGTGGTCGTGAACTCGACCACGTCGCGCGGATTATCCCGAAACACGGCGAGCAATGCCTGGGTCAAGGGCGAAGCCTCGCGGATGCGGTCGTAGGCGAGCATCGTTTCCTCAAGCAGGTCGCGGCCGATACGCCCGCCGCTTCCCTGGTCGCCGATCAGGAAGCCCCAGCCGCCGACGGTTCGTACTTCGCCATCGCGGCGCACCATGAAGGCTGTGCCCGTACCGAGCACTGCAATTGCGCCGTCCGCCTGGCCGAGCGCGCCTTCGAGCGCGATCAGCGCGTCGCTCTCGACGATGCTTCTGGGGAAGGGCAGTATGGCTTCGAGTTGCTGCCGGTATGTGCCGACATTGCTGCCGGCCAGGCCAAGCAAGGCCGGTATTTCGGGGATCAGCGCCGGATCCTTGCCGGCGTCGATGAGCGCAAGCCGCGCGGCCTCGACTATGTTCGCACGGGCTCCAGTGAGGTCGGTGCGGATATTGGCTGCGCCGCTCTTGGCGCGACCGATGATCGCGCCGTCGGGTCCGGCCACCGCCGCCCGGCAGCTTGTTCCGCCGCCATCTATTCCAAGCACCAGTTCCACGTCGAAGACTCCTCCGCAGTGATAATACCAATAAAATACCAATAGCCAAGTGTTAATTTGTTCGCCGGACGTCGACACTGCTCATCTGTTTGAATGGATTGCATTTTACTGATTTCTCAATCAACCTGCGACATAAATTCGTTAACGCCGCTGGACAAGTGGTATTTTTTTGGTATTGTCGGTTTGACGGAGGGACATAATGGTCATTGCGCGTACCGAAGCGGTGCACAGAAATGCCAGCGGGCTGGATCTGCAGCCGCCGGAGGCCATTGTCCGTATTCTACTCGATGCTCAGGTCGAGGCCGCCAACAGTGCGCGCGACGCGGCCGAGGATGTCGCCAGGGCGGCCGGCATCGCCGCGCATTGCCTCTCCACCGGAGGCCGGCTCGTTTATGCGGCCGCGGGCAGCTCCGCTCTGATGGCGCTAGCAGACGCGCTCGAACTTCCCGGCACGTTCGGCATTTCGCGCGACCGCATCGTCATTCTTTTGGCCGGCGGCCTCGCCAGCCTCTCCGACCTCACCGGCGGACCCGAAGACGATGCCGGTCAGGCAAGACGAGAAATTGCCGCAGCCAGGGTTTCCAACAAGGATTGCGTGATCGCGGTTTCGGCCAGCGGCTCGACGCCCTATGCAGTCGGCGCACTTGAAGAGGCCCGCAATCGCGGCGCTTCCACGATTTCGATCGCCAACAATGCCGGCGCGCCGCTCACCGCGCTCGCCGATGTCGGCATCGTCATTGAAACCCCGCCGGAAGTGATCGCCGGCTCGACCCGTATGGGCGCCGGCACCGCGCAGAAGATCGCGCTGAACATGATGTCGACGCTGATGGCGATTCATCTCGGCCATGTGCATGACGGCTACATGGTCAATCTCAATCCCGACAATCTCAAGCTGAAGGGTCGCGCCGCCCGCATCGTTTCGGCGATATCCGGCTGCACGGAGCCAGAAGCCGCGTCGTGGCTCGACAAAAGCGGCGGCTCGGTCAAGGCTGCGATCCTGATGGCTGCCGGCGCAGCCAGCCGGGACGCGGCGCAGGAACTGCTCGCAGACGCAGACCAGAAGCTCAGGCATGCGCTTGCGAAACTCGAGGGGAGCGCGGGCGCTATGTCCACGCCTCGTCATAACCGAACCTGAACAGGTCAAAACAGGGAGACTGAAATGAAGAACAACGCACTGACAACGCTTCTGATGGCGTCCAGCATTCTCGGCACGGCCGGGCTCGCCGTCGCCCAGGACAAGACGATCACCATCGAAAGCTGGCGCAACGACGACCTCGCCATTTGGCAGGAAAAGCTGATTCCGGCCTTCGAGGCCAAGAACCCAGGCATCAAGGTGGTGTTCGCACCGTCCGCGCCGACCGAGTACAACGCCGCGCTCAACGCCAAGCTTGATGCAGGCTCGGCCGGCGACTTGATCACCTGCCGCCCGTTCGACGCCTCGCTCGAACTCTATAATAAGGGCCACCTCGCCAATCTCGCCGACCTGCCCGGCATGGAGAATTTCTCCGACGTCGCGAAGTCGGCCTGGACCACCGACGACGGCTCGGCGGATTTCTGCGTGCCGATGGCGTCCGTCATCCACGGCTTCATCTACAACGCCGACGCGTTCGAGCAACTCGGCATCGCTGTGCCGGCCACCGAGGAAGAATTCTTCGCCGCGCTGGAGAAGATCAAGGCCGACGGCACCTTCATCCCGATGGCCATGGGTACCAAGGATCTCTGGGAAGCCGCGACCATGGGCTACCAGAACATCGGCCCGAATTACTGGAAGGGCGAAGAAGGCCGCCTCGCGCTGATCAAGGGTGAGCAGAAGCTGACCGATCCGCAATGGGTCGAGCCCTTCGCCGCGCTGGCCAAGTGGAAGGACTATCTCGGCGACGGCTTCGAAGCGCAGAGCTATCCGGACAGCCAGAACCTGTTCACGCTTGGCCGCGCCGCCATCTACCCGGCCGGATCGTGGGAGATTTCGGTCTTCAACACGCAGGCGGACTTCAAGATGGGCGCCTTCCCGCCGCCGGTGAAGAATGCCGGGGACGAGTGCTACATCTCCGACCATAACGACATCGCCATCGGTCTCAACCCGAAGAGCCCGAACGCCGACGCGGCCAAGGCCTTCCTGTCCTGGGTCGCATCGCCGGAATTCGCGACGATCTACGCCAACGCGCTGCCGGGCTTCTTCAGCCTGTCCTCGACGCCGGTGAAGATGGAAGATCCGCTTGCCCAGGAATTCGTGTCCTGGCGCGACAAGTGCAAGTCGACCATCCGCTCGACCTACCAGATCCTGTCGCGCGGCACGCCCAATCTCGAGAACGAGACCTGGGTGAAGTCGGCCAACGTGATCAACGGCACCGAGACGCCGGAAGCGGCGGCCAAGGCGCTGCAGGATGGCCTCGACAGCTGGTACAAGCCGGCTAAGTAGCTCCTCTTATCCTGCCCTTGTGAGGAGAGTCGCGAATAAGGTGAGCGGGGCGGGGTGCATGCGATTGCTCCGCTCCACCCAAATTTGATTGCCGGCGCTGCCCCTCACCCTTACCCTCTCCCCGTGAATGACGGGGAGAGGGGGGCGTCAGCGTTGCCGCCAGCCCTCCTCTCGCCGCCCTGAGCCTGTCGAAGGGTTGCGGGGAGAGGATGCCGGCAGGCAGGTGAGGGGCAGTTCTACCTCCTGAGAATTGGCGCAAACGGGAAGGCGCAAGACGACGCGCATGGCGACTGAAGCAAAAAAACCAATCCGCTGGCATATCGCCGTATTCCTGGCGCCGGCTGTGCTGGTCTATACTGCGGTCATGATCGTGCCGCTGTTCGGCACGCTGCAGCTTTCGCTGTTCAGTGCCGATGGCCAGACGCGCGTCTTCGCCGGTCTCGACAATTTCCGCACCCTGTTCTTCGACCCGCGCTGGTCGGCGAGCTTCTGGAACGCTCTCTGGAACAACACCTGGTTTTTCATCATCCATATGCTGGTGCAGAATCCCATCGGCGTCGTACTGGCAGCGCTCTTGTCCTCGCCGAAGCTGCGGTTTTCCGCCTTCTACCGCACCGCAATCTTCATCCCCACGATCCTGTCCTTCGTCATCGTCGGCTTCGCCTGGAAGCTGATCCTCTCGCCGCTTTGGGGCGTCGCGCCGAACCTGCTCGATCTCGTCGGGCTGAAGAGCCTGTTCACGCCCTGGCTCGGCAAGGAGGAGTATGCGCTGACCACGCTCGGGCTGATCTCGGTCTGGCAGTTCGTCGGCATTCCGATGATGCTGATCTACGCGGCGTTGCTGTCGATTCCCGACGAGGTGATAGAGGCCGCCGAATGCGACGGCATTACCGGCATGGCGCAGTTCTGGAAGATCAAGCTGCCGCTGATTCTGCCCTCGATCGGCATCATCTCGATCCTGACTTTCGTCGGCAATTTCAACGCCTTCGACCTGATCTATTCCGCCCAGGGCGCGCTCGCCGGGCCGAATTTCTCGACCGACATTCTCGGCACCTTCCTCTACCGCACCTTCTTCGGCTTTCAACTGCAGATCGGCGATCCCTATATGGGCTCGACCATCGCCTCGATGATGTTCTTCATCATCCTCGCCGGCGTGTGCCTATACCTGTTCGCCGTGCAGACGCGGCTGCGGCGTTATCAGTTCTGAGGGGATGATGGAGATGAGACCGTCATGCACCCCGATTTCTGGAACACCCCTCATCCGTCGCCTTCGGCGACACCTTCTCCCACAGGGGGAGAAGGGAGGGGCGCGTTCTTCCTTCTCCCCCTGTGGGAGAAGGTGGCCGAGCGAAGCGAGGCCGGATGAGGGGTGTTCCAGCTTGGCGAGGACCGTCGCATGAGCACCGCCACCCAATCCCTCCCCAGAACCGTCGCCGCCCATGCGGTGCTGATCGCCTACACCGTGATCGCGCTGTTTCCGGTCGTCGTCATCGTCATAAACTCGTTCAAGTCGCGCAACGCAATCTTCCGCTCTCCGCTATCGCCGCCTACGGCCGAGACCTTCGACCTGATCGGCTACACGACCGTGCTGAGGCAGGGCGACTTCTTCCTCTATTTCCAGAACAGTTTCATCGTCACCGTCATGTCCCTGTTCCTGGTGCTGCTGTTCGGCGCGATGGCATCGTTTGCGCTGTCGGAATACCGCTTTCGCGGCAATTCGCTGATGGGGCTCTATCTGGCGCTCGGCATCATGATCCCGATCCGGCTCGGCACGGTGGCGATCCTGCAGCTGATGGTGGCGAGCGGTCTGGTCAACACGCTGACGGCGCTGATCCTGGTCTACACCGCGCAGGGGCTGCCGCTCGCCGTGTTCATCCTGTCGGAGTTCATGAAGCAGGTGTCGGACGACCTGAAGAATGCCGGCCGCATCGACGGGCTTTCCGAATACCGCATCTTCTTCCGTCTCGTGCTGCCGCTGGTGCGGCCGGCCATGGCGACGGTCGCGGTCTTCACCATGATCCCGATCTGGAACGATCTGTGGTTCCCGCTGATCCTTGCGCCCTCCGAGGCGACCAAGACCGTCACGCTCGGCGCCCAGCTTTTCATAGGCCAGTACGTCACCAACTGGAACGCCGTGCTCGCTGCGCTGTCGCTGGCGATCCTGCCGGTGCTGGTCCTCTACCTCATTTTCTCGCGGCAGCTGATCCGCGGCATCACCTCGGGAGCGGTGAAGTGAACATGAATTCCGATAAACCCCTTCGCGTCTTCGTCGCCGGGCTCGGTAATATGGGCAGGAGCCATGCGCTCGCCTACCACAACAATCCGGGCTTCGAGATCGTCTCGCTGGTCAACCGCTCTGACGTGCCCTTGCCGGCAGGGCTCGGCGGCTATCCAACCCGCCGCTCGTTCGAGGAAGCGATTGCCGAGCTGAAGCCTGATGTCGCCTCGATCAACACCTACTCCGACAGCCATGCCGACTATGCAGTGATGGCGCTGGAAGCGGGCTCCCATGTCTTTGTCGAAAAGCCGCTGGCAACCACAGTCGCCGACGCAGAGCGCGTGGTCGCCGCGGCCAAGGCGAACGGCAGGAAGCTCGTCATCGGCTACATCCTCCGGCATCACCCGTCCTGGATGCGTCTGATCGACGAAGCGCGCAAACTGGGCGGCCCCTATGTCTTCCGCATGAACCTGAACCAGCAGTCGAGCGGACCCACATGGGAGACACACAAGGCGCTGATGCAGACGACCTCGCCCATCGTCGACTGCGGCGTCCATTATCTCGATGTGATGTGCCAGATCACCGATGCGAAGCCGGTCGAGGTGCGTGGCATGGGCCTGCGGCTGACCGACGAGATCGCCCCGGCGATGTACAATTACGGCCATCTGCAGGTGCTGTTCGACGACGGGTCGATCGGTTGGTACGAGGCCGGCTGGGGGCCGATGATGTCGGAAACCGCCTTCTTCGTGAAGGACGTGATCTCACCGAAGGGGTGCGTGTCGATCGTCATGAACGAGGCCGCGACCAAGTCGGACGACGTCGACGCCCACACCAAGACCAATATGATCCGCGTGCACAGCTCCGCGATCGGAGCAGACGGAAAATTCACGTCCCCGGACCGGCAGTTGTCGATGCAGGACGAGCCGGGCCATCAGGAGCTTTGCGACCGCGAGCAGGCCTTTCTGCTGAAGGCGATCCGCGAGGATCTAGATCTCACCCGCCACATGGATGACGCGGTGACATCGCTGCGGGTCTGCCTGGCGGCGGATGAGAGCGTCAGGACGGGCAAGGCGGTGAAGCTGTGAGCGCGGCGTACCGTCATATCGGGGGACTTGCATGGGCTCGCTGAAGATCGAAAACATCAGAAAATCCTTCGGCTCCGTCGAAGTGCTGAAGGGCATCGACCTGGAAGTGACGGATGGCGAGTTCGTCGTCTTCGTCGGGCCGTCGGGGTGCGGCAAGTCCACGCTTTTGCGCATCATCGCCGGGCTCGAGGATTCGACCTCCGGAAAGGTGCTGATCGACGGCGGCGACGTCGGCAACGTGCCGCCGGCCAGGCGCGGCATCGCCATGGTCTTCCAGACTTATGCGCTCTACCCGCATCTGACCGTGAAGAACAATATGAGCCTCGGTTTGAAGCAGGCCGGCACACTGGCGGACGAAATCGCACGTCGCGTCGGCATCGCCTCCTCGATGCTGTCGCTCGAACCTTACCTCGAGCGCCGCCCTGCCGAGCTTTCCGGCGGCCAGCGCCAGCGCGTCGCGATCGGCCGCGCGGTGGTGCGCGAACCGAAACTCTTTCTCTTCGACGAGCCGCTGTCGAACCTCGACGCTGCGCTGCGCGTCAACACCCGGCTTGAGATCGCGCAGCTTCACCGACGCCTCGCCGCGACGATGATCTATGTCACCCACGATCAGGTCGAGGCGATGACTTTGGCCGACAAAATCGTGGTACTCAACAACGGCCAGGTCGAGCAGGTCGGCGCGCCGATGGAACTCTACAATTCGCCGGCAAACGAATTCGTCGCCGGCTTCATCGGCTCGCCCAAGATGAACTTCATCGATGGCGGCAGGCTCGGAGAGACCGCCAAGACGATCGGGGTGCGGCCTGAACATATCACTGTCGATCGCAACGCCGGCACCTGGAAAGGCACCGTCATCCACGCCGAGCACCTCGGCGCCGACACCAACCTCTATATCGATACGGAAAAGGCAGGCCTGCTGACGGTGCGCATATTCGGCGTTTATGATGCCGAGCCCGGCGCGGCGATCTATGCCACGCCCGATCCGGCCAGAACCTATCGCTTTGGCGCCGACGGCAGGGTAATTAGATAGGCGCCGGTTGAAAGCTCAAGCCGGCACTGTAGATCAGTCGGCCGAGGCAAGCATGAACCGGGACGACATCGACAACATAGCGGCATGGCTGGCCGATCGCGGACTCGCCGGCGACGACGAGACCAGCCTTATGCAGGGCTTCTGCAGGCGCTGCGTCGATGCCGGCCTCGAAATGTCGGCCGGTACAGCGATCATCGACACGCTGCATCCGGTTTACGAGGGCAGGGTCTTCCATTGGACCAGGGACACCCCTGACGATACCCGCGTCACCGAATATTTGCCGACTGCCGCGAGCGACAACGAGGAAAGCTGGCGCCGCAGTCCCTTCTATCATCTCCTTCAAAGCGGAGAGGACGAATTGCGCCGCCGTCTCGAATTGGGCGAAACGGCCGGGTTTCCGATCCTTGACGAGTTGAAGGAGAGAGGCGAGACCGATTATTTCGCCATGATCCATCGGTTCGACAAGAAGACCGCCATCGGCGAGATGGATTGTTTGATGTCGCGCTGGACGACGACGCGGCCAGGCGGCTTCGACGAAGCCGATCTGGAGGCGCTTCGCCGGCTTGTCCCGGTGCTCGGCCTCGCCATCAAGGCGGCGTCGCTGGCGCGCGTCGCGGAATCGCTGGTCGAAGCTTATCTCGGACGTGATCCGGGTCGGCGCGTGCTCCAGGGCCGGATGTCGCGCGGCGTGGTCGAAAAGATCAACGCCGTGCTGTGGTTCTCGGACATGAAGGGCTTCACCGCGCTTTCCGAAAGCATCGCATCCGACCAACTTATCCCGTTGCTGGACGATTACGCCGAGGCGGTGATTTCCGCCGTTCACGCCGCCGGCGGCGACGTGCTCAAGCTGATCGGCGACGGCACGCTGGCGATCTTCACCGCCGACGATCCCGAGGAGGCCTGCTGCTCGGCGCTGCGCGCAGAGGCTGAGCTGAGGTTACGGCTGGACGAGCTCAACCAGCGCCGCGAAGACGAGGGAAGGCCGACCACGTCGATCTATCTCGGGCTGCATATCGGCGATGTCTTCTACGGAAACATCGGCAGCAAGGACCGGCTCGACTTCACCGTCGTCGGCCAGGCTGTCAACGAGGTGAGCCGCATCGCGTCGATGTGCAGCTCAGCCGATCGCGACGTTCTGTTTTCGGCCGCATTCCGCGAGTCGCTGCCCGAGGAGGAGGGGGCGAAGCTCGTCTCGGTCGGCCGCTACGCGCTGCGCGGTGTCGGCCGCGCCCAGGAATTGTTCACGCTCGATCCCGAACTGGCGGTTTTCCCGCTACGTTGAGGGGAGTCAAAAAAGGTGCCTCGAAGGACGCACCTTTTCGAAAAACCTACCCGTCAGCGCGAACCTGCTGGCGCTGCGATCCCAGCCCTTCGATGCCGAGTTCCACCACGTCGCCGGCTTTCAGGTAGCGCGGCGGCTTCATGCCCATGCCGACCCCGGGCGGCGTACCGGTAGAGATGATGTCTCCGGGCTGCAGCGACATGAACTGGCTGAGGTAGGAAACGAGATACGACGCCCCGAACACCATGGTCTTGGTCGAGCCGTCCTGCATGAATTCGCCGTTGACGGTCAGCCACATCTTGAGGTTTTGCGGGTCGGGAATCTCGTCCTTGGTCACCAGCCATGGGCCGGTCGGGCCGAACGTGTCGCAGCTTTTGCCCTTGGTCCACTGGCCCGAGCGCTCGGTCTGAAAGGCGCGCTCGCTGACGTCGTGGACGATGCAGTAGCCGGCTACGCAATCCAGGGCCTCGGCCTCGGAGACGTATTTCGCTTGCTTGCCAATGATGATGCCGAGTTCGACCTCCCAGTCGGTCTTTTCCGAACCGCGTGGGATCAACAGGTCATCATTGGGCCCGACGATCGCCGAGGTCGCCTTCATGAAGATGATCGGCTCGGGCGGCACGGTCGCGCCGGTCTCGGCGGCATGGTCGGAATAATTTAGGCCGATGCAGATCAATTTGCCGGTGCCGGAGACACAAGGCCCGAGACGCGGGCTGCCATCGACCGGCGGCAGCGTCGCCGGATCGATGCGGGCGAGTTCGGCCAGCGATTGCGGAGCGAGCGCCGCTCCGGCTACGTCGGCCACATGCGCCGAAAGATCCCGGATCTTTCCGTCCGCGCCAACCATGCCCGGCCGTTCGCTCCCGGCCTCTCCATATCGAACCAGTTTCACATCAAACTCCTTGAGGACAGATCAGATCGTCATGCCGCCGTCGACGGCATAGGCTTGGCCGGTCGTATAGGTCGCGCCGGCGAGATAGACGGCGAGGTCGGCTATTTCTTCCGGCGTGCCAAGGCGGCCCATCGGTTGGCGGGCGATGAAGGCCGCGCGGGCCTGTTCATAGTCGCCCTGCGCCCGCATGCGGGCTTCCAGCGAGGGGCTTTCGACAGTGCCCGGGCAAATGGCGTTGCAGCGTATGCCCTGGCCGACGAAGTCCGCGGCGACTGATTTGGTAAGACCGATCACCGCTGCCTTTGTGGTGGAATAGGCGAAGCGGTTCGGAACCCCCTTTGTGCTCGACGCTACCGAGGCCATGTTGATGATCGCTCCGCCGCCGCGCGCGATCATGCCGGGAAGGACGGCGCGGATGGTCCGCACCATGGATTTCACGTTGAGGTCGAAGGCGAAATCGAGGTCGCCCTCCTTCATGTCGAGGATCGAGCCGGCATGGACGAAGCCGGCGCAATTGAACAGCACGTCCACCGGGCCGACGGCGGCCAAGGCATTGGCGACCGCCGCATCGTCGAGAACGTCGAGCTTTTGCAGCGAAAGCCCGCTTTCGTTGCCGAGTTCGGCGAGCAGTTTCTCGTTGATGTCGGTGGCGTGAACAACGGCACCCGCGCGTGCGAAAGCCAGCGCCGTTGCCCGGCCGATGCCCTGCGCCGCCGCAGTGACCAGGACGGTCTTGCCCGCCAGATCGCCGATCATCGCCTTTTCCTCTCCTGCGCAGTCGTAGGTTTACACGCCGGTTTCGTCAACGCGGCCAGGGCGCGGAGAGGAGCGCCCAGCGGCGAACGTGTTTGCTTATCGGTAAAGAACAGGTTTTTTGCCGTCAAGCCTGAGCCAGGCTTGCGGTGCGGCTTTCCTCGTCTATGAATTTCGGCCAGTCATGGGAGAACGGGAGAGCGCCATGCTGGTCGACACGCACCTTCACATCATTGACAAATCCCGCCTCAGCTATCCGTGGCTTGCCGAGGTTCCGGCGCTCGACCGCGACTTCCTCTATGCCGAATACAAGCGCCAGGCGCTGCGCGCCGGCATTTCCGACGCCATCCACATGGAAGTGGACGCGGCGCCTGACCGGATCGAGGCGGAGATAGACTTCGCCGGCGAACAGTCCCGGCAGCCGGGGAGCCTGATCCGTGGTTGCATCGCGGCCTGCCGGCCGGAGGAGCCGCGTTTCAGCGCTCTTGTCGAGAAATACACCGCCGACCCGTTCGTGCTGGGTTTCCGCCGCCTCATCAACCCGCTGCCGGACGGCGTATCGGACAGCAGCATCTTCGTGGAGAACATCCGCCGCCTCAGCGGAACAAGACTGACTTTCGACGCACACGTTCACGGCCATCAGTTGCCGCGGGCGATCGGGCTTGCCGACGCAGCGCCTCAGGTGCGCCTCATCCTCGACCATTGCGGCGTGCCGGACATTCGCGGCGGCGATTTCTCTGTCTGGCGGGAAGGCATTGCGGATATCGCGAGGCGGGAGAACGTAACCGCCAAGATTTCCGGCATCATCGCTTATGCCGATCCCGACAACTGGACGGTCGAGACGCTGCGGCCCTATGTCGAGCACATTATCGAGAGTTTCGGCTGGAACCGCGTGGTGTGGGGCAGCGACTGGCCCGTCTGCACGCTGGGCGGCGGACTACTGGCCTGGACCAGCGCGACCCATGCGCTGCTTTCGGGCTGCGCCAACGAGGAGCGCGAGAAACTGTTCTGGCGCAATGCGGATCGGATCTGGAAGCTGGGTTTGGGCGCAAGCTTGACGCACCCAACCGACCCCGAAGCCACTCAATCCCCGTAAGGCACCCAGACGTTCTTCACCTCGATCGCCCGCCGCAGGAACGCCTCGCCCCCCACAAGATCGGACGTCCAGTCGACGGAGCGGCCACTGCTCGTCCACACACGCTTGAGATTGCCGATCGATTCGGCTTCGGCCGACTTGCAGACGTCGGAGTCGGCGACGATCCACAGTCCGTCGACATCGTCGTGCCTGGCCAGCACGCCGGCCAGTTCGGCGGTCTTGCCGGTAACGATGTTGATCGCGCCTGCCGGCACATCGGAATATTCAATGACCTGGTAGAGATCGGTCGCCAGTAGCGGATACTTCTGGCTCGGCACGGCAACCACTGTGTTGCCCATGGCGAGCGCAGGCGCGACCAGCGAGATCAGGCCGAGCAGCGGCGCTTCGTCGGCGGCCACGATGCCGATCACGCCGACCGGCTCATGCAGCGCCAGCGTCACCGCACGGGCCGGCGGCGCATGCACTCGGCCTTCGAACTTGTCGGCCATGCCGGCGAACGAGAAGAGCCGTTCGATCGACAGTTCCACCTCCTCGCGCGCGGCTTTCGCGCTCGCGCCGGTAAGCTGCACCAGCCGGGCGGCGAATTCGTCGGCCCGTCCGGAAAGATTTTCGGCCAGGAAATAGAGCACCTGGCTGCGGTTATAGCCCGTCGCCTCGCCCCAGGCGCGGCAGGCCCGCGCGGCCGAAACCGCGTCGCGGATGTCCTTGCGGTTGCCAAGGCCGACTTCGCAGGCGAACTTTCCTTTTCGGTCGGCCACGGCCAGCGAATAATTGCCGTCCGGCCGCACCTGCTTGCCGCCGATGAACAGCTTTGCCGTGCGGTCGATGCCGAGACCTTCGCCGTCGACGCCTTCGATTTTGGCCGGCGCAGCCGCCGGCTTGATCGGCGCCCCGAGCGGCAGCTTGGCGACAAGGTATTCGTGCATGCCCTCGCGGCCGCCCTCGCGTCCAAAGCCGCTCTCGCGGTAGCCGCCGAAGCCGCAGGCGGCGTCGAACAAATTGGTGCCGTTGATCCAGACGACGCCGGCCTTGAGCTGCGGCGCGGCGTGCAGGGCCAGATTGATGTTTTCGCTCCACACAGAAGCCGCGAGGCCGTAGCGCGTGTTGTTGGCGAGTTCGACCGCCTCTTCCGTCGTGCGGAAGGTCATCGCCGCCAGCACCGGGCCGAACACTTCCTCCTGCGCCAGTATGTTGGCCGGCGCGACGCCGGTGGCGAGCGTCGGCAGATGGAAATAGCCGGCCGAAGGCAGCGCGCAGTCCGGCTGCCAGCATTCAGCGCCTTGGCTGGCGCCCTGGGCGACCAGGCCGCGCACGCGGTCGAGCTGCGTCCGGTCGACCAGCGGGCCGATGTCGGTGTTCTTGTCCAGCGGGCTGCCGAGGCGCAGCCGGCTCATGCGGGTCTTGACCTTGGCGATGAAGGCTTCGGCGACGCCCTCCTGCACCAGGAGCCGCGAGCCGGCGCAGCAGACCTGCCCCTGGTTGAACCAGATGCCGTCCACCAGGCCTTCGACCGCGCTGTCGAGATCGGCGTCCTCGAAGACGATGAAGGCCGATTTGCCGCCGAGCTCCAGCGATATCTTCTTGCCCGACCCGGCGGTCGCCTTGCGGATGATCTTTCCGACCTCGGACGAGCCTGTGAAGGCGATCTTCTGCACGCTGGGATGGTTGACGATCGCCGCGCCCGCATCCGGTCCGCCGGGCAATATGTTGACGACGCCCTTCGGCACGCCGGCGCGTTCGCAGATTTCGGCAAACAGTATGGCCGTCAGCGGCGTGAACTCGGCCGGCTTCAGCACCACCGTGCAGCCGGCGGCCAGCGCCGGTGCGATCTTCCAGGCCAGCATCAGCAGCGGAAAATTCCACGGAATGATCTGGCCGACCACTCCCACCGGCTTGTGATCGGGAAATTCCTTATCCAGCGACTGCGCCCAGCCGGCATGGTGGATGAAATGACGGATCGCCAGCGGCACGTCGATGTCGCGGCTTTCGCGGATCGGCTTGCCATTGTCGATCGACTCCAAGACGGCGAACAGACGCTGATGGCGCTGCATGGCGCGGCCGACGGCGTAGAGCACCTTGGCTCGGGCGTAGCCGGAACTCGCGCTCCACTTGGGCAGCGCCTTGGCCGCCGCCGCGACCGCCACGTCAACGTCCGCGTCGCCCGCATCGGACACCTTGGCCAGCAGCTTGCCGGTGGCCGGGTCGTTCGTCTCGAAAGTCTTGCCGCCGGCCGCCGCTTTCCATTCGCCGCCGATGAAAAGCGCCTTCGAGAAATCGCGCTCGGCGAGCCAGGCATCCGCCTCGTTGCGGGATTCCGGCGCGGGGGCGTAGTCCATCGCGTGGTAGCGTTCGAGGATGTTCATGTCAGGTCTCCGAACCGCCTAGGCTAA
>NZ_AHAM01000015.1 GCF_000236565.1 Mesorhizobium alhagi CCNWXJ12-2 | reverse complement strand
CCGCCTCGATCCGACGCCCGGTGCCCCCGGCCGATGTCGGCGGCCCCGCGGTCAAGCGGCAGACCTCCATCCTCGACATCATCTTGGGTAACTGAGGGCAGGAATCGTCCTCTCGCCACCGGCCCGACGTTCGGTTACATAGCGGGCTGGAGATTTGATCCTATGGCCGCCATCGACACCCGAAAAACTATTGTGCTCACCGGCGCGAGCCGCGGCATAGGCCATGCCACGGTTAAGCGCTTTTCGCGCGAGGGCTGGCGCGTCATCACCTGTTCGCGGCAGGCATTCACTGCCGACTGCCCCTGGCCGGCAGGGCCCGACGACCACATCAAGGTCGATCTTGCCGATCAGGAGGATGTCGGCATCGCAATTTCGGAAATCCGCCACCGGCTCGAGGCGCATGGCGGCAAGCTGCACGCGCTGGTCAACAATGCCGGCATTTCGCCCAAGCTCAAGGACGGCAGCCGGATGAATTCGATCGATACGCCGATGCATCTCTGGCGCGACGTGTTCCAGGTCAATTTCTTCGCGCCGATCATGCTCGCGCGGGGGCTGTTCAAGGAATTGGCGGCGGCAGGCGGCTCGATCGTCAACGTCACCTCGATCGCCGGCACCCGCGTGCATCCGTTCGCCGGCACGTCCTATGCCACCTCCAAAGCGGCCCTCGGCTCGCTTACTCGCGAAATGGCAGCAGATTTCGGCCCGCACGGCATTCGCGTCAACGCCATCGCCCCCGGCGAGATCGACACGGCGATCCTGTCGCCTGGCACGGAAAAGATCGTCGAGACGATACCGCTGCGCCGGGTTGGCGCGACCTCGGAAGTCGCCGACATCATCTTCTTCCTGTGCTCGACCCAGGCGTCCTACGTCACCGGATCCGAGATCCACATCAATGGCGGCCAGCACGTCTGAGCCGATCTCGAAACCCGGGCCGGGCTGACAGATCTCGCACGCGCGACAAGCGCCAGCTCACGCCATCTTGGCCAGCAGCTTCATGAAGGTCGCGACCTCTTTCGGCGACAGGGGCGAAAGCGTTTCCTCGGTTATCTTCTGCGCCAGCGGTATCAGCCGCTCGACCGCCTCGCGGCCCTCCGCGGTCAGGCTGACCAGCAGCCGGCGCTTGTCGACTTCATGCCTGGTCAGCTCGACAAAACCCCGCGCCTTGAGCCGGTCGATCACGCCCTTCACCGTCGCCGCATCCATGGCGATCAGCTGGCCTAGCTGGTTCTGCGAGGTCTCGCCGACGTCTCGCAGCTTGGCGAGCGCCGCGAATTGCGGCGGCGTCAGATCGGCGATGTGGGCGGCGAAGATCGAAACGTGGCGCTGGTGGGCGCGGCGAAGGATGAAGCCGACCTGGTCCTGAAGCCGGTAGTCCTCGCGGTCCAGTTCCCCGGCGTCGACCAGCTTGAGGATGCTTTCCTCCGCGCTCATCGCTGCCCGTCCCAGACCTTGATGTCGCCTGCCTCCAGCCCGCCCATGCGGCTGTGGATGCGCGGACCAACGGTCATGGCGAGGCAGAACAGGATCTCGTCTGCCCGCGGGCCGTCGCTGATGCCGACTTCGAACGCATCGAAATGGCTGCGCACATAGGCAGCGTTGATGTGACCGAGCGGTACGTCCAGCCGCGAACCGAAAGCGCCCACCTTCATGGCTGAAGGAACGATCGCCTTGGCCCCTCCGAGCCGCTCGCGCATGGCGTAGCCCCCCGGCACATGCCACAGCGCGCCATGCTCGATCTCCCCGTCAACGCCGACGATGGCGCCCTTGCCGTAGCCGTCGATCTCTTCCGCGCGGCCGTCGAGCGCCGTGATCATCTTGTCCGTCAGCATCAGGCCGAGCGGCCTTAGGTCGTCCATGGCGCTTTGCAGTTCTTCGACATATCGCCCGGCAAACGGATTCTTCACCAACGCCATTGCCGCCGCGCGCCGCCGTGGCTCGCCGGAGGCCGGCCCGCCCTCGTGAAAAATCTCCTCGGTGAGCACCGCGATCTTGCGGATGGGAAATTCAGGCATGAGTTCCTCGTTTAATGGCTTGGCAACGTACGCTCGGGATGTCTCCCGTTGACGCCGCTCCTTGTGATGAAGCCTTTTACCGCCTCGTTTCGCGCGGCTCCCCGCTCCTTAGAGGAAGGAAGCGCTGATCGTCGCGGATCGGAGTTCAGGTCAGCGAGCGCTCCGCAGACGCGGCTCTCACCGGCCAGAAACAGCGCCGCCGCATGGATCAGACCCCGCTTGCGACAGTCCTCGGCGACGGCAAGTCCTGCGTCGAGCGCCGTCGCAACCTCCGCCTCGGAAAGCGCACCCACGCCAACTGTCACCAGTCTCTCGCCAAGATCGCTGTCGGGCGACAGGATCGACGCAGGCGCACGCTCGACAGCTGGATGGCCCGGCAAACCCACGGCGTTGGCGATGATGGTTGCGGCCGCGTCGGCAGCGGCGGCGTCTTTCGCCAACACGGTGACGGCATCGGCGATGCCGAGCGAATGGCTGCGCCCGCGCCAGCCGGATGTCGCGACGCCGCGCACCGGGGCTTCGGCCCGGATTGTCACGCGGTCGGCAAACCCGTGCCCGGTGCCGGCAATCGCTATCGTCATCTCTCGCCCGTCGGCTAGATACAACGCGCTGTCGCCGCCATTGTTGACATAGGCCTTTTCAAGCGTCCGCCCGGCCAGCATCGCGTCCATGATCTCGTCGGCGACCGATCCGGCCACCGCCGCCATCGGCGTGATGAAATTCGCTGCGAGAGGCGAAACGGCGCACTCCATCCGTCGCGCCGTCGGCCCGGCCGAAGAACGCCGACGAAGAGCGGCTGGGCGTCTCAGTTCCGGCAGCTCCTGCACAAGTTCCGTCAAGACGGTCTGGAAGCGCTTCACGGCCTGCGCGTAGGCCGCATGGGTCTCTGCGCCGTCGCCAAAAGCCTCGATGATGAGATCGATCGGGCCGTGATTGAGGTGAAGCCTGCGCCCGTCCTCCAGCCAGTTGGCCTGCGGCCCGGTCACGACGAACCTCCGGGAGGCCGGCGGCGCAACTGCTGCAGCGGCGGCCAGGGATTGCCTGCGGCAGCCGCTCGCTGCGCGCGTGGATTGAGATACTCTCCGCCGGAAGCGATGATGTCCTCGACGGTGCGGATTTCGGAGGCGTAGCCGCCAAGGCGCAGATAATCGTCGCGGCGCAACGTGAATTCGATCGGCGCGACCAGCGCCGGCGTCGGCACATAGCCGAAGGCGTTTTCCGGCACGCGCATCACGTCCACCATCAGGGTGATGCCGCCACCCGGCCAGACATAGGCGGGCGCGCCGCCAACCGTAACGTAGGTTTTCAGGCCTTGCACCGAGCGGGTCAGATTGACCGGATTCTCGACCACGCCGGCCCTAAGCGATCCACCCGCCCCGCCGACGAACAGCACCGTGCACAGAGCCGGCTCGCAATTCTCCTCGATCAGCCCGACTGATTTGCGCAGCCTCTCCGGGAAAGGCTTTTCGACAGGCTTCAACTCCTCATTGAGTTCGAAATAGGCGAACTGCTCGCCAGTGGTCGAAACCATCAGCAGCGACAGTCCGGGCCGCGCGCCCTTCTTCGGGTTCCAGTCGCCCAATATGCTAAGCGGGTCGGAAATCGTCGTGCCGCCCCAGCCGATGCCGGGCTCCGAAACCTTGAAGTAGCGGCCAGGCGTCGAGCGGCGGCCGATGATTTTTATGCCGGTGTCTTCCCAGCCCAGCACCTTGCCGGCCTGATGCTCCGAAACCACGCCGGTGATGTGGTCGTCCACCACCACGACCTCGTCAACCAGCCCGCGCCACTGCGTCGCGAACATGCCGATCGTGGCCGAGCCACAGCCGACGCGCATGCGGTGCTCCATCTGGCCGTCGATGATCGGGGCCTTGCCGGCTTCCACGACGACAATCGCACCGCCGTCGATCGCAAGCTCCACCGGTTTGCGGTTGCACAGGTCGAGCAGCGTTTCGCAGGTAATGCGTCCCTCCGCCTTGGAGCCGCCAGTGAGATGGTGGACGCCGCCGAGCGACAGCATCTGCGAGCCATATTCTCCGGTGGTGACGTGGCCGACGGCCTCGCCCTGCGCCCGCACCGTCGTCGTTTCCGGGCCGATATGGCGGTCGGTGTCGATCTTCACCTTGACGCCGCAATAGGAGAAAATGCCTTCCGTGACCACGGTAACGAGGTCCACGCCTTCCACCTCCTGGCTGACTATGAAGGGTGCCGGCTTGTAGTCGGGATAGGTGGTGCCGGCGCCGATGGCCGTGACGAAGCGTTTTCCGGTATTGACCAGTTCGCCGTCCCATTTCTCGCGGGCGAAGGGCACGATTTCGCTGCCGGCCTCGGTTGCATGGTGAAGAATGGTCAGTGGGTCGCTGCGGACGATCCTGCCGCCGACATTGCCGTAACGGTCGCAGGCGCCGGTGCGGCCCTCGGCGATGTAGCACATGACCGGACAGGCATCGCAGCGGATCTTCCCGCCGACCTGCTTGGCGCCGGCCTCCGTCGTCTCGAAGCGTTCGGACAATTCACTCATGCCCGGGCCTCCGCTTCGCGGATCGCAGCGCGAATGCGGCTCGGCGTCGCCGGAATTTTGGTCACGAGAACGCCGGTCGCATGCCGGATCGCATTGAGGATCGCAGGCGCAGTGGGAATCAGCACGTGCTCGCCCAATCCCTTGGCGCCAGACGGTCCTTCCGGATCCGGAACTTCTATCAGGATGGTTTCTATCGGCGGCACATCGCCGATCGTCGGGATCAGATAGTCGTGCAGGTTCTCCGTGCGCCCCGGAATGTATTCCTCCATCAGCGTCATGCCGATGCCTTGCGCGATGCCGCCTTCGATCTGGCCCTCGGCAAGCAGGGGGTTGATCGCCTTGCCTACATCGTGCGCCGCCGTGACCTTTATCAGCCGGACCGTGCCGAGTTTCAGGTCGACCTCCAGCTCGGCGATCTGCGCGCCAAAACCATATTGCGCGTAAGGTTTGCCCTGGCCCCTGGCATCGAGCGGCGTCACCGGGGGATCGTAAGTTCCTTCGGCGCTGAAGATGAAACCGCCGATATCAACCTCCATCCCGGCGAGATCGAGCCGGCGGATCGCGGCTCCTTCGCGGATAACCAGCACCGAACCGTCCAACTGCAGCGCCGCCTCATCCGAGACATTGGCGAAGCGCAGGATCTTTTCGCGCAAAGCGAGCGCGGCCTTTTCGGCGGCCTTGCCTGAGACAAAGGTCTGGCGCGAAGCCGATGTCTTGCCGGCGTCGGGCGTCATCGCCGTATCGGCGCTTTTCAGCCGGAATTTTTCGAGAGGCAGGCCGAGCGCGTCGGCCGCAATCTGGGCGATGACCGTGTTGGAGCCCTGTCCGATATCGACCGCGCCCTGATGCAGGATGACCGCGCCGTCGGGAGAAATGCCGAGTTTTATCGTCGATGGGTTTGGCAGCGAGGTGTTGCCGCAGCCATACCAGCACGAAGCGATGCCGACGCCGCGCCTGCGGTCGCTTTGGCCAGCGTTGAAGCTTTCAGCGTCAGCAAGCGCCCGCTCCCAATGCGGCTTCAGCGCCTCAAGACAATCGGAAATACCTACGCCGGCCGCAAGCATCTGCCCGGTAACCGTTTCGGACCCGTTTCGAAGCGCGTTCTCCAACCGGAAGTCCAGCCGGTCCATTGCGAGCCTTGCGGCAAGCTCGTCATACAGCGTCTCTTGCATGATGGTCGCCTGCGGCACGCCGAAGCCGCGAAACGCACCGGAGATCGGACCGTTGGTGTGGATGGCGCGGCCTTCGGCGCGGTAGTTGGGCGTCACGTATGGGCCCGACGCGTGGACCGGGACGCGGTTGGCCACCGTCGGCCCCCAACTCGCATAAGCCCCGGTATTGAAATCGCCGGAAAAGATCATGCCGGCAATGGTCCCATCGGCGTTCGCGCCGATCGTCGCCCGCATCGACGCCGGATGGCGCTTGGTCGTCGACATCATGGATTCATTGCGGGTGTACGCAAGGGCCGCAGGGCGGCTGGTCTTCAGCGCGACGAGCCCGATCAACGGCTGCAGCGAGACGTCGAGCTTGGAACCAAAACCGCCGCCGGTGGCTGTCGGCACGATGCGGACCTTTTCGGGCGGCAGGCCGAGCACTTTCGCCGTGTCGTCGCGATCCATATAGGGTGCCTGCGTGCAGGCAGTGATCACCAGCGTGTCGCCGTCCATATACGCAAAGCCGGCCTCCGGCTCGATATAGGCGTGCTCTACATAGGAGGTTTCGATCGCACCGGAGACGATGTGGGTTGCCGCAGCGAGGGCGGATTCGGGGTTGCCGCGCTCGACGAAGCCCGCCGTCAGCAGATTTTTTTCGCGACCGACATGGATCTCGAAAGCGTCCTCGGCCTGCGCCTGCCCGGGTTTCAGCACATAAGGCAGCTCGGTCCAGGTCACCGGGAATTTGGTCAGGTCGAGATCGGCGATCGCGCCACGCTCACCGGCGATTAGCGCCACAGCCTCGCCGCGAAAGCGCGCGCTGCTCTCGGCAAGCGCCGGCTGGTCAGCGAAAGGCGGGATGACGCCGAAACGGTTTGTTCCCGGGATATCGGCAGCGGTGAACACGCCGACGATGCCCGGATTTGCCGCCACATAGGCATCGAGATCGCCGAACGAGAACCGCGCATGATAGTGCGGGGAACGCACCACCAGGACGGAAAGCGCGTCGGACGGAAAACTATCGCCGCCGAATTTCTCCGCGCCGCTGACTTTTGCGACGCCGTCTAGCCGCACGGGCGAGGCGCCGACGGCATAGCCGGCGGGCGGGAGGCGACGGTCGAACCCTGCCTCGCGCCTTTCTGGAGCGAGGGCAATCGGTATCTGCCCCTCACCCTTACCCTCTCCCCGTGATCCTTCAACAAGCTCAGGAAGGGGAGAGGGGGGCGTCAGCGTTGCGGCAGTCTCCCTTCTCTCCTCCACTTGCGGAGAGAAGGTGCCGGCAGGCGGATGAGGGGCAGTGCCGGCATTCGTTTGTTGGGCATGCTGCGAAGCGTCCATCACCGCCGTGATGATTTTACGATAACCGGTGCAGCGGCAGAGTATGCCGCCAAGCGCGTCCTGGACTTCGCTCTCGTTCGGATGCGGATTTCTGTCGAGTAGCGCCGTCGCCGCCACCAGCAGGCCAGGCGTGCAAATGCCGCACTGGGCTGCGCCATGTTCGAGAAACGAAGCCTGCAGCGCCGACAGGCTGCCATTGGCGAGGCCCTCGACGGTGCGGACCTTTCGGCCCGACACGGAGGCGGCGGGAACCAGGCAGCCGCACACGGGCTCGCCGTCGAGAAGCACGGTGCAGGCGCCGCAATCGCCGGCGTCACAGCCGACCTTCGTACCAGTCAGGCGCAGTTCGTCGCGCAGCACCGAGGACAGCCGGGCAACCGGCGAGACGGCGACCGACACTGCCGCGCCGTTGAGCTCGAAATCGAAGGGAACGTTCATGCCGCCACCGTTTCGGTTGCGAAATGACCCCCGGCAGTCATGACTGCGCGCGAGACGATCTCGCGCGCTGCCTCGCGCCGGTATTCGGCGGTGCCACGCACGTCGTCGATCGGGGCAAGCTCCGAAAAATGCACTCCGTCGACTGCTCGAGCAAGCTGCGGACCGATCGGCAATCCGCGCAGTGCCGCCTCCACATGGCCCAGCCGCCTTGCGACCGCGGAACATGAACCGACGGCAATCGCTGCGTTGCGTACGATGCCTTCCTCTACCTCGATGCGGGCCGCGGCCATGGCAATGGAGATGACCAGGTACCGCCTCGCCCCGAGCTTCTGGAAATTCGACGCGCCGGCGGTGGAGCTTTTCGGGACGTGGATCGCGGTCACCATTTCGCGGGGCAGCAAGGCAGTGCGGCGATTGCCCAGGATGAAATTGCCCAGCGGCAGATATCGCGTCCCGCCGAGGGAGCGCAATTGGACATCCGCGTCGAGGATGAGCAACGGCGGCACGCCGTCGGCCGCTGGCGAAGCGTTGCAGAGGTTGCCTGCAACGGTCGCGGTATTCTGGATCTGCACCGAGCCGACCTCGCGAGCGGCCTGCCGCAACGCGTCGAATGCCGGCGGCAGGTCCGCCTTGACGATGTCGGTCCATGTCGAGCGCGCGCCGATGACGAAATGCGAGGTGGTTTCAGCAATGCCGCGCAATTCCGCGAGCCCGTTTATGTCGAGCACGTTTTCCCTGAGCGGCTTCGACCCCAACGCGGGATAAAAATCCGTTCCGCCGGCCAGGACCCGCCATTGCGCCTCGCCCAAGAGGGCAAGCGCATCGCTGAGATCGGTGGGTTTCGCGTAACGGATCACGCAATGCCTCCCGGCGCGGGCCGGTCAAAATTCATTCGTACGCAAATGATATCAAGGCCGCGTCGATTGTCAAAGCGGAGTTTTGCCAGGCAGGGCTGTCGGCAGTCTTTTCGAGGTCAAACCGGTTGACGGCGCGGACGCTTTCGGTCGAACCTCAAAGCGGCAGCGGTCAAGTGTAAGGCAGATCATAAATGAACGAACAAGCTTTGATCGTCATCGACGTCCAGAACGACTTCTGTCCCGGCGGCGCGCTTCCGGTGGCCGGCGGGCACGAGATCGTGCCGCTGGTCAACGACCTCATCCGGCGCTTCGATCACGTTTTGCTGACGCAGGATTGGCATCCGGCGGGACATTCAAGCTTTGCCTCGACACACCCCGGCAAACAGCCGTTCGAGACGGTGCAGATGCCTTATGGCGGCCAGACGCTGTGGCCTGACCACTGCATTCAGGGCTCGGATGGCGCGGCGTTCCACCCGGCGCTTGAATGGACAAAGGCCGAGATGGTCATCCGCAAGGGCTTTCGCACGGAGATCGACAGCTATTCGGCCTTCTTCGAAAACGACCACGCCACGCCGACTGGACTCGCCGGATATCTGCGCGAGCGCGGCATCGAGGAACTGACACTGGTCGGGCTGGCGACGGATTATTGCGTCGCCTATTCAGCACTCGACGCTGTCCACCAGGGCTTCCACACAACCGTGCGGCTCGATGCCTGCCGTGCCATCGACCTCGGCGGCTCGCTGAAGCAGATGACGGAGACGATGCGCGAGGCGGGGGTGAGGCTGGCCTGAGCCTTCTTCTTCCCGGGGAAATATCGCGCACATCTTCTTCGACGAGAGCGAAAGCAGCCCGGTCACGCTGATGCAGGGCATGACCGGCGTGCACTTGCCATGGTGGTCACCGCAAACAGGGCGGCGGGTGCGTAGCCCGCCCGCGCCTCGCAAGAGGCGCGGGCTTTCTTTCCTGGACCCGGTCGTGCCTCTCACACCACCAGGAAATCATCCGGCGTCAGGGAAAGGCCCGCCGAGACGGTGGCGAAATGGATGGCGCCACCGCCGCCGGCGCCATCGGAATCGTAACTGATCGACCCGTTGGCGGCGTTGTAGATGACGCGGTCGTCAGCGTCGAGAGCGGCCGTGCCGGCGCGGAAGGCACCGGCCGAAAGCTGACCCGTCGCGGTCAAACCCGCAAAGATCGCGTTCTCCAGGTGGATTTTATCCTCTCCACTCACGAATGCCGAGATCATATCGACGTTGGAGGCCAGCGCCGTGTTGAACAGGAATTTGTCAGATCCCGCACCACCCGTCATCCAGTCATTGCCTGTGCCGCCAACCAGCCAGTCGTCACCGTTGCCGCCCACGAGCCGGTCATAACCGGCTCCTCCGGCAATATAATCGTTGCCGTCGAGGCCAAAGAGATAGTTCTCGCCGGAATTGCCGACGAGCGTATTGTTGAGCGCATTGCCGGTGCCGTTTAGATTGCTGCCGCCGTTAAGTTCCAGCCGCTCGACATTGTCGCCGAGTGTCCAATTGATATAGGAACGAACGGTGTCGGTGCCTTGGCCGGCGTTCTCGATCGTGTCGTCTCCCGCCGCCGCGACAACATAGACGTCGTTGCCGAGACCGCCGCGCATAACGTCGTTGCCGGCGCCACCGTTGATCAGATCGTTTCCTGTGCCGCCTTCGAGCGTGTCGACGCCGATGCCGCCGGTAAGCGTATCGTTGCCAGAGAAAGCGATATCGGGAAGAGCGGGTGTTACGTCCGTGTTGAGATTGGCATAGGCGCCCGATCCGCCGGAATCAAGGGCGAGCAGAAGCCCCAGGAGATCTCCTGTTAGATCCAGCAACGGTATCTCGCCGGACGTGCCGAAATCGACAGCGAAATTCTGACCGTTGTAGCTGGCGATCTCCTGGCCGTTCGACTCGACGGTTATCGAGTTGTAGGTGCCGCTCGCGCTGGCGGTGCCGACCAGGACGAGACGATTGGCTACCAGTTCCCACGACCCGGTGTACGAGTAGGTGAGGTCCCCCACGTCGAAGCTCAGCGTGGTGTAGGTCTCCGTGTACTCGCCGATAAGCGGGCTACCCTCGGTGCCGACGAGGCCCTCAAAGCGAACATTGGTTACGCTTTGAAGGTTGTCAACAAAGAGTGAAGCTTGATTGAATGCAGTTGCAGTTAGTACCTCGAATTTAGCCATAGCACTCCTCCTTTTCGCCGCAGTACCGACGAAGTGCAGTGTTGATTGGATTTAATGGCGGTTAACACATAAAATTAAGCCACATTTAATTCGCCATTATTTCCTATTACTTACATTCGCAGAATCTATTCTGCGAATTAACATAAGGATAATAATTTCTATCAAAGGCGGGATATAGCGGATTCGGGCGAATCCGTTTGTCGGCGGTTTATTGCCCTGGTAATTCCGAGACCTGGACGAGGAGAAATCAGCGTGTCATCGACACGACTGGCGATCGGCGCCGCCTCACCTGTCAGGCGCCATCCACCAAACGGTTCGTGAACTTTCAGCCCACGCCGACATAGCGCTGAACGAAGGCGGGGTCCCCTCGGAGCGTTTCCACGCCGACCGTCTCACGGTTGCGGCCGTTCTCGATGAAGGACACGCGGTCGGCGACCGACAGCACCGCGTCGACGCGCTGCTCGACCAGGATCGTCGATACGCCGCGCTCGCGCAGTTTCGCTACCGTCTCGCGGATTTTCGCGATCATCGACGGCATCAGGCCTTCGGTAGGCTCGTCGAGCAGCAGCACCTCGGGCTCCAGGCAGAGCGCCCGCGCCATTGCCAGCATCTGTTGCTCGCCGCCCGACAGAGTGCCGGAACGCTGGCGCAGCCGGTCGCGCAGCAGCGGGAAAAGCGCAAGCACGCTTTCGCGGGTTTGCGAGCCCTTATTGCGCGTCATCAGTCCGATCTCGATGTTCTCGGCGACAGTCATCTCGGCGAACAGTCGCCGCCCCTGTGGCACATAGGCGATTCCGGCCTTGGGCACGTCATGTGCCGCGAGCTTCGTCAGGTCGCGATCGCCGAGCACGATCGAGCCGGAGCGCGCCGGAACCAACCCCATGATCGCCTTCAGCGTCGTGGTCTTGCCGGCGCCGTTTCGGCCGAGCAGGCAGAGCACCTCGCCTTTCCTGAGATCGAGATCCAAGCCGTGCAGCACCTGCACTTCGCCGTAGAAGCAGTCGAGCCCGGAAATCGTCAGCGCACTGGTCATGCTTCGGTTCCGAGATAGGCGCGCTGCACCTCGGCATTGGCGCGGATCTGTTCAGGCGTGCCTTCGGCCAGGATTTTTCCGGCGTTCATGACGGTGATGCGGTCGGCGAGTTCCATCACCACCTGCATGTTATGCTCGATCAGGAGCACGGTCGCGTCACGTGCGATTTCCCGCGCAAGCTGCATGAAACTCTCGATCTCGCCGTCGGACAGACCTTGCGTCGGCTCGTCGAGAATGAGCAGGCGCGGTTTCAGCGCCAAGCCCATCGCCACTTCGAGCAGGCGCTGGTGGCCGTAGGACAGCGCGCCGGCAGTTGTATCAGCGCGGTCCGCGAGCCCGGTGCGCTCGAGCGCCGACATCACGCCGGCATGCAGACGCCCCTTGGAGCGCCCGGTCAGCGTTCGCTGGACTGGCAGCGCGACATTGTCGTAGGCGGAGAGGGCGGAAAACACGCTGGTGATCTGGAAGGTGTAGGCGATGCCGCGCCGCACCCGGTCATGTGCCGGCAGGTCGGTGATGTCGTTGCCGTCGAGCACGATCTGTCCGGAAGTGGGCGGCACGCGGCCGCAGATCAGGCTGACGAAGGTCGTCTTGCCGGCGCCGTTGGGCCCTATCACCGCGCGGATCTCGCCGGGCATGATGGCGAAGTCGACCCCGTCGACGGCGCGCAGGCCGCCATAATTCTTGCGGAGGTCGCGTGTCGTCAGCAGCGGCGTCATGGCAGCCACCTTATCCACCGCTCGCGCACGGTGCCCAATATGCCCTTCGGGAAATAGAGCACCAGCAGGATCAGCGCGACGCCGACGATCAGGAGATAGGCCGAAGTGTAGCCGCTGGTGATGTCGACCACGTAGAACATGAACAGCGTTCCGACGATCGGACCGAGCGTGGTCGCCGCGCCGCCGAGCAGCACCCAGAGCAGCGGCAGGATGGAATATTGCACCGTGGCAAAGGTCGAGCCGATGTAGCCGAAGAGCAGCGCATAAGCAGCGCCCGCAGCGGCGCAGATCACGCCCGAAACGACGACCGCAGCGAGCTTGTTGGCGAAGGTGTCGTAGCCGAGCATGCGGGTTCGCTCCTCGTTCTCGCGGATCGCCACAAGCACCCGGCCATGCGCCGAGCGGACGATCGCCAGCGTCGCGAGAAGCACCACGGAAAACAGGAGAAGCGCGGCCATGTAGCGGGTCGCCGGGTCTGTCAGGTTGAAATGCAGGTCGCCAAGGTCGATCCTGCGCGCCTGCTGGGCGAGCACAAACCCTTCATCGCCGCGCGTCCATTCGGCGAAATAAAGCGTCAGCAGATAAAACACCTGGGCGAACATCATGGTGACGATCATGAAGGCCACCCCGGTGGTGCGCAGCGCCAGCACGCCTATGACCAGCGCCAGCAATGCGCCGGAAACGATGCCTGCCGCAAAACCCGCTGCCATGCCCCAGCCAAGATGCGAGACGGTCAGTCCTGCGCCGTAGAGCCCGGCTGAAAAGAACATCGCGTGACCGAGGCTGAGCAGGCCGGAATAGCCGAACAGGATATTGTAGCCCATGGCGAATACCGCGAGCACCATGACGCGCGCCAGCACGCCGTGATGATATTCGGGCAGAATGAAGTTCAGCGCGAACAGCCCGGCGATGACTGCGGCGTGCAGCAGATAAACTTTTTTCGGTGAATTTCTCACGTTCATCGGGCGGCCGTGCCGAACAGGCCTTGCGGCCGAAATACAAGCACCATGGCTACGATCATGGTGGCGATGATCTTGGCCAGCGTCGGCGAAAAGAACACCGAGATGATGCCGTCGCTAAGTCCGATCAGCACGGCTGCGACGACCGTGCCGCGCAGCGAGCCCAGGCCGCCTATGATGACCACGATGAAGGAGAGAAGCAGCGGGTCGAGCCCCATCAAATAATGCGCTTGCTGGATCGGCACGATCAGCACGGCGGCAATCGCCGCCAGCATCGCTCCCATCGCGAAGACGCCGGCATAGACACGCCCGACCGGAATGCCGAAAGCCTGCGCGGTTTCGCGGTCGTATTGCGTAGCGCGCATCACCAGGCCGATCCTGGTGCGGGTCAGCACGAACCATGTTGCCAGCAGCAGGATGGCGGAAAAGGCGATGACCGACAGCTTGTAGCCGGAATAGCCGAACCACGGGAACAGGATGCGATAGCTGAACGGAGCCTCGACCGGCCTCGCCTCGGGACCGTAGAAGGTCAGAGCCAATTGCTGGATGATGTAGAGCATGCCGATGGTGGCGACGATTGTGGCTTCGGGATTGTAGTCGAGCCTTCTCAGCACCAGCCGCTCGGCGACCAGTGCGATGGCGCCGACGATGAGCGGACTGACCACCAGCGCCAGCAGGAACCCGATAGCCGGATGACCGGTGGCGAGCGAGGCAATCCACCATGCAAGCACTGCGCCCAGCATGAAGAACTCGCCGTGCGCGACATTGACGACGCGCATGACGCCGAACACCAGCGACAGGCCGAGCGCCGTAAGCGCCAGGACGGCGGAGGTGACCAGGCCTTCAAGCGTGGCGAGGAGGAGGTGAGGACCGAAGGACATTCAGGCAGGCCGCGTTGGAGACGCATTTATGACATCCACCCTGCCCGACAGGGCAGAGCGGTATCGTAGAATTCGGCAGTCTCATCCCGCCGAAAACTCACAGAGCCTGTGTCGTGTAATCGCCCTCGGGCTCGTACAGCCCGTCCTCGATCGAGGTCCGATGCACGACCTTCAGCTTGCCGCCTTCGACGATGGAAATGTTCTGGTGGCCGAAACACTGGTGGATCTTGCCGTTGAATATCTTGTCGCCCTGCGGGTGTTCCGGCCCTTCCTTGAATTCGGTCAGCGCCTCGGTCGCCTCAACGAGCTTGGCGCGGTCGTCCGGCCCCTGATAGCCGGCCGCTTCCATCGCCTGCTTGACCACGTACAGCGTCTCCCAGCAGCCGAACATATGGGCTGCCGTCGACACATCCTTGGGGTCGCCGACCGCCGCGCCGTTCTCGTCGATACCGACGGCGTTGCGATAGGCCTTCACCGCATCCGACGCGTCCGGCTGGAGATAACGCGGCATGCCTTCCCAGAAATGGCTGCCTTCGAGGAATTCGAGGCCGGGGCTCGCCATATCGACCGCTTCGAGCGAGTCGATGAAGCCGAAGAGCTGCGGCCGGTTGGTGCCGTAGAATTCGCCGAGCTCCTTGACGAAGGTGAGCACGGCCGGTCCGACCATGACGTGATAGATCACCTCGGTCTCGGCCGGAATCTGTGGGAAGTAGCGTGTGAACGAGCTTTCGGTCGGCGGGATCGGGATCTGGGCAATGACCTCGCCTCCCTGCGCCTTGATCGCCGGCGTAAAATAGTCGCGGTGATCGTGGCCGAAGGCGAAATCCGGGTAGATCATTGTGATCTTCTTGCCGACATTGGCGGCGATCCACGGCGCCATCGAGATCACCTGGCTCTTCACGTCGGTGATGCCGGGCTGGAAGCAGTAGCGATTCATCTTGGTCGAGGCGACGTGATGGCCTTCGCTGACCACATAGTAGGGCATTTTCAGCTCGCCCGCAGTCGGGGCCGAGCCGATCACGACATGCGAAAACAGCGTGCCGAAGACGATGTCGGTCTTGTGCTGGCTGGCGAATTTGCCCACCACTTCGGCGCCTCGCTTCGGGTCGGTGCCGTCGTCCTCGGTGATGACCTCGACCGGCCGTCCGTTGATGCCGCCGGCTTCGTTGATGAGCTTGAGCGCGGCGGCCGTCGTCTTCTCGTACCAGCGGCCATAGGCGGCGCCGATGCCGGTACGGTGCGCCTGGAAACCGATCTTGATCGGAGCCGAGCTTTGCGCCTGCGAATAGCGTACGAAACCGGGCGCGGCCATCAGGCCGGCAGACGCCACCAGACCCTTGAGCGCGCTGCGGCGGTTCAGGCCGATCAGGCCCGAATTCCTGTTCTTGTCAGTCATGCCGGTTCCCCTTGTTTTGAGTTATGAACGCGAGCTCGCTTCGCCCATTTTCGAAGCGGAAAATTGCATGTGTACAAACTAAATCATCAAACCCAGGGCATGGCAAGAGCGCTTGCCGCAGGGTCATGACGGACCTGCCGCAGGGCTCAGCCGGCGGTTGGAGTGGACAGCAGCCACAGCCCGAAAACCGTGTAGAGAACCATCAAAAAGGTCAAAGGTAATTGGCTGAGCGCAGCCTTGGCCGGCGACGGATGCAGGCGGAAAGCCAGCGCATGGGCGATGAGCACCGCCAGCACATGGCCGCCGATGATTGCCGCCGCCTGAAAATTCCACAAAAGCCACGCCGATCCCGAACCTACGGTCAGTCCGGCGGCAACGTTCATATGCGCCGTACCGAACAGGTTCCAGCCGAGGCTGAACGGGTCGGACAGGGCGACCAGCGCGTACTGTCCATTCACCAGCAGTGCGGTCAGGTAATGCGAGAAATGGTAGGCGAGCGCGATCGGCACGATCGACCAGACCACCAGGCCTGCCGCATGCCAAAACGACCGACTGTCGCCAGCCAGCTTTTGGCCCGCAAACACCGCGAGCAGATAGACGGAGGCGAGAGCCGCAAACATCAGCAACAACCCGGTGCTGTTGATGCCGATGAGCGCCGAGCGGCCGGGAAACTCCAGCGGATTGACGCCATTGAAGCCGAGCCAGGTGAAGGTCTTTGAAAAGCCGTCGAACGACACCGAACTCAGCGTCAGCAGCAGAAAAAGCATGCCGCTCGGCGGCAGTGGTTTTGCGCGCCAGAGTTTTGATCCGGGAAAGCACAGCGACAGCCTGCGCTTGCCTGCACCGATCTCCGGCGATGCTTCGACGACCCCAAAGCGAGAAACCATGCGGAAGAACACCGACAGGAACTCGCCGCGACGGCTCCAGTCCTCGTAGCCGAAGATAATCGTGCAGACAAAACTCGCGGCCCAGTAAAGCGCGACCGCAAGCGCCAGCCGCGCAGGATCGTCAGGCGCGGGATAGACCAGTTCGAACCAGGCGAAGCCGGCGAACAGGAAGAGAGCCGGCCAGTAGCCGAGCCAGGCCGGCATTGTGCGGCTGTCCAGATTCGGGAATGCGGCGGAAGCGAGCCGCCACGGCCCGTACCACGGATTGATCCACGCCCAGAGATTGCCGAATGCGCCCTGCACCAGTGTCAGCCCCACCCAGAGCAGCGTCCAGACCGTCAGCGGCAGCGGGTTGGACAGTGGATCGCGGCTGCCGAGAAAACCGGCAGCGACCAGCACGGCGAGGACGGCAAACGAGAGCAGGCTGGTCCACATCCGCGCGCCATCGCCGATCCCGCCGAGCGGCAGGCGCAGCGCCGCTGCGCGCCCGAGCAGGTTGGGTGGCAGAACCGCCAGCACGAGAAAGCTCGCTGCGACGGCCATCGCCCCGCCGACGACGTAGTAGCCTGTCGGGAGGAGCAGGACGTGCCCGCGCTCGGAGGCGTGGGCGAAGGCGGGGTTGGCGGAGAGGAGTGCCGATGCAAACGCAAGGACGAGTCGGAGGAGCACCTGCATCGTTGGCACCTCGAAGGTCCCTCACACCTTCACCAACTGCTCCACCCGGTCCTTCTCGCCGAATATCCGCAGGTAGCGCTTGATCTCGCGCGGATCGCCGGTGGCCTTGGCGGGGTTGTCGGCCAGCTTGACGGCCGGCCGGCCGTTGGCCTCCGTCACCTTGCAGACCAGCGAAATCGCCTTCAGCCCGTCCGTCTCCTGTGGCGCGCAATCCTCGAAATCATTGGTCAGATTGGTGCCCCAGCCGAAGGACATGCGCACCTTGCCCTCGAAATGCTTGTAGGTCTCGATGATCGTGTCGACCTCAAGCCCGTCGGAGAAGATCAGAAGCTTGCTGCGGGGATCCTTGCCCTTCTCGCGCCACCACTCGATGATGCGCTCGCCGCCCTCGATCGGTGGGGCACTGTCGGGACGGAAGCCGGTCCAGTCGGCCACCCAGTCGGGCGCGTCGCGCAGGAAGGCTGCGGTGCCGAAGGCGTCGGGCAGCACGATCAGCAAATTGCCGCCATAATAGCGCTGCCAGTCCTGCAGAACCTTGTAGGGCGCCTGCCGCAGCTCCTTTTCGCTATCGGCGAGTGCGGCCAGCACCATCGGCAATTCGTGCGCATTGGTGCCGAGAGCCTCGAGATCGGTGTCCATGGCGAGCTTGACATTGCTGGTGCCGGTGAAGGCCTCGCCAATGCCTTCCTTCAGGGCCTCGACGCACCAGCGTTGCCACAGGAAACTGTGCCTCCGGCGCGTGCCGAAATCCGAGATGCGGATGCCCGGCAGCTTCTTCAACCGCTCGGTCTTGGCCCACATTTTTGCTTTCGCACGGGCATAGAGCACGTCCAGAGCGAACGGCCCGAAAGACTTCATCGCCGCGCGCGAGCGCAGCTCGTTGATGATGGCGAGCGCCGGTATCTCCCACATGGTCGTGTACATCCACGGCCCGTGGAATTCGAGCTCGAACTGCCCGTCGCGCTTGTGCAGCTCGTATTCGGGGAGCTGGAAATCCTCGAGCCAGGCCAGGAACTCCGGCTCGAATATCTGCTTGCGGCCATAGAAAGTGTTGCCGCCCAGCCAGATCATTTCCTTCTTGGTGAAGCGCAAGGTGCGGGCATGGTCGAGTTGCGCGCGCAGTTCCTGCTCGTCGATCTCTTCGGCCAGCCGGACTGAAGTCGCGCGATTGATCAGCGAGAAGGTGGCGTCCACCTTGGGATACATGCCCCAGATCATCTGCAGCATCAGGAGCTTGTAGAAATCCGTATCGAGCAGGCTGCGCACGATCGGATCGAGCTTCCAGGCGTGGTTGTAGACGCGCCGCGCTATATCCGTCCGTGTCACCATTTTGCGCCTCCCGATTGCAAGACAGGGCGTATAGCATCGAAAATGCCGCCGCGCCTCACGGATTGCTGTGCTGGCCCGACAAAAAATGCCGGACTGCCCATTATTCCGCGGCAGCCAGGCCTTGCTTCTGCGGCGCACGACGCCTGCGTATCGTTATCTGGCCGGCCACCGCCGCATCGGCGCCGACGGCCGACTGGTCTCTTTCGGCAAACAACCAGTCGATGAACACCTGCGCGATCGGCGCCGATTTCACCTCGTTGCGGCATACGACATAGAAGGCGTCGACCGCCGGCACCGACAGATTGAACGGCGTGACCAACTGGCCCTTGGCGAGCAGGCCGCTGGCGGTGACGGAATCGCCCAGCGCCACGCCATGGCCGTGGATCGCCGCCCCGATCGCCAGATGCGCGTCGCTCATATGGTGGCGCTGCCCGCGGGCGAGATCGAGCGCGTCGGCGGCCGCGAGCCAGGTGTGCCATTCGCGCCCGTCATCGGCATGCAGCATGACATGGTCTGCAAGGTCGCGGATGGTGCGGATCGGCCGGTTGTTGATCAGCGTGGGACTGACGACCGGAAACAGCTCCAGATCCGACCACTTCTTCAGCCAGCAATCGGTCCAGCTTCCGTCGCCGTAATGCAGGCAGACATCGATGTCGGGCGAGCGGATATCGGCAGCGTCGTTGGAGCCGATGAGCTTCAGCCTGATGTCGGGATATTGCGCGGTGAAGCTGCCGAGCCTGGGTATCAGCCACAGCGACAGCAGCGCCGGCACGCAGCTTACCGACAGCGCGCCGGAACTGCATGGCCGCGTCATGCGCTGGGTGGCGGCGGCGATGCCGTCGAACGCGCTCGACACAGCCGGCAAAAGCTCGGCGCCGTGCGGCGACAATTTCAGCTTCTGTCCGGCGCGATCGAACAGTTTCACATTGAGCGATTGCTCCAGCGCGCGGATCTGGTGGCTGATCGCGCCATGCGTGACATTGAGTTCGCCTGCCGCCTTGGTCAGCGACCCATGCCTGGCTGTCGCCTCGAAGGCGCGTAGCGGGTTAAGTGGCGGCAGGCGTTTGGCAGGCATCCATATTGGTCCAACTGTGAGAAAACCTCACACCAGACGCTACAACAATATCAATTGATTTTCCAACGCCGCTGCCGCATCAATTCGGGACAGCATAAAAATAAGAAGAGACTTGGAGGGCATGCCCGGGGACAGAACGATGCGGCCAGCGATGGCCGGCGCGGGTTGTCGGGCGTCCGCACGAAGAGGAGACCGTAATGGGATACGATCGCGGAAAGCTCGACGCGCTTCGCCAGAAATATGGCGAGAGCCATGGCGGCGAACTGTTCAACCCGCAGTTCCGGCGCGTCGCCGACAAGATCTTCACCGAAAGCGGCACGCGGCTTGCGCCTTATTCGGGCATCCCGACCTTCCTGACCGCGCCATACATGCCGGTGGATCATGACAATCCGGAGTTCGGCGACCTGCAGGTAGCCATGGTCGGCGTTCCTATGGATCTCGGCGTCACCAATCGTCCCGGCGCGCGTTTCGGTCCGCGCGCGCTGCGCACGATCGAGCGCATCGGGCCCTACAATCATGTGCTCGATTGCGCCCCGGTGCAGGACCTGCGCGTCGCCGATATCGGCGACGTCCGGTTCCAGAGCCGCTATCGGCTTGAGCTATCCCATGACGACATCGAACGCCGCTTCAACCAGATCGTCGATGCCGGCGTCATTCCGCTGTCGGTCGGCGGCGACCATTCGATCAGCCACCCGATCCTCAAGGCGGTCGGCAAGAAGCGGCCGGTCGGCATGATCCACATCGATGCCCATTGCGACACCGGCGGCGCCTACGATCTGACCAAATTCCATCATGGCGGGCCGTTCCGCAACGCCGTGCTCGACGGCGTGCTCGACCCGACGCGCACGATCCAGATCGGCATTCGCGGCTCGGCCGAATACCTTTGGGAATTCACTTACGAATCCGGGATGACCGTCATCCACGCCGAGGAAGTGTCCGGAATGGGCATCCCGGCCGTCATCGAGCGCGCAAAACAGATCGTCGGCGACGGCCCGACCTATCTGTCCTTCGACATTGACAGTCTCGACCCGGCCTTCGCGCCCGGCACTGGCACGCCGGAAGTCGGCGGACTGACCACGCGCGAGGTGCTGGAGATCATCCGCGGTTTCAAGGGCGTCAACCTTGTCGGCGGCGATGTCGTGGAAGTCGCGCCGCAATATGATTCCACCACCAACACAGCCCACGCAGGCGCACAGGTGCTGTTCGAGATTCTCAGCCTGATGGTGTTCAGCCCGGCGATCACAGGCAAGGAAGCCTGACATAAAGCAGAAACAAAACCGGCGGGAAGACCGCGCCTGACACGCCGGTATCGCGTTACCCGTCATTGAGGCGCAAGCGCCCCGGTGATTTAATGAACCAGAAACAAGGGAACAGCCGCAAAGCCGGCAAACAGAGGAGAACAGCGATGAAACGAATTCTGAATGGCCAGGTGAGCCGCCGCACGGTGCTTGGCGCCGGGCTGGCCGGCGCCGGCATGCTGGCAATGCCGTCGATCCTGCACGCGCAGGACAAGTCGCTGAAGATCGGCGTCTATGGCGGCTACTTCAAGAAGTCTTTCGACGAGAACATCTTTCCGGAGTTCACCAAGGCGACCGGCATCGCCGTCGAATCCATCGCGGAGCCGACCGGCGAGGCGTGGCTGGTGCAGCTCGAACAGGCCGCCAAGGCCGGCCAGGCTCCGGCAGACGTTTCGATGATGTCGCAGACCTCGACGCTGAAGGGCCTTGGGACCGAACTTTGGACGCCGATCGACCCGGCCAGGATCAAGAGTTTTGACAGCCTGCTTCCGCACTTCTCCAGCAAGTATCCGGATGGCCGCATAGCCGGCGTCGGTGCGGTGGCGTGGTACATCACGCTGGTCACCAACACCGACGTCTACAAGGAGCCGCCGACGTCGTGGGCCGACATGTGGGATCCCGCCAACGCAGACAAGCTGGGCCTTCTTGCGCTCGCCTCCAACTCGTTCCTGCTCGAAGTGACCTCCACGACCTTCATGGGCGGAACCAACGCGCTCGACACCGAGGAAGGCATCCTCAAGGCGATGGAAAAGCTCGCCGAGCTGAAGCCGAATGTCCGCCTCTGGTACCGCGACGAGGCGCAGTTCGAGCAGGCGCTGAAGTCCGGCGAGATCCCGATGGGCCAGTATTACCACGACGTCACCGGCCTTGCCGCCGCCGACGGCCAGCCGGTGCGCTCCACCTTCCCGAAGGAAGGCGGAATACAGGATTCGGGTAACTGGGTCTTGTCGCGCGCTTCCGAAAAGGTCGACGAGGCCCATGTATTCATCGACTATATGAGCCAGCCGGCGATCCAGGGGCTGATGTCGCGCAAGGTCGGCACCGCGCCGACCCTGAAGAAGGACGTGCTCGATCTGACGGCGGAGGAATTCGCGGCGGTGTCGTCCGAAATCCCGCCGATCCTGCCGCGCTACGACCTCTACACGACCAAGTCCGACTGGATAAACCAGAAGTGGACCGAGCTGATCGTTGCGGCGTAGCGGCTAAGGATTCGCTAGAGTTGCAAGCCTCGCAAAGTGCCCCTCACCCTTACCCTCTCCCCGTGAAGAACGGGGAGAGGAGGTCGTCAGCGTAGCCGCTTGCCCTTCTCCCCGTCCTTGACGGCGAGGAGGTGCCGGCAGGCGGATGAGGGGCAACCGAGAGCGCAAGGCGTCCATTTCGCCTACTGACCGCCGTCTGATTTTAGGCGGACTTAGCATCTGGCAATCGGGGTCATCATGTCCGGACTGGCACTGCAAGACATCACCAAACAATTCGGCGACTTCAAAGCCGTGGATAGCGTCAACCTGTCGGTGCCGCACGGCAAGTTCGTGTGTCTGCTCGGCCCGTCCGGCTGCGGCAAGACCACGCTCCTGCGCATGATCGCCGGGCTTGAGGAGCCGACCGAAGGCGCCATCATCCTCGACGGCGAAGACATCACGCCGGTGCCGACGCACAAGCGAAATCTCGGCATGGTTTTCCAGTCGCTGGCGCTGTTTCCACATCTTTCGGTCGGCGACAACATTTCCTACGCGCTGCGCATCCGCGGCGCCTCGAAAGACGAGCAGAAGAGGCGCGCCGAAGAACTCCTGACGCTCGTTCACCTCCCCGGCTTCGCGGACCGTCCGGTCGCAAAACTCTCCGGCGGCCAGCGCCAGCGAGTCGCCATCGCCCGGGCGTTAGCGCTTTCGCCGAAACTCTTCCTGCTCGACGAGCCGATGTCGGCCCTCGACGCGAAATTGCGCGAATCCATGCAGGTCGAGCTGCGCCAACTGCAGCAGCGGCTCGGCATTACCACCTTCGTCGTCACGCACGACCAGCGCGAGGCCATGACGATGGCCGATGTTGTTGTTGTCATGGGCGAGGGCCGCATCCGCCAGGCAGCCTCGCCGATGGAAATCTACCGCAAGCCGGCCGACGCCTTCGTCGCCGACTTCATCGGCTCGACCAATCTCCTGGATGTTACCGCCGATAATGCGGGCCGCGCCTCGGTGCTGGGCCAGGTCATCCCCGATCTCGCGCTGCCCGCCGGCACGGCCAAGGCGTCGATCTCGATCCGGCCGGAAGACGTGCGGCTCGGCAAGCCCGGCCCCGGCGCGATCCCCGGCACCGTCACCTTCGTGCGCGATCTCGGCGGCACCATCGAAACCTTTATCGAGGCAGGCGGGCAGACCGTCGTCGCGGTCGCCACGCCGCGCGAGCGCGTCGATGTCGCCGCCGGCGACCGTGTCGGAATCACCCTGCCGCCCGAAGCCTGCGTGGTGGTGAAGTCGTGACGATGTACATCATCGCTCAGCCTATGCAGGTGCCCCCTCCACCGCCTTCGGCGGTCCCCCTCCCCCGCTCCGCAGGGGAGGACCCAACGTCTCGGCCGTCACCCACGCGGATCCTCACCCGTTTACGGGGGAGGGGGACCGCCGAAGGCGGTGGAGGGGGCGCATTTATGGAGAGGTCTCGCCCATGAGACGCGAAACCCCCAAATCCATAGCCGACTACACGCCGCTGTTCTTCCCGGCGGTCATGCTGGTCGTCTTCTTCGTCGTGCCGTTCTCGACGATGATCGCCGTTTCCTTCTTCAAGCGCGATCCGGCCGGCTTCTACACGCCCGATTTCGTCGTCGACAATTACGCGCGCTTCCTGTCGGCCTTCTTCGGCAGGGTGCTTGGCTTCTCACTGATGCTCTCGGTGATAGTCGCAATCTGCTGCGTCGCCATCGCCTTCCCCTTTACCTATCTGCTCACCCGGCGCCCGCGGGCCGTGCAGACAGTCTGGCTGGTCTGCCTGCTGTCGGTGCTGTCGTTGTCGGAGGTCATCATCGGCTTTGCCTGGTCGACGCTATTCTCACGCACCGCAGGCATCACCAATCTGTTCGTCTGGCTGGGCGTGATGCAGGAGCCGGTCGCGCTGCTGCCGGGGTTCGGGGCAGTGCTCACCGGCATGGTCTATCAGGCGCTGCCCTATACGATCCTGGTGCTCTACCCCGCTCTGGTGCGGCTCGACCCGACGCTGCTGGAAGCCGCGCGCACACTCGGCGCATCGCCCATCCACGCCTTCTTCAACGTTGTCACTCCGGCCTTGCGAAACACGATCGTTGCGACGCTGATCATGGTCTTCGTCTTCGCGCTGGGGTCCTACCTGCTGCCGCAGATCCTCGGCCGGCCGCAGCACTGGACGCTGTCCGTGCTGATCACCGATCAGGCGATCTACCAGTCCAACATGCCGTTCGCGGCGGCGATGGCGGTCTTCCTCGTGCTGATCTCGCTGGCGCTGGTCGGCCTGACGCTGCTCGTCGGACGCAGGGAGAATGCGCTATGAGCGAGACATTCCTTCGCCGGCTCTATTTCGCCGCCGTGGCGCTGTTCCTCGGCGCGCCCTTGATTGTCGTCGCAGGCGTCTCGGTAAACGAGAAGCAGGATCTCGCCTTCCCGCCGATCGGCTTCTCGCTCTCCTGGTACGCGCAAATATTCCTGGATCCGGAATGGCGGCGCGCGCTGATCGCGTCGGTGGTGCTGGCGCTCACATCGGCTGCACTTGCCGTCGCCATTGCCTTGCCGCTGGCCTGGTTCCTGTGGCGGCGCATCGCCCCCTGGGCCAACATCTTCCAGTTGCTCGGCGTCGCGCCCTTCATTTTGCCGCCGGTCATCACGGCGCTCGGCTTCCTGACCTTCTGGGCGACGATCGGCCTTTACGGCCAGCCCTGGACGGCGGCGATCAGCCACGCGATCTTCTTCGTTACCCTGCCGCTGGTGACGTTGTCGCTTGGTTTCGCGTCGATCGACCGATCGCTGGTCGAGGCCGCCTCGACCATGGGCGCCGACGACCGCACGGTGCTGAAGACGGTGGTGCTGCCGCTTATCCTGCCCTATCTGGTTTCGGGCTATGCCTTCGCCTTCGTTCTGTCGCTCAACGAATACATAGTCGCCTACATGACCATCGGCTTCGTCATGGAAACGCTGCCTATCAAGATATTCAACGCGCTGCGCTACGGCTATACGCCGACCATGGCCTCGGTGTCGGTCTTCTTCGTCGCCATAGCGGCGCTGGTCTTCGGCCTGATCGCCTGGTTCGGCGATATCAGGCGACTCTTGGGCGCAATGTCGTCGGACGAGAGCTGATGAGGCTCGCCGCGCTCCAGATGCATGCCGTACCGGGCGACCGGACAGCCAACATTTTCCGCATCGAGACGGCTGCGCGGGAAGCTGCCGAAAACGGCGCGGACCTTCTGGTCGCGCCGGAACTGGCGGTCACCGGCTACGGCGCTGGCGACATGATTTCAGAACTTGCCGAGCCCGCTGACGGCGATCTTGCCGAGAGGCTCGCCGCCCTGTCGCGCGAGACCGGCGTGGCTTTGGTCGCAGGCTTCGCCGAGCGCGACGGTGAAACCGTGTGGAACAGCGCAATCTACGCCGACGGTCAGCGCAGCATCGTCTATCGCAAATCGCATCTCTATGGCCCCTACGAACGGGCGCTGTTTTCGCCCGAAAAGCCCGCCGCCTGCATCGTCGAGCATCGTGGCATCAAGCTCGGAATGCTGATCTGCTACGATGTCGAGTTTCCTGAAAACGTGCGCCGGCTGGCGCAGGCAGGCGCACAAGTGATGATCGTGCCGACTGCGCTGCCGGCCAGCGACCACGCGGAATTTATCGCGCGCAAGCTGGTCCCGGTGCGCGCCTTCGAAAACCAGGTCTTCGTCGCCTACGTCAACCATTGCGGCAATGATGCGCTGTTTTCCTATGCCGGCCTGTCCGGCGTCGCCGCGCCCGACGGCACTATGCTCGCTGAAGCGCCCGAAACCGGCGAGGCGCTGCTTTTCGCCGACCTCGATCCCGCTGCCTACGCTGCCTCGATGGTCGCCAACACTTATTTGAGGGATCTCAGGGTTTAACTACCTCCCCCTTCTCCGGTCCTGAGCTTGTCGAAGGATACGAGGAGAACATGCCGGCAGGCGGATGAGGGGCAGCGCAGGCCTAGCAGACCTACCGCCAGACCGTCAGCCCCAGCTCTTCCCGCCGCAGCCAGCGCGCCAGCAGCAGCACGGCGACTACCGCCAGTCCCGCCGAAAGCCCGATCCAGATGCCGTTGCCGGCAAGCCCGAACTGGAACGCGAGCAGCACGCCGAGCGGCAGGCCCACGCCCCAATAGCCTATCGCCGCGAACACCATCGGCACTTTCGTGTCGTGCAGCCCGCGCAGCATGCCCGACGCTACCGCCTGCGCGCCGTCAACTATCTGGAACAGCGCCGCAAACGCCAGGAACGACACAGCGAGCCCTATAACCGCAGCGTTTTCCGGCGCTTGAAGGTCGATGAAGGCGCTGATCAGGAGATGCGGCCATAGGATCATCACCATCGCCATCAACGCCATAAAGCCGACGCCGAGCACATAGGCGGTCCAGCCGGCGCGGCTGATCCCGTCCGGATTGCCCGCGCCATAGGCGCGGCCTACGCGCACGGTCACCGCCTGGTTCAGCCCCAGCGGCACCATGAAGCTGATCGAGGCGATCTGTATGGCGATGGCGTGCGCAGCCAGCGATGCGGCGTCGATCAGCCCCATCAACAGCGCAGCGGCGTTGAAGATCGTCACTTCGAATGCCAAAATGCCGGCGATAGGCAGGCCGAGCCTGAGCAGCGCCTTGAAGCGGGGCCAGTCGG
>NZ_AHAM01000016.1 GCF_000236565.1 Mesorhizobium alhagi CCNWXJ12-2 | reverse complement strand
GTGGCGGACCGCGCCCAGCCGATCGTCGGCGGCGGAGCCGGCACCGGCATCTCGGCCAAGGCCGAGGAGGCGGGCGGCATCGACCTCATCATCATCTACAATTCCGGCCGCTACCGCATGGCAGGACGCGGCTCCGCCGCCGGGCTGCTCGCCTATGGCAATGCCAACGAGATCGTCAAGGAAATGGCCTACGAGGTCCTGCCTGTGGTGAAGCACACGCCGGTGCTGGCCGGTGTCAACGGCACCGATCCGTTCGTCATCATGCCGCTGCTGCTTTCCGAACTGAAGACCATGGGCTTTTCCGGTGTGCAGAATTTTCCGACGATCGGCCTGTTCGACGGCTCCATGCGGCAAAGTTTCGAGGAAACCGGCATGGGCTTTGGCCTCGAGGTCGACATGATCGCCGAGGCGCACAAGCTCGACCTGCTGACCACGCCCTATGTGTTCAACCCGGATGAGGCCCGCGCCATGACAAGGGCCGGCGCCGACATCATCGTCGCGCATATGGGAGTGACCACCGGAGGCTCGATCGGCGCGACCTCGGCCAAGTCGCTCGACGACTGCGTCACGGAAATCGATGCGATTGCCGAGGCGGCGCGCGAGGTTCGCAGCGACGTCTTCGTACTCTGCCATGGCGGGCCGATTTCCATGCCCGACGATGCGAAATACATTCTCGACCGCTGCACCGGATGCCACGGTTTTTATGGCGCGAGTTCGATGGAGCGGCTGCCCGCCGAAGCCGCCATCCGCAGTCAGACGGAGACATTCAAAGAGCTGGCGCTCGGCGCGCCGGCGGCAAACAGGAACCGGGGAGGAGCCGCATGACCAGGGAACGGAATTTCGTCTATCCGAAGGAGGTCGACACCTTCGCCTTCGACTGGGGCAGGCTGGCCCTGACGGTGGCGCCGGAGGTCAACGGCGCGTCGCGTTTCTCCGGCGGCGTGGTCGACCTGCAGAAGGGCCATGCCCGGCACAATCATCCCGGCGCGGAAGAGATCATCTTCGTGATTTCCGGAACCGGCGAGCAGATGGTCGAGGACGAAGAGGGTAATCCGGTGGTGCGGAAGGTCGGGCCCGGCTGCACCGTCTATGTGCCCGAAAGCCGCTTCCATTCTACGACGAACACCGGCGACGGGCCGATGCAGCTTTTCGTCGTCTATTCGCCCGCGGGCCCGGAACTCGCGCTGCGCGAACTGCCCGATTTCCGGCTGGTGCCGCCGGCCGCCTGAAGGGGAATCGTTGCGCTGCCGATCCTCCCCCGGTTTACGGGGGAGGGGGACCATGCGAAGCATGGTGGAGGGGGCACTGCGGCCCTCAAACGTGGATAGGATCCACTCTCATTTTGGCTCGTGCGCAAAAAGAACTGTTGTGGATCAATGGCATAACAGCCGGCGAGAAGATTCTTCGCACCGGATTTGTTCACACATCCCGCCCGTCCCGCACAATCCGTCCATCGCCCTTGCGGGAACCGGTTCCGGACAGGGGATCGGGTGGGGCGGCGGTGACCTCTCCCCGTGGATTCGGTTCCCACGGGCCTGAGGGCGTCCGACGGGCCGGCGTTCCCGCGGCAGGCGCAAATGCCTGGATGGCGGGTTTGCGGAGTAGCCGTGCGTAACGACCATGAAACGTCCGTGTGCAATCCGCGGGGCAGCATGGAGACGGCGCGTGACCGGTCGACCGTGGCGACAGACACCGGACGGGCGGGCATGGAAGTGCCTGTTCTTTTTTACGAATTCGTGCGGCGCTTTCCCGCCCGCCCGTCTTCCCGACCACTGCAATGGCCAGACCGGAAACGGGGCGTGGCGATGAATAGGTGCGTCCTTCGAGGCTCGCTTCGCTCGCACCTCAGGATGATGACGGCGTCGGGGAGGGAGAACCAGCAAGGCGCAGATGCGATGGCATTTTATTTCACGACTTCATTTCAGGTCGTCATTCGGGGGCCAATCAGTGCACGCTTTCCTCGGTGCAGATGCGCCCCACGCTCAGAGTTGATTGTGATCGTGTGTGTTCGGCTAAACCTTCAAGATTGACGGTCGCCCCCCAACCTCCCTCATCCTGAGCCTGTCGAAGGACGCACTGGTAAAATGGACAGGAGCGCCAATCGCCGAAGCTCCATTCCCGGACAGATGTATCACGATCCACCCCTGTTCCACCCCCTCCCGCGGGCGCCGAACATCTCGTAGCCGCCGTCCTTCACAGCGACCGTGTCCTCGAGCTTGATGAAGCCGCGCGTCGGATGCAGCATCGTGGTCTCGACCGACAGCACCATGCCGGCCTCCAGCGGCCTTGCGGCGTCGACGCCCTCATAAGCGACCGGGTGGTTGGTCATCAGGAACGGCGCCTCATGGGTGATAAGCCCCATTCCGTGTGCGAAGAAATCGGTGAAGGCGGCGCTCGGCGACGCCCTCAGCACGGCCTCTGCGTGGGCGATCATGTCGCCGCCGAGAACGCCGGGCGCGATCTTGGAGAAGGCGGCCTGCTGCACCGCTTCGACCTCGGCCAGCAGATCCTGCAATTCCCGGTCGGGCTCGCCGAGCACCGCCATGCGGCAGAGGTCGCCGATATAGCCGTGATAATTGCCGCCGGAATCGAGCGACATCACCTCGCCGGGCTGCCAGGCCTGTGGCGACACCGCCCGGTTGTGGCTCGAGCCCAGCGTCAGCAGCGCATATTCGAAGGTCAGGCCGCGGTTCGTCTCCTCGCGGCGCAGCGCATCGACGATCTCCTGCTTGGTCGAACCCGGCCCCTGGCTTGCAAACACCGCCAGCATGGAATCGGTGATCAGCTCCGACGCCATGCGCAGCTTTTCGAGTTCCTCCGGCGTCTTCAGCGCCCGCATGCGCTCCAGCATCGATGTCGCGTCCACCAGCCTCGCGCCATCGAGCCCCTGCAGCGCGCCATGCGCGTCGGCCGGCAGGAATGGCGGTTCGATGCCGATTCGCGCATCGGCCTTGCCGATCGTCTTCAGATGCTCGACTGCAAGACCTGCGGCGTCCATCGTACCCCATGTCGCGGTGTGCACCGCCGGCGTCCAGAACGGATTGTTGTGATGCTCGCCGCCTTCCATGCGGTTGCCGATATAGGCGGCATGTTCCGGACGGCCTTTTTCGTAGATCACCACCGGCAGATAACGGCTGTGCCCGATCGCATCCATGGCGGCGAAGAAGATGAATTTGTAGCCGCCCAGCAGATACTGGACATTGTGCTTGGAGGTGGCGACCAGGACGTCGATGCCGGCCTCCTCCATGAGGCGGTCGACACGGGCATGATCGAAAGGAATTTCGGCGCCGGAACGCTTGCCGGAAGGTGCATTCATGATCTCTCTCCCTGGCTGCATATAACTGGTAGGACCAGTTATATGCAATATCCAGCCGGCATGCGGGCGGGTCTCAGGCCGCCTGCGATTCCCGAGCCGCGGCGCGCTTGCGAGCAAGCTGCAGCCCGGCGATCAGCGCCGTAACCGCCAGCGCCGCCCCAACAGGGATCAAGGTGGACGGCTGCTCGGCCTTCCTGAGGACCGCCGTGACGTCATAACCGACGTCGAGCCCGATGCGCTTGGCATAGGAGCCGAAGGCGACATTGGTGATCATCAGCGTATCGCCGGCCGGAGCGATCGTGAGGCCGATGGCGCGCAGCCGCTCCAGCGGCTCGGCCGGTTCGCCGAGCGGCACGTTGACCGTCTTGCGCACGTCTTCGCCCATCAGGTCGATGCCCTCGACGACGAAGTTGATCCGCGCATCCTCCGGCGCCTGCTCGACCGCCGACAGGAACTCGCTCGCCGGGCGTTCCTCATAGGGCGCAGTGAACTGGTTGAGCCACCAGTCCGGACGGAACAGGGTGAAGCAGACCAGCAGCAGGACCGCGCTTTCCCAAAGCCGGCTCTTCGTCACGAAGAAGTTCATCGTCGCCGCCGAGAAGATCAGGATGGCGGCGAGCGAGACCGCGGCGACCCAGATCGTCTGCGCCCAGGTGTCGACGCCGATCAGCAGGATCGAAGGGTTGAAGATGAAGACGAAGGGCAGGATTGCGGTGCGCAGCGAATAGAACGCGCCCTGGAAACCGGTGGCTATAGGGTCTTCCTTGGAGATCGCCGCCGCCGCGAAGGCGGCAAGCCCGACCGGCGGCGTGATGTCGGCCATGATGCCGAAGTAGAAGACGAAGAGGTGCACGGCGATCAGCGGGATCGCCAGCCCCGCCTGCGCGCCGAGATCGACCACCACCGGCGCCATAAGCGTCGCCACCAGGATGTAGTTGGCCGTCGTCGGAATGCCCATGCCGAGCACGAGGCTGATCGCGGCGACGAGGATCAGCATCAGGATGACGTTGCCGCCCGAGATGAACTCGACAAGTTCCGTCATCATCAGTCCGAGGCCGGTCAGCGTGATCGTGCCGACGACGATGCCCGCCGTGGCGGTGGCGACCCCGATGCCGATCATGTTGCGCGCGCCGAGCGCCAATCCGTCGGTCAGATCCCACGCGGCGGCTCGCACCGAGCTGGAGAAATGCTCCTTCCGGAAAATCGCCATAAGCGGCCTGCGGGTGGCGACGATGCCGAGGATCGTGACCGTCGCCCAGAAGGCCGAAAGGCCGGGCGAAAGCTGCTCGACCATCAGGCACCAGAGCAGGACGGCGATGGGGATCAGGAAATCGAGCCCGGTCCGGGTCACATCCCAGGCGCGCGGCAGTTCCAAAATCGGCGCGTTCGGGTCGTCGAGTTCCAAATCCGGATAGCGCGACGAATACCAGATGGTGGCGACGTAGAGGACGATGCCGGCGACGGCGAGCAGGGTCGGCGCGGCCGAGCCGAAGGCGGCCTGGATGGCGATGATGCCGTAATATAGGATGCAGACCGCGAGGATGCTGCCGGAAAGCCCGAGCCCCATGCGCAGCCACCGCTCACGCCGCGGCGTCGGGCGTTGCGGGATAGGCTGCATGTCGAGCTTCACCGCTTCCAGATGCACCATGTAGAGCAGCGCCAGATAGGAGAACACGGCGGGCAGGATCGCGTGCTTGACGATCTCCGCGTATGGGATGCCGACATACTCGACCATCAGGAAGGCCGCGGCGCCCATGACCGGCGGCATGATCTGGCCGTTGATCGAGGCGGTCGCCTCGATCGCGCCGGCCTTCACGCCGGACAGGCCGGTGCGCTTCATCAGCGGTATGGTGAAGATGCCGCCCGAAACGACGTTGGACACGGACGAGCCGGAGACGACGCCGTTCAGCGCCGAGGACACCACCGCAACTTTGGCCGGACCGCCGCGCAGATGGCCGAGCAGCGCGATCGAGATCTGCATCATCCAGTTGCCCGCGCCGGCCTTTTCCAGAAGCGTGCCGAACAGCACGAACAGGAAGACGAAGCTTGTCGAGACGCCGAGCGCGATGCCGAACACACCCTCGGTGGTCAGCCATTGGTGATTGAGGAATTTGACCAGCGAGGCGCCGCGATGCTGGATCACGTCCGGCATGTACTGGCCGGCGAAGGTGTAGAAGATGAACACCGAAGCGACGATGACCATGGGTAGCCCCAGCGCGCGGCGGGTCGCTTCGAGGAGAAGCAGGATGCCGACCGTGCCGGTCACGAGGTCGAGCGTCGTGGGCTGGCCCGGGCGCCCGGAAAGCTGAACGTAGAACAGGAACAGGTAGGCGCCCGCAAACGCGCCGACGAACGCCAATACCCAGTCCAGCAGGGGAACGCGGTCGCGCGGCGAGGATCTGAATGCCGGATAGGCCGTGAAGGTCAGGAACAGTGCGAAACCGAGATGGATGGCGCGGGCCTCGGTGTCATTGAGAATGCCGAAGCCGAAAACGAAAGCCAGGGGCGAGGCGTACCAGAGCTGGAACAGCGACCATGCGACGGCCACCCAAAGCAGCACCTGCCCGGCGACGCCCGCGGCGTGGCGGCCGCCGGGATCGGCCTCCGCGACGAGTTGTTCGAGCTGCTCGAGATCGACCTCGGCCGGCTGTTCCTTGACTTCGCTCATGACGCCCTCCCTTTCTTATGGATTATGCCGGCGGGCTCCCCACGAACCCGCCGGCCTGTCGTCAGGTTGCGAAGCTTACTTCAGCCAGCCTTTCTCCTTGTAGTACTTTTCCGCGCCGGGATGCAGCGGCGCCGAATTTCCGTCCGTGACCATCTTCTGCGGATCGAGATTGGCGAAGGCAGGGTGCAGCGACTTGAACTCGTCGAAATTCTCGAACGTCGATTTCACGAGCTGGTAGACGGTCTCTTCGGGAACATTGGCCGAGGTGACCAGTGTGGCGAGGACGCCGAAGGTTTCGACGTCGTCGGGGTTGTTGTTGTAGAGACCGCCCGGAATGGTCGCCTTGGCATAATAGGGGTTGTCGGCGACGAGCTTGTCGACGACTTCGCCCGTCAGCGGCACCAGCTTCGCGGCGCAGGTGGTCGTCGGATCCTGGATGTTGGCCGACGGGTGGCCGACGCCGTAGAAGAAGCCGTCGATCTTGCCGTCGCAGAGCGCCGGGCCGTGCTCGTCGGCCTTCAGTTCCGAAGCCAGCGAGAAGTCCGCCAAGGTCCAGCCCATGGCGCCGAGCAGGCGTTCCATGGAAGACCGCGTTCCGGAACCCGGATTGCCGACATTGAAGCGCTTGCCCTTGAAGTCCTCGAACTTGGTTATGTTGGCGTTCGGATGCGCCAGCACGGTGAAGGGTTCGGGATGGATCGAGAACACGGCCCGAAGATCGGCATGCGCGCCGCCTTCCTTGAAGGATTCCTCGCCCTGGAAGGCGTTGTACTGGACGTCCGACTGGGCCATGCCGAAGTCGAGTTCGCCTTCCTTGATCGTGTTGACGTTGAAGGCCGAGCCGCCGGTCGATTCCACCGAGCAGCGGATGCCGTGTGTCTTGCGGTCCTTGTTCAGGAGCCGGCAGATCGCGCCGCCCGCGGCGTAATAGACGCCGGTGACGCCGCCGGTGCCGATCGTCACGAAATTCTGCTGCGCCATCGCGCCGCCAGAAAACAGCAGCGCGGCCGACAGGGCCACGGCTTGCGCTCCGCGACGCATAATCCGGTCATGTTTCATCTAGTTCTCCCTTGGTGTTGCGTGCCGATGCGGCCATCGCGCTTTTTGTATCGAAGGCACGTCGCGCCATGCTACGATTGTTGCGCTTTGTCAATCAAGGGGAATACTTGTTACATGGATGGGCGCGAAGCGGGTTTCGACGAGGTCCAGGGGCGCATACTGGCCGACCTGCCCGAACTGAGCTCGGAACTCCGCAAGGCGGCGCGCTTCCTGGTCGATCATCCCGACGAGGTCGCGCTTGTGTCGATGCGCGTGCTGGCCTCGCGCTCGGAAGTGACGCCCACGACCTTCGTGCGGCTGGCGCGGCGGCTGGGCTTCGCCGACTGGGCCGCGCTGCGAAAACCTTTCGAAGACCGGCTGCGCTCCGGCAACGCGCCCTTCGCGGCCAAGGCCGACGCGCTGGTCAAGCGCGGCGCGGAGGCGATCTTCGCTGAATCCCTGCGGACGATATCGGCCAATCTCACTGCCGCCGAAGCGGTCAATGGCGGCGACGAAATCGCCAAGGCTTGCGCCATATTGGAGCGCGCCCAGCGCATACGCGTCGCCGGGTTCCGCAGCTGCCGCGCGCCAGCCCACGCGTTCGTCTATCTCTGCCGGATGTTCCGGCGTGACATCACGCTGCTCGGCGGCGACAGCGGCGCACTGGAGGCGGAGCTGGCCGCGCTAGGCAAGAGGGAGGCGATCGTGGCGATCGGCTTTTCGCCCTATTCGCGCGAACTCGGGCCGGTGGTGGAAGCGGCGCGGCGGCACGGCGTGCCGATCGTCGCCATCGCCGACAGCATGGCCGCGCCGGTCGCGCGGCATGCGGAGGTTACGCTGCGCTTTTCGACCGACAGCCCGTCCTTCTTCCCGTCGGTGGCCGCCGCGATGGCGATCGTGGAAGCGCTCGCCGCGACGATGCTGGCGCGCAGCGGTCCGGCCGCCGCCGAGCGGGTCAGGGAGACGGAGCTGGAGCTGCAGGCGTTCGGCGCGTATTTGGCGGAGTGAATGCCTATACGGCCACCGCCGCATCAATCGCGTCGCCGAGGCGCTCGACCACGGCATCGATCGTCGCCGCGTCTATGATGAACGGCGGCGCGATCAACACATGATCGCCATGGACCCCATCGATCGTGCCGCCGCCGGGATAGACCATCAGCCCGCGCGCCATCGCCTCGCGCTTGACCTTCGCGTGGAGCTTCAGCTTCGGATCGAAGGGCGCCTTGGTCGAGCGGTCCTCGACCAACTCCACGCCCATGAAAAGGCCGCGTCCGCGAATGTCGCCGACATGCGCGTGGTTGCCGAACCGTTCACCCAATCGCCGCGAGAGATGTGCGCCCATGGCCCGGACATTGGCGAGCAGATCGTCGCGCTCAATGACCTCCTGCACGGCAAGCGCTGCGGCGCAGGCCATGGGATGGCAGATATAGGTGTGGCCATGCTGGAACAGGCCGGAACCGTTGGCGAAGGCCTCGAAAATTTTCTGGCTGAGCAGCACCGCGCCGATCGGCTGGTAGCCGCCGCCGAGCCCCTTCGCCACCGTCATCAGGTCCGGCGCGACGCCGTCCTGCTCGCAGGCATGCAGCGTGCCGGTGCGGCCCATCCCGCACATCACCTCGTCGAGGATCAAGAGGATGCCGTGGCGATCGCAGATGGCGCGGATGCGCTTCAGATAGTCGGCGACGGGCGGCACAGCGCCGGCCGTCGCGCCGACCACCGGCTCCGCCACGAAGGCCATCACCGTCTTCGGGCCAAGCTCCAGCACCTTGTCTTCCAGCGCCTGCGCGGCGCGCGCGGCATAGCTTTCGTCGCTCTCGCCCGGCTCCTGGAAACGATAGGCGTAGCAGGGGTCGATGTGGTGCGTCTCGATCAGCAGCGGGCGAAACTGCGTGCGCCGCATTTCGTTGCCGCCGGTGGCCAGCGCGCCGAGCGTGTTGCCGTGATAGCTCTGGCGGCGGGCGATGATGTTGCGCCGCTGCGGCTGCCCGGTCTCGACGAAATACTGCCGCGCCATCTTCAGCGCCGCCTCGATCGCTTCCGAGCCGCCGGAGACGAAATAGGCATGGCTGATGCCCTGCGGCGCTCCCGCCACCAGCCGATCGGCCAGCTTCTCGGCGGGCTCGTTGGTGAAGAAGCTCGTGTGGGCATAGGCGATCCGGTCGGCCTGGGCGTGCATTGCCGCCGACACATCGGGATGGCCGTGGCCGAGGCACGACACCGCCGCGCCGCCCGAGGCGTCGATGTAGGAGCGTCCATCGGCATCAAGCAGATTCACCCCCTGGCCGCCGACGGCCACCGGCAGGCTGGCATGGATCTGGCGATGCAGGATTTTGGTCATGATGTCCTCGGAGGGCCGGCTTGGCTATAGGGAAGAACCTAGACCCGCTGCCGGAAAGATGCAACATATGTTACATCATAGCTCGAAATGAAACAAATGGATTGACCGCGTGACCGCACCAGACCTGAACGTTGCCGCCCCCGTCGCCATCGCGGTCGCGCCGAATGGCGGGCGCCGCACTAAGGCCGATCATCCGGCGCTGCCCATGACGCCGGCCGAACTTGCCGCGACGGCAGCGGCCTGCCTGGAGGCGGGCGCGTCGATGATCCATACGCATGTGCGCGACCGGGACGGAGGGCATCTGCTGGACGCCGATGCCTATCGCGCAGTGATTGCCGCGATCCGTGCCGCCGTTGGCGACCGGCTGGTGATCCAGATCACCAGCGAGGCGCTCGGCATATATCGGCCCGCCGAGCAGATGGCGGTGGTGCGCCAGGTGCGGCCGGAGGCGGTATCGCTCGCGCTCAGGGAATTGCTGCCGGACGACAGCCATGAGGCAGCTTTCGGGGAGTTTCTGGGTTGGCTGCGCCGGGAAAAAATCGTTCCCCAAATCATCCTCTACACGCCGGAAGAGGCAGTGAAGCTGGCCACCCTGAAGGAGCGGGGCCTGATTCCATTCGAGGATATTCTGGTGCTTTACGTGCTCGGCCGCTACAGCGTCGGCCAAAAATCGTCGCCCGGCGACCTCCTGCCATTTCTCGCGCCCGGCATGCCGCGCTTTGGCCATTGGAGCGTATGCGCATTCGGCGCGCGCGAAACCGCTTGCGTCACCGCCGGCGCGCTGCTCGGCGGCCATATCCGGGTCGGGTTTGAAAACAATCTGTTCCTGCCCGACGGCTCGCCGGCAAGGGACAATGCTGAACTTGTCGCGGCGGCGGCCACCGCGGTCGCCGCTTGCGGCCTGCGCCCCGCGACCGCGGAGGAACTGCGCAAAGACTGGCAGCGGACTATCTGCGAGATCGTCGGCGGTCATTGAAAGCATTCCTTCAGCGAGCGCCCAAGCCGGCTTAACGCCCCCTTAAATCGCCGCATTTACTGTCCAGTTGGCGTCGCTAACGGGACGGACACAGCGGGACGGCATGGTGAACCGAAACAAGACGCGCATCGAACCGACTTTTGACGGGCCGGCGCGGGCAAGATCCTCGTCGGAACTGTCGGTGAGCGAGGATGATCGCGTGATGCCGAGCAGTCGACGCAAGGCCCCGGCCAAGGGAAAATCGGCAAAGAGCAAACCGTCGCGCCGCAGTCGCGGAAAACAGCGACGCGGCCTGCTCGGTGGTTTTACGCGACTGTTCTACTGGTGCTTCGTGCTGGCGCTCTGGGGCGGCATCGCCGCCGCCGGCATCGTCGCCTGGTATGGCGCCAAGATGCCGAGCGCCACGACCTGGGCCATTCCCGACCGCTCCCCCAACATCAAGATCGTCTCCGTCGACGGCAAGCTTGTCGCCAATCGCGGCATGACCGGCGGCGAGGCTGTCGGCCTGCATGAAATGTCGCCCTATATCCCGCAGGCGGTCATGGCGATCGAGGACCGCCGCTTCTATTCGCATTTCGGCATCGATCCGATCGGACTCGCGCGGGCGATGGCGACCAACCTGATGGATGGCCGCTTCACGCAGGGTGGTTCTACGCTGACGCAGCAGCTCGCAAAGAACCTGTTCCTGAAACCTGACCGGACGATCGAGCGCAAGGTCCAGGAGGTGCTTCTGGCGCTCTGGCTGGAGCACAAGCACACCAAGGACCAGATCCTGGAAATGTATCTGAACCGGGTCTATTTCGGCTCCGGCTCTTATGGCGTGGAGGCGGCCTCGCGCCGCTATTTCGGCAAGTCCGCCCGCGACGTGACGCTCGCGGAGGCAGCGCTTCTCGCCGGCCTGCTGAAGGCCCCCTCGCGGCTGTCGCCGGCGCGCGACCCCAAGGCCGCCGAAGACCGCGCGCAGCTGGTGCTGGCCGCAATGCGTGATGAAGACATGATCGGCGAGAAGGAACTCACCGTCGCCATGAGCGCGCCCGCGACCCGCGCCACAGCCTACTGGACCGGCTCGGAGCACTACGTCGCCGACCGCATCATGGAGGAACTGCCTGGCTTGATCGGCGATGTCCGCGCCGACATCATCGTCGATAGCACCGTCGACCTGACGCTGCAGGATCTCGCCGAAAAATCCATCCGCCGACTGATCTCCGAGAATGGCGAAAAGCTCAACGTCAGCCAGGGGGCCCTGGTGTCGATCGACAATTCTGGCGCGGTGCGCGCCATGGTCGGCGGCTACGACTACGCCAACAGCCAGTTCGACCGCGCTTCCGAAGCCCGTCGCCAGCCCGGATCGGCCTTCAAGCCGTTCGTCTTCCTGGCGGCGCTCGAGCAGGGCCGCACGCCGGACAGCGTGCGCACCGACGCTCCCATCCGGATCGGCAAATGGACGCCTGAAAACTACAACGGCAAATATTTCGGCAAGGTCACGCTGGCAACCGCACTGGCGAAATCGCTGAACTCGGTCGCGGCCCAGCTCGCCATGGAGGTCGGCCCAGAAGCGGTGGTTGAGGCCGCGCACCGCATGGGCATCGAATCCGAGCTTCAGGCCAACACGTCGATCGCGCTCGGCACGTCGGAAGTCACGCCGCTGGAACTGACCGCGGCCTATGTCCCCTTCGCCAATGGCGGCTACCGCCCGGAAGTGCATTTCATCCGGCGCGTCACCACGACCTCCGGCGAGGTGCTTTATGAAAACACCGGCGGCTCCGCGCCGCGCGTCATCCGGCCCGAGATCGTCGGGATGATGAATTCGATGATGACCGGGACGGTCGAGACAGGCACCGCCACCAAAGCCGGTTTCGCCTGGCCGGCGGCCGGCAAGACCGGCACCAGCCAGAAGTCGCGCGACGCCTGGTTCGTCGGCTACACCGCCAATCTGACCACCGGCGTCTGGTTCGGCAACGACGACGACGCTCCGATGAAAAAAGTCACCGGCGGCGCCCTCCCGGCGCAGGCGTGGCATGAATTCATGGTGGCCGCGCATGAGGGCGTGCCGGTGGCGCGCCTGCCCGGCTCATGGACGCCCACGCCGAAAACGACGCCCGGCTTCGAGGAAGCCGTTTCCAAGGCGATCACCGGGACGGAC
>NZ_AHAM01000017.1 GCF_000236565.1 Mesorhizobium alhagi CCNWXJ12-2 | reverse complement strand
GTCGTGCCGGCGGCGAGATCGCGGATATCGAGATTGCCGCCGACCCGGCGCGGCGGCACCACCGAATGCAAACCGGGCTCGGCCGGCGCAACCCCGATCGTGCCGGCGAACGGTTTCAGCGGCACGCGCCCGTTCCGGCCGTACAGTGCCGGCGTCAGGGCCGCGGCGTCGTACTTCCACAAATTCAGCGCCGGTTCGGTGAACTGGTCGGCCAGCAAGCCGAAGCCCGGAATGTTCGCCGTCCAGCCGAAGCCGGACGGTTCGAACTCGTCGATGGTGATCTTCAGGGCATCTCCGGGCTCGGCCCCGTCGACGAAGACGGGACCGGTCACCGGATTGACCCTGGAGAAGTCGAGCGAGGAGACATCGGTGACGGTGCTGTCGGGTTTGAACTGGCCGCCGCCACTGTCCAGGCATTCGAAGCGGATGGTCGAGCCCGGCGCCACAGTCTGCGCGGGCGGGAGCGAATGATCCCACCCGAAATGATGGCTCCTGCCGTGGATTGTGTAGTCGCAGCTACTGCACATCTTTTGCATAGACCTGATCATAGTGGACGGGGATGTGGACGGGATCGACGAACAGTTCGTCCGCCCCGCCGATACGCGCCGAGCGCACCGAGAAACGCTCCTCGTTGAAGATCGGCGCCCAAGGCGCGTCTTCCATGATCTTCAGGTAGATGTTGCGCCACGTCTCCTCGCGTTCGGCCTTTCTCGCCGGGTCGACGATCGCGTCGGCCGCGGCTGCCTGGCTGTCGAGTTCCTCATTGCAGTACCAGGACCAGTTCCATCCGCCCTGCACTGCGCCGCCGCAGCCCAGGATCGGACCATAGAAGTTGGAAGGATCCGGGAAGTCCGCGATCCAGGCCATGCCGCCAGACCAGATCATCGGTGCGCCGTCTGGCTCGCCGCCGGCGGCGATGACGTTGGCCTGTGCCAGCGACTTCACCGAAGCCTTTATGCCTATGGCGGCGAGATCCTGCTGGATTGCCTGTGCGATGCGGGGCTGCGGGTCGGTGTTCATGACGAACAGCTCGGTCTCGACACCGTCGGCCAGGCCTGCCTCGGCCATCAGGGCCTTCGCCTTCTCGACATCGTAGGGATAGCCCTCATAGTCCTTGGCATAACCCGGCATTGTCGGCGGCAGCGGCTGGTTGGCGGGGATCGCGCGGCCGTTGATGATGCGCACGATGCGGTCCTTGTTGACCGCCATGTTGACGGCCTGGCGCACCTTCACATCGTCGAACGGCTTGATCTTCACGTTCATCGCGACATAGCCGGTGTGCAACTGGCCGCCCTGGATGACCAGATCCTTGAATGCGGGATCTTCCTTCACCTCGATGAACTTCGCCGGTGGAATGCCGTCGCCGGGGATGTCGATCTCGCCCTTCTGCAGGCGAAGCAGCGCCACGATCGGCTCCTGCCCGACCTCGAAGGTGATCTGGTCGAGCTTCGGCAGGCCCTTGTTCCAGTAGTCGGCGAACCGCTCGAAGACGAGCTTCTGGCCGAGCGTCCATTCAGCCAGCTTGAAGGCGCCCGACCCGACCGGATGCTTGCCGAAATCGGCGCCATGCTTCTCCACCTCCTCCTTGGGGACCACGTGGGCAAAGTTGATCGCGGCGACATGCAGGAAGGTGGCGTCGGGCCGCGACAGTTCGAACTCGATCGTATACGGATCGACGACGGTAATGCCGGAGAGGCTGTCCGCCTTGCCCGCGCTCGCTTCCTCAAAACCCTTGATCGAGCCGAAGAAGCCGGCGCCGGGGCTCTGGGTTGCGGGGTTTACGACGCGCTCGATCGAATATTTCACGTCTTCGGCGGTCAGTTCGCGGCCATTGTGGAATTTGACGCCCTGGCGCAGCTTGAAGGTGAAGGTCTGGCCGTCCGGCGAGATTTCGTAGGATTCGGCGAGGTCGGGCTTCAGTGTCGTCGTGCCGGGCTCGTAGTCCATAAGGCCGTCGAACAGCGATTTGATCATCGACCAGTTCTGCCAGTCATAGCCGATCGCCGGATCGAGCGTGGACACGTCGTCCTTGTAGGTCACGGTCATCGAGCCGCCCTGCTTGATCTCCTGGGAGAATGCCGGGGCAGGCAAGGCGAGCGCCAGCACCGCTATGGCGGCGCTCGAAAGAAGCAGTTTTTTCATGGCATGCGTTCCTTTCTCTGGGGTTTCTTGTTTTGTCGGTTCAGCGAAGCTTGATGCGGGGATCGACGAGTGGCGCGATCAGATCGGCGAGCAGGTTCCCGATCACGATGGCGAAGGCCGAGACCATCGTGACCCCCATGATGATCGGAATGTCGATGCGCTGGATCGCCTGCCAGGCGAGCTGACCGATGCCCGGCCAGCCGAAGACGCTTTCCACCACGACGATGCCGGACATGAACAGCCCGATATCTATGCCGATCATCGCTATGATCGGCAGGATGGCGTTCGGCATGGCGTGGACGAACAGGATCTGCGCCCGCTTCAGTCCCTTGGCGCGCGCGGTGCGGATGTAATCCTGGCCAAGCACGTCGATCAGCGACGAGCGCATCATGCGCGAGTACCAGCCCGCGCCGAGGAACCCGAGCGTAACCGACGGCAGGACCAGATGCGCAAAGGTTCCGTAGCCGCCGATCGGGAACCATTCGAGCCTCACCGCGAAGACATAAAGCAGCAGGATTCCGATCACGAACTGCGGCGCCGAGACGCCGACGAAGGAGACGACCATCAGCGAGTTGTCGACCGTAGTGCCGCGCCGCAGCGCCGCGATGGCGCCCATGGTAAGGCCGATCGCCAGCTCGCAAGCGATCGCGCCGGCCATCAGGAGCAGGCTGGCGGGCAGGCGGGACCAGATCAGCTCCGCCACTTCCGTCTTCTGGAGATAGGAGCGGCCGAGGTTGCCCTGCAGCAGGTCGCCGAGATAGCGCAGATACTGCTGGTAAAAAGGAAGATTGAGCCCGAGTTGCTCGCGGATGTTCTCGACCGTCTGCGCGGTCGCGCTTCGTCCCGCGATCTGGCGGGCCGGATCGGCTGGAACGAGATAGAGAAGCACGAAAGTGACTAGGCTGATGCCGACGAGGATCAGCAGGCTTTGCAGCAGGCGGCGCGCGACATAGGCCATCAGTGATGCCCTTGCTGCGTCGGATCGAGGATGTCGCGCATTGCGTCGCCGACGAGGTTGAAGGCGAGCGTCAGAAGCAGGATCGCCGCGCCGGGGATGAAGACGAGCCAGGGCGCGCTGGAAAAATAGGTCTGGTTCTCGAATATGATGTTGCCCCAGGAGGGGGTGGGCGGCTGCACGCCGATGCCGAGGAAGCTCAGCGTTGCCTCGAGCAGCACCGTGGTGGCGATGCCGAGCGTCGCCCAGACGATGATTGTCGAGACGAGATGCGGCAGGATGTGCCGCAGCATGATGCGCAGCGCGCCGGCGCCCATGGCGCGTTCGGCCTGGATGAAGTCGCGCTCGGCCAAGGCGCGGGTCTCGGTGTAGAGAACCCGCGCGATCTGCACCCAGTTGACCATGGCGATGACCAGAGCGACGATCCACAGGCTGGGCGTGAAGATGGCGGCGAGCACGATGGCGAGAAGCAGCGCCGGGAAGGCCATCATGAGGTCGGTGAAGCGCATCAGGACGGCCTCTACCCAGCCACCGAAATAACCCGCGGTGATGCCGACCATCGAGCCGATGAGCACGGCGATGCCGTTGGCCACAACCCCGATGATCAGAGACGTTCGCGCGCCGTAGATGAGCCTGCTGAACAGGTCGCGGCCGACCAGGTCGGTGCCGAACCAGAAGGTGGAATCAGGCGGCAGCGGCGCTCCCTCGATGCTCAGGCCTTCGAAGAACTGCTCGTGTGGGTCGTGAGGAACGATCCATGGTGCGAAAACTGCCGCGATGACCACGATCGCGATGACCGCCAGCCCGAAAATGGCAAGCGGCCGCCTCAGCAGCCGCGAAAGGATGCTCTGCGTTTGCGGCAAAACCTCGGGGCTGCTTTCGAGCACGGTCATCTTTGTTTCCGCTCGAGATCGACTGCCGCTATCAGTTCCTCGGCGATCAGCTCGATGGCGCGCCTTTCGCTCATCGCCTGCATCCTGAGCTTCTGGAATGCCGCCCTTGACGAGATGTTGTCGCGGACCATCAACAACGCGGTCGCCTCGGCCAAAGCCTCGCGGCTTTGCAGCCGCATGCGCAACGAAGCGATTTCGCCGGCGAGCGCCGTCCTCTGCGCGAAGGAATGGCGGGCAATGACAAGTGCGCTGTAAAGCCCGGCGCTGCCGATTGGCTTCAGCAAATGCGCGTCGGCGCCCTGGTTCATCGCCCAGGAGACGCGCCCCGGCGCTTCACTGCCGATCAGTGCAATGATCGGCATCGGGGCCGCGCCGGGCTGCCATGGAAACTGGCCGTCGTAGCCCATATCCGCATCGATCACGAGCACGTTCCATTGGCTGAGGCCAGTATCGCCCGCCATCTCGGGCCAGCAGTGCGCGGCCGATATGCCGAGGCGCTCGAACTGGAGCAGGGTGGCGTCGACATTGGCGTGCGGCCGGTGGACGACCAAAGCGCGCCAGCCCTCGAACGAGGGAATGGGTCTGCCGGCGGTCATCGCACCACCCTCAGAAATCCGGATTTGTCGTCCTGTTCGGATTGGTCGTTCGTCGGCACGCCAAATCGGGTCCGCGTCAAGAATGGGTCGGGCTCGATCGCCGACTGGGCTTCATGCACCACTTCGAATGCGCCGTCGGAACCGGCGCGTGCAATATGTGCCGGCATGGCGACATGGTTGGTCCGCCGGTCGACAAGGATATTCCCGAAGGGGGAGGGCAGGGCTTCGGTCGTCACGGCAGAAAGCACCGGCTCGATGGCATCGGCGCCGGTGCTACGGATCGCATTGGCGATCATCAGCACGCTCGCATAGCTCTCGGCGAAGAACGCCGTGACGGGCTGGGTGCGGTTCGCGGCGCCGATCCGTTCCAGGAACAGCCGGTTCTCCTCGGTCTGCAGCGACTGGAAATAGCAACTGACCGAATAGTGTCCGGCCGCAGCCCCGCCTAGGTCGGCGATCTCGCCCTCATAGAGGTTGCAGCTTATCACCGGACGGCTTTCCGGCCGGAACGAGGGATCCTCCAGGCCGAGCGCATGGTAGGCGCGCAGGAAGGCGTAGGAGGAGGAGCCGATCAGATTGTTGAGGATGAAATCCGGGCGCTTGGCGCGGATCTCCGCGATCAGATGGGCGATGTCGGAATCGCCGATCGGCACGTAGCGCTCCGCCAGGACGGTGCCGCCCGAATGGGTGACGACCTCGCGGGCGATGCGGTTGGTCTCCCAGCCCCAGATGTAATTGGAGCCGAGCAGCAACGGATCGCGCCCGAAGCGTGGAATTATGTAGTCGAGAAGCGGCAGCAGGTGCTGGTTGGCGCAGGCGGCGACGTAGACGACGTTTTCGCTCGCTTCGAAGCCCTCGTAGACGCAAGGATACCACAGCAGCGCATCCATCTTTTCGACGACAGGGATCACCTCCTTGCGGCTCCAGGATGTCGTGCAGCCCACGACGTGCCGCACGCCGGCCTGCCCGACCATTTCCCGGCAGAATGGCGCATAGCGGTCCGTATTGCCTTGCGGATCGCGGATTACCGGGTCGAGCGAGAACGGAAAGGTTCCGTCGCGGTTCACTTCGTCGATGGCGGCCATGGCGCCATCGAATCCCTCCTGTCCCGGTTCCGCGTATGGACCCGAGCGCGAGAACAGGATGCCTATCGGAATGACGCTTTCGCCTGCCATCTGAACGCCCAAAAAGCAAAAGGGCCCCACCCCAGGTTTCATTCCCGGAACGAGGCCCAAATGCCAAACATCAATGTCGAAGTGGCGGTCAGTAAAGGCGGTGCTGAAATCCGAGTCAAGCTGTTTCGCGCCGGCTTTCCGGCACAGCGCCCACGCAAATCCGGAGCTGTCGATACTAGTGGGCGAAGCGCTCCGTCGCTTTGTCGAGCGCCGCCAGCAGCACTTCCCGATCCCCGACCTGGTTGTCACGCCCCTTGCCGGCGGGAACGATTCCCGCCGCGACCCAGCGGTCGAAAATGGCGAGCACTGTACTCACGAAAGCCTCGCCGTTGATGTGTCCTTCGATCTCGTGCAATTCGGTCGGCTCGCGGATGGCCGAACGCATTTCATCGACAAAGGCCGCAAGCCCGTCGGGGTCGTGCAGCGGCTCGCCTTCCTGGTCCCATTGCTGGATACCGCCGGAAGGCAGCACGAAAGCGACCGGACCAGTTGCGGCGGCGAGCTTGTCGCCGATGGCGCGGGCGATGCGGCGACGGGCTTCGGCGCCACAGGTCACCGAGGCGATTAGCCGGTTGTGGGCGTGGTAGGGACGGTCGGCGAAAACTTCCGGCACCGGCTGCCAGGTCGGAAAGTCCACCATGTCGATTGCGCCCGGCGCAACGATCTGGGGAATGCCCGCTCTGCCGGCATTTTCCAGCCGGTCGGGGCCGGAATTCACCACCGAGCCGTTCAGATAATTGGCGAGTTCCTGCAGGCTGAAATCCATTACCGCTGCAAAACCATTCCTCGCGGCGATCAATTCCATCGCCCGGCCGCCCATTCCGGTGGTGTGGAAGACAACCACCTCGTAGCCGCGCCGCTCCAGTTCCGACTTGAGCGAAACCATGTAGGTCAGGCAGCTCTTGCCGAGCGAGCTCATGCCGATCACCGGCCGGTCGTCCTTCGCCGGCTTCAAGACGTGCCGCGCCGCGCCGACCACCGCGCCGCAGGCCTGCGACAGCACCGATTTGCATGCGCCGTTGAGGCCATGGAGGCCGCCTGCCCAGAGGATCATCATCAGGTCGGGTGCGATGCGCTCGGGCGGTATGAGATGCGAATAGGCGATAGTCGACACCACGAATTTCGGCACGCCGAGTGGCAGCGCCAGCGCCACATCGAGCGCCAGATCGGTCCCCATCGTGCCGCCGACCGCGATGAAAGCGTCTATCTCGCCGGTCTCCTGAAGTTTGCTCGCCAGGCGCGAGGCGCCGAGCGCCATCGCCGTCATGGCCGTGTTCTCGTCGCCGCTGGCGGCCACGGCATCGATGGTGGTCTCAGCGGCGGCGGCGACGGCATGCCTGTTGTATTCCGGGCGATAGGGCGGCTCGCCGAGAACGCTGGCGTCCATCATGACAGGCACGCCGCCCGCCTTTGCGATGCGGTCGCGCATGAACAGGAGTTCGTCGGCCTTGGTGTCGCCGGTGCCGACGACGAGGATACGGGGTGTTCTTGTCATTGGCTTCATCTTCAGGATGCCGGGTTTAGCCGGGGCGTCCACCGGCCTCGTTCAAGCGCAAGGTGCTGGGCTGCCTCGGCGAGGTCAAGGCACTCGCCGCCTGCTGCCGGCATTTCCTCCCGTCACCTGAACCCTGTCGCTTAGCCTCTCCTCAAACGGATAGCACTGTCCGCGACGGGGCGGGTCTACGCCAGCATCGGCTGAATTGTTCCTTTCAGGAGAACCGGGCTATACTGATGAATAGAAAAACATCGGCACGTGCGGCGGGCTACCTCGGTTGGATTCACTTTGAACCAACTTTGCTCCGGTTCGTAGCCGGTGGCGTCGATGACAGTCGATGCGCAACAATAGCAGGAGGTATCTTCGTGAGTATGAGCCACCGAGCCATTTGCCGCGCGAGCGCCGTCTTCCTGGCGGTGTTTTGGGCGACCGTTGCATCGCCGCAATCCGCCAACCTGGGATGCAACCTGGAGCAAAGGGCCGGCGCTTCGAGACAAGTCCTGCGCTGCCCGGGCGGTGTGAGGATCACTCCCGAAAACGGTGCTCGGTATTCACTGGCGGACCGCGATCAGGACGGAAACGCCGACGGCGTCATTTTGCGCCGGAAGGCTTTGCTGCTCGAGGTCCCAACCGGACAGACATCTGGCTTCGTCGTCGTCACGCCGCAGGCGATTGCCGCCGTGCGAGGCACGAAATGGGCGGTCGATGCGCAAAGCGGCAAGACGTCGGTCTTCGTCGTCGACGGTCGCGTAGGCGTCCAACGGCCAAGCTCGAGCGCCAGCGTCCTGCTGGGCCCGGGCGAAGGCGTCGATGTCGAGGCCGGAACAACGCCCCTGATCGTCAGGCGTTGGCCGGCGGCGCGTGTGTCCGCATTGATGGCGCGCCTGGGAGAATAAGCCTTGAAGCGCCGGGCGCTCCTGATAGCACTCCTTCTGGCAGGGCTTTGGGGCGCCGGTCTGGGATATTTGCACTGGCGCGGAAACATGTGGTTTCTCGATCGCGTCGAAGCCACCATGGCTGATGTTCGAACGATCATCAGGGGAACCGCAACCCCACCTGATTTGATCACGATTGTCGCGATAGACGACGAGGTCGCGAAAGGCGAAGGCTATCCCTTGAGCCGCGCCACGCTGTCTCGCCTCATTGATGAGCTCGCGCGGCTCGATCCGAAGATAATTGCAGTTGACCTGCTGCTCGTCGATCCAAAGGAACAGCAGGATGACGAGGCGCTTGCGCGATCGCTCGGCAGGAGTTCGACCGTGATCGCGGCGGCCGCGGTTTTCGCGGGCGGCAAACAGTGGATACCACCTGAAGTCGATGGACCCCTCGTCCGGGTACCAAACGCGGAACGATTTCTGATGCCCCTGCCGGCATTTTCCGCCGCCGCCGCGGTTGGCGTGGTTAACGTGGCGACCGACCAGACGGGAACGCCGCGGTTCGTTCCGCTGTTGTTTCGCTCGGGAGACCATGTGGAAGCCTCCCTCCCTCTGCGCGTCGCCGCCCTGGCGATCGGAGCCGAGCCTGAGGTCGAGCCCAACCGCCTGTTTTTGGGAGAACGGATGATCCCGACGGATCTCGGCCATCTGCTTCCTCTCGCCTTCTACGGCCCGCGTGGCACCATACCCACTATCAGCGCCGCGGCCGTGCTCGCGGGACAAGTGGACGGCGGCGAAATTCGCAATCGGATTGTCGTGGTCGGGGGAACGGTAACCGGAGGCGGAGATGTCTTCCCCACCCCCTTTGATCCGGTGCTCCCGGGCGTCGAGGTGATCTCCACGGCGATCGCCCACCTGATGGCCGGTGACGGCATCGTGAGAGACCGGCATGTTCGTCTCGTCGATGCGGGCTTTGCCGTGATCCTGCCGATGGTCCTCGTCGCCCTCGTGGCCTGGCGGCGCAGCGCGATCGGCCTTGCGGCCGTCATCGGCGTGCTGCTGATCTGGGCCGTAGTCAACGTAACAGCCTTTTCGAACGGCATGTGGTTGAGCGCCGCGCTGCCGATGGCGGCCGCTGCTCCTCCGGTGATCCTGTTCGGAGCCGTGCAGCTCTGGCGCGACAGGAACCGCGCGCAATATTTCGCCACGCAGAGCCGGCTGCTGCAGAAGGTACAGGCGTCAGGGCTGGGCCAATGGCTGGCAAAGCATGGCGACTTCCTTCAGGAGCCGGTGCGTGAAGATGCGGCGGTCGTGTTCATCGACCTGTCCGGCTTCACCGGCCTCAGTGAAACATTGGGCCCGGACGCCACTCGCGAGCTTCTGAGCGTGTTTCACAGGCTGGTCGACGAGGAAGTGACGGAGTGTGGCGGCATCGTCACCAGTTTCATGGGCGACGGAGCGATGATCCTGTTCGGCCTGCCCAAACCTGCCGCCGACGATGCGTCGAAAGCCGCCAATTGCAGCGTCAGGCTATCGCATCGCACCAAGGCGTGGCTCGCCTCCCAGCCCGCATCCATCTCATCCCATCTGGGTTATAAAATCGGAGCGCATTTCGGCACGGTCATCGCGTCGAGGCTGGGTGGCGAAAGCCACCAGCACATCGCGGCTACCGGCGACACGGTCAATGTCGCCAGCCGGCTGATGGAGGTTGCCGCCAGCCACCGTACCGAACTTGCCGTCAGCGACGCGCTGCTGCGTATGGCCGGGCGAGACTGTGAGCTTCACAAGTCGGGTACCCTTCACGGCCCAATCGATACAGGCATTCGAGGGCGGGCCGGCTCACTGGCAATCTGGCTTTGGAAAGATACCGAAGTCGCGACGAACGACTGCTCGTCGCGGACATAGATTCGCTTCGGGCCGGCCGATTACCGGAGATCAGCGGCGCGCGGGCTGAGGGGCGCCGCGCACCATTGGATAAACGACTTCGGTGGGAATGGTGCCCAGAAGAGGACTCGAACCTCCACGCCTCGCGGCACACGGACCTGAACCGTGCGCGTCTACCAATTCCGCCATCTGGGCAGCGCCGCTGATGTAAGCGGGCGCGGCTGGCCTGTCAACGCGCGATTTCCTAAAACTGCGCGCGAACAGGAGGATAGCTTGTCCAGGCTTGCCGCACCTGGATCAGCCGGCGAGCACCTCTTTCGAAGCGACGGTCGAATCGGCGTTGAGCATGTAGATGATCGGCACGCCGGTGCCGAGTTCGAGCTTGACGATCTCCGGGCCTGAAATTCCCTCCAGCGCCATGATCAGCGCGCGCAGCGAATTGCCGTGCGCCGCGACAAGCACGGTGCCACCACGCAGCACATGCGGCTGCATATCGTGCAGATAATAGGGCCAGACGCGCGCGCCCGTGTCCTTGAGGCTTTCGCCGCCAGGCGGCGGTGTGTCGTAGGAGCGGCGCCAGATATGCACCTGCTCCTCGCCCCACTTGGCCCGGGCATCGTCCTTGTTGAGCCCGTTCAGATCGCCGTAGTCGCGCTCGTTGAGGGCTGCGTCGCGGATCGTCTGCAGGTTTTCCTGGCCGACGGCGTCGAGAATGTACTGGCAGGTCTTCTGCGCGCGCTTCAGCGCCGAGGTGAAGGCGATATCGAATTTCAGCCCGCGCTCCTTCAGCTTCTGGCCCGCCGCCTTCGCTTCCTCGTGGCCCAATTCGCTCAGATCCACGTCGCGCCAGCCGGTGAACAGGTTCTTCAAATTCCATTCGCTCTGGCCATGGCGGACGAGCACCAGTGTTCCGGACATGTCTTAACCTTTTCGTTGCCGTGATCCGTGGAGAACAGGCGTCTCCGCCTGTGAAAGACCGAGAACGTCGCGCATCGAGTAGAGCCCCGGTTTGCGGGTCCGTGCCCAAAGCGCCGCCTTCACCGCGCCGCGCGCAAAGATCGTGCGGTCCTCGGCATTGTGCGAGAGTGTGATGCGCTCGCCGGCGCCGGCGAGCACGACCGAATGGTCGCCGACAACCGAACCGCCGCGCAGCGTCGCGAAGCCGATATCGCCGGCGCGCCTGGCGCCGGTATGTCCGTCACGCACTCGCACGCTGTTTTGCGCAAGAGCGATATTGCGGCCTGTCGCAGCCGCTTCGCCGAGCAGCAGCGCCGTGCCCGAAGGCGCATCCACCTTGTGGCGGTGGTGCATTTCGAGGATCTCTATGTCGAACTCTTCCGGATCCAGCGCGCGGGCGGCCTGCTCAACCAGCACGGCGAGCAAATTCACGCCGAGGCTCATATTGCCGCTTTTGACGATCGGCGCATGGCGCGCCGCCGCCGCGATCCTGGCGTCGTCCTCCGGCGAGCAGCCGGTGGTGCCGATCACATGCACGATGCGGGCCTGCGCCGCGTATCCGGAGAACTCGACGGTCGCCGCCGGCACGCTGAAATCGAGCACGCCGTCCGCCTTGGCGAAGACCGGCAGCGGATCATCGGTGATCGGCACGTCGAGCGCGCCGATGCCGGCCAGTTCGCCCGCATCCTTGCCAAGATGGGGAGATCCCGAGCGCTCGATCGCTCCGGCGACCGTGGCGCCGGGAATGGAATGGATGGTGCGGATCAGCGTCTGCCCCATCCGGCCGGCCGCTCCGACGACAACGAGGCGCATATCGCTCATGCTGTTCCTCCACGTGCGATCCTGGCTTGCCTAGCCTGCGCGGACGCCGGCTTGGCCGCCTTCTTGATGTCGTTGACAAGGCCTAGGCCCTTGTCGCTCTGCAGCCGGTGGAAGCGTGAATAGACGCCGTGCGGATTGGCGAGCAGCGACTGGTGCGTGCCTTCCTCGACCAGTCTGCCCTGTTCCAGCACCACAATGCGGTCGGCATTGACCACGGTGGAAAGGCGGTGCGCTATAACGATCGTGGTGCGTCCCTCCATGACCGTTGCAAGTGCATCCTGTACGCGCGCTTCGGATTCATTGTCGAGCGACGACGTCGCTTCGTCGAGAAGCAGGATTGGCGCCTGCCGCACGATGGCGCGCGCGATCGAGATTCGCTGGCGCTGGCCGCCCGACAGCGTGACGCCGTTTTCGCCGACCAGCGTGTCATAACCCCGCGGCTGCTGGCGGATGAACTCGTCCGCCGCGGCCAGCTGCGCCGCTTGCTCGATCTCGGCATCGGTAGCCGATTCGCGGCCGTAGCGGATATTGTCGCGGATCGTACCCTCGAACAGGTAGGGCTGCTGCGAAACGTAGGCGATCTGTTCGCGCAGCGACTGCTTCGTCACCTTCGAAATGTCCTGGCCGTCGATCTCGATGGAGCCGCCATCGACGTCGTAGAACCGTTCGAGCAACGCTGTCAGCGTCGATTTCCCGGCCCCCGACGCGCCCACGATCGCCGTCGTCTTGCCTGCCTCCGCCACGAAATCCACGCCATAGAGGACCGGAAGGTTTTCCGAGTAAGCGAAGGAAACTTCGTTGAAGCGGACCTCGCCCTTTTGCACTTCCAGAGCCGGTGCGCCCGGCTCGTCGCCCTGTTGCGGCTCGAGGTCAAGTATTTCGTAGATCATGCGGGCGTTGACCAGCGAGCGCTCGAGCCCGACCTGCACCCGTGCCAGCCGCCGCGCCGGGTCATAGGCCAGAAGCAGTGCGGTGATGAAGGAAAACACCGCGCCGGGCAGTTGCCCACCATGGGTCGCGCGGTATCCGGCATAGGCGATCACGCCGGCAATGGCGAAGCCGGCCAGCATTTCGGCTATGGGAGTAAGCCGCTCCGATACGCGGGCGATCTTGTTGGAGCGCACCTCCGCCGTCGCGATGAGCTTGCTCATCCTTCGCGAAAGCTGCTCCTCCATCGTGAACGCCTTGACCACGGCGACGCCCTGGGTCGCTTCCTGCATGGCCCCGATCAGGCGCGAGTTTATCTCCACCGCCTGGCGCGTCACGCCGCGCAGGCGCCGCATCAGATAATTCACGGTAAAAACCAGCGGCGGACCGATCAGAAGGGCGATCATCGACAGGACGGGATCCTGGATGATCATCACCGCCACCAGCGCCACGAGCGAGACCAGGTCGCGCGCGATCGCCGTCAGCGTCGTGCCTAGCAGATCGCGGATGCCGCCGACATTCTGGTTGATCTGGGCTGCGAGCCTGCCGGACCGCATTTCCGTGAAGAAGCCGATATCGAGCTTCATCAAATGATCGAAGATCCGTTTCTGGTAACGGGCGACGAGATTGTTGCCGACCTTGGCCAGGATTACCGACTGGCCGTAGGTGGCCATACCGCGAATGGCGAAGGCCGCGATGATGGCCACGCAGATCAGCACGATCAGGTCGCTGCGCTGCCGGTAGAAGATCTCGTCGACGACGTCGCGCATCACCCAGGCTGCGAAGGCGGTTGTCGCCGCTATCGAAACCAGGCAAAGCACCGCCCCGGCATAGTGCCAGGCATATTCGCGGCCGTTTTCGGATATGATCCGCCGGATGACCGCGACGATCTCGCCCGGATCCGTCCGGCTCTTGCTTCGGTCCGCCAAATTCAACTGTCCGTTCGTTACTCTTATGCGGCACGCCGCATTTGAGACCCTCATAGCGCCATCGGCCGGCCTTGCCTATGCCTGCCGTCGGAACATCCGCCAGTGCGACATCGCGGCAACGCCGCTCACACCCGCCAGCGCCGCCCTTCCGTTTCGACGCCGAACAGCGCCGGCGTCCGGGCATAGGCGGCAAGGCCCGCAAGCGCCGGCAAGGGATGCGTAATCACATAGACCGGCACGGATTTAAGCAGTTCCTTGTGCGGCGCCTTGTCCTCGAAGGCGGCGCGGAAATTACCCGTCTTCAGCGCCGGCACGATCTTCTGCGCAATGCCCCCGGTCAGGAATACGCCGCCCTGGCTCTTGAACACCAGGGCCAGATCGCCCGCTGTCCGGCCCAGGCAGGTGACGAATAGGTCGAGGGCTTCCGTCGCCACAGGATCGGACCGGCTGAGTGCGGCGGCCGTGATTTCGGCAGGCGACGACATTTTCGCCGTCACCTCATCGGCCTTTGCGATCGCCCTATAGGCGTTGACCAGACCGCGGCCGCACAGGATCTGCTCGCCGGAAACGCGGCCCTCGATCGGCTCGATGTGGGGGAAGACCTGATAGTCGCGAGCGGTGCGCGGACCAATGTCCATATGGCCGCCTTCGCCCGGCACCGGTATCCATCTGCCGCAGGCATGGATCAGTCCGGCAACGCCGAGCCCCGTCCCGGGGCCGAGCACGACTCGGCCGGCATTCGGCTCCGGCGCGCCGCCGCCGATCTTTTCCATATGCTCCTTGTCGAGCGCCACCACCGCGAGCGCCTGGGCCTCGAAATCGTTGAGAATGACGATGTCGCTGAGGCCGAGCCCGGCCAGCATCGCCTTCGGACGCACGATCCATGGGCAATTGGTCAGAGGGATCTCGTCGCCGTCGACTGGCCCCGCGATGGCGATCACGGCCGAGCGGGGCTTGAATTGTTTTTTTTCCAGAACCGCCGACCGGATGGCATCGTCGATAGTGGCAAAACTCGCCGTCTGCACGATGCTTGGCTCGCTCGGCTCCGAATTTGCGTCGAACACGATGGCGAAACGCGCATTTGTGCCGCCGACATCGCCGATCAGGATCGGAAACTTCAAACCTTGCTCCTCGTCTCCGGAAATCGGCATGCGCTTGCGTCCCAGTTGTTGTCGTCGCCGGAGAGACGGTGTCCGCCTGGCCGGCGGCGACTTCCCTAATGCGACATCTGCCGCGGCGGAGCAACGAACTTGTCCCTCGTCCATGTGCTTCGCCAAGGTCTAAACCGGTTGAAGCCTATAAACGGGGAGCCGTCCCCGCGAAAGAGGCGGGCCGCTCGCTGTTTGCGGCAGGAACGTCTGCCGCCCTTCGGAGTTAGGTCGCGGCAGCGAGAATCCGAGAGCGGAGACGAACATGAGTGAAGCGAAGACGACGACCAATCACGACGAGATCCGGAAATGGGCCGAAGCACGCGGGGGCAGGCCTTCGCGGGTGCGCGATGCCGGCCCGGGCGGCCTCCTGCGTATCGATTTTGGTGAGCCCGAGAAAGAACTGGAGGAGATTGGCTGGGACAGATTCTTCGAGATATTCGACCAGAACGACCTGGCTTTTCTCTATCAGGACAAAACCGAGGATGGCGGCACCAGCCGCTTCAACAAGCTGGTGAACCGAAGCTAGACCAGAACGGCGCTAATCTGCCGGCCGTGGACGCGGCAGCGGCACGCCGAGATTGGGCGTCGGGGCAAAAGCGCTGGCGGCGACAGGCGGCGCGCCGACGATCCTCTCGATTGTGATGCTTTCGGCGGGCGCGGCAGGCGCCGCCGCTACGGCCGTACCGCCTCCGCCGACCGTCACGGTTGCTTCCGAAACAGGCGCGGGCGCCTCCAGCCCTGCGCGGCATTCCTTCGGCAGGCTGTTCATCGTCATCAGATCGCGCGCTTTCGGCGCGTCGGGGTTCTTGTTGGGCCTCCAGGGCTCTTCGGTAAACCACCAGGCGAGCGAGGCGTCGCAGCCGTCGCCGCGAGCGGTCGCCGCCTGCGGCTTGCAGCCGCTCGAACCGGGTTGGCAGCCTATACGGATGTGGAAATGATAGTCGTGCCCCCAGAACGGCCGCACCTTGCGCAGCCAGCCGCGGTCGCCTTTCACGGTTTCGCAGAGCTTCTTCTTGATGCCGGGATGGACGAGAATGCGTTCGACCTCGCCATAGCTGGCGGCGCGCCTGAGCAGCCGTGCATGCGCAGCGGTCCAGATTCGCTCGTCGACTGTCAGCCCGCCTTTTTTTATGACCGAGATCGCGCTCACATTTTCGCGTTCGACCGCCGAAAGCCGCCGGTCGGGCATCGGCGTCAGCCAGATGTCCGCGTCGAGGCCGATCTGGTGGGAAGCATGGCCGGTCAGCATCGGCCCGCCGCGCGGCTGCGATATATCGCCGAGCAGCAGCCCCGGCCAGCCATCGGCGACCGCGTCGCGCGAAAGCTTCTCGACCAGCCGGATCATGGTCGGATGGCCCCAGCGGCGGTTGCGCGAAAGCCTCATCGCCTGCCAGGTCGGCCCGTCGGTCGCGATTGCGAGCCCACCCGAAAAGCAGCCTTTTGAGTAGAAGCCATAGGACTTGGCGGCTGTGGCGGCCGGCAGTTTCTGGCTGCCGAAAAGAATTTTGGCCAGTTGTTCGGCGCTGGCATGCGGCAGAGCTGTGGAAAAGACCGCAAGAGCTGCGACGGCCACAATTGCGAGGCGCTTTCCCCATCCGACTGGCGATTTCATTTGCGTATTCCCGCGAATTCTAGCCCCGCCCCCAACCTTGAAAGCTGCTGGTTACTGAAAGGTGAATCGACCCTGTCCCAAATCATACCATAGCGCGCGCCGCGTTTCGATCACGACCGGCGGATCGGGCTGCGTGCGTCCTCGCGCCCGGCGCCTCGCCAGTTGCGTTCGGCCCACATCGCATCGAACGCCGCTTTGTAGTCCGGGAACCGGAACGCATAGCCGGTCCGCTTGAGAGCGGCGTTGGAGACGCGCTTGTTCTCGCCGTAGAAGGAACGCGCCATCGGCGAAAGCTCTGCGGTTTCGAAAGGAATTTCCGGCGGCGGCTCGACACCCATCAATCCGGCGGCGTAGGCAACGACATCCTGCGGCGGCGCCGGCATGTCGTCGGTGACGTTGAAGACGCCGCCCTGTTTGCCGCCGGCGAGATGCCGGAGCGCGCCGGCGATGTCGGCCACGTGGATGCGGTTGAACACCTGGTTCGGTTTCACCAGCCGCCTTGCTTTCCCCTCGGCGAGATTGACGAAAGCGTTGCGGCCGGGCCCGTAAATGCCGGAAAGGCGAAGAACCGCGACCGGAACGTCGGCTTCGCGCCCAAGCTCCAGCCATTCCTGCTCCGCCTTTAGCCGCAATGCGGACCGACGCGAAACCGGGCGGCATTCGCTTGTCTCGTCCACCCACGCCCCGCCATGGTCGCCATAGACGCCGACGGTGGAGAGATACCCGATCCATTCGAGTTCGGGCATTTCCGCGACGATCAGATCGCGTGCCGCATTGAGAACCGGGTCCCCAGCCTCGTCCGGCGCGATCGAGACGATCAGATGGCAGGCGCCGCGCAGGGCATCGGCCAATTCGGGCGTCATTGTGCCGGAAAACAGGTGAGGCTCGATCCCGGCTTGCCTCAGCCGGTCGAACTTTTCCCGCGAGCGCGTCGTGCCGGCGATCCTGGGCGCCGGATCGGGAGCCATTCTGGCAAACGTCTGGCCGGAATAGCCGGCCCCGAAGATGAAGAAACTGGTCATGCGTGGCTCTTGATCCTTCCGGCTTCGAGCGCCTGGTTCCATTCCGAGATCACGTCCGCGTCGCCTTCTTCCGCAACCCTACCGGCTGCAAGATAGGCAAAACCCCGCGCATCCAGCAGCCGCGAAAGCGCCCAGACCGCCGCCCCGCGCACCAGCGCCGAAGCATCGTCGAGATGCGCTTTGCACTGTCCTGTCAGCGCGGCGTCGCCGGAATTGCCGGCGGCGATCAGCACATTGCGCAGGAAGCGGTCCCGCCCAATACGCTTGATCGGCGATCCCGAGAAAAACGTCCTGAAAGCGGCGTCGTCGAGCGACAGGAGATCCGCGAGCGCCGGTTCGCGCAGATCGTCGCGCGCGGCAAGCTTCGCTTCAGACGCGGTGCGCGCAAACTTGTTCCACGGGCAGACAGCGAGGCAATCGTCGCAGCCATAGATGCGGTTGCCGATCGCCTGCCTGAATTCATGCGGGATCGGACCCTTGTTCTCTATGGTGAGATAGGAGATGCAGCGCCGCGCATCGAGCCGGTAAGGCGCCGGGAAAGCGTCGGTGGGGCAGACGTCCAGGCAGGCGCGACATGAGCCGCAATGGTCTTCTTCCCTTGCGTCGGGCGCAAGTTCGGCTGTGGTGAAGATGCTGCCCAGAAACAGCCAGGAGCCATGCTCGCGGCTGACCAGATTTGTGTGCTTGCCCTGCCAGCCGAGTCCTGCCGCCTCGGCCAGAGGCTTTTCCATGACGGGCGCCGTGTCGACGAAGACCTTGACGTCGCCGCCGGCCTGCGCCGCAATCTTGCCCGCGATCTGCTTCAGCCGGCCTTTCATCACGTCATGGTAGTCGCGGTTTTGCGCATAGACCGAAATCGCCCCGCGATCAGGCTTTTCGAGCACTTCGCGGGGATCATGGTCGGGGCCGTAATTCATGGCGAGCACGATGATAGAGCGCACATCGGGCCACAGCGTCCGGGGGTTCGCCCGGCGCAGCATGGTTTCTTCGATCCAGCCCATCGAGCCGTGAAAACCGTCGGAGACGAATTCGGCCAGGCGCGCCGGCGCAAGCGGGATCGCGTCCGGCGAAACGACCGCGACAGCGTCGAAGCCGGCCAGCCTCGCCTCGCGGTCGATCATCTGCCGCAGGCGCGCGCTCCGTTGAGGCTTTTCAGAAATCGAGGTCCGCATAGTGAGACACCGGCGAAAGGCCGCGCACCCGGTCGCCCAGCAGCGGGCGGAAGGAGGGCCGCGATTTCACGCGAGTATACCATTCGCGCGCGGCATTGTGGTCGCGCCAGTCGACCTCGCCGAGATAATCGAGCACGGAAATCGCCGCGGCCGCGGCAAGATCGGCATAGGTGATCCTTGGGCCGGCCAGCCAGTGCCGCGTTCCGGCGAGCCAGTTCGTATACTTCATGTGCTGGCGGATATTGGCGCGCGCGGCCCGGATCGCTCCCGAATCGGGCGAACCGCCGCCCTGCGCCTCCGCCATCATCGGCTTCAGCACCCTTTCGCGCACCAGATGCCGCGTCACCTCGCTCTCGGTCTTGGTCAGATACCAGTCGACCAGGCGGCGAATTTCGGCCCGTTCCACGAGATCCTCGGCGAACAGCCGCTTTTCGCGCTTCAGAACGCCGCGGGTTTCATCGAGGTACTCGGCGATCACGCTGGCGCCGACGATCGGCACGTCGCCTTCCGCGAGCAGCACAGGCAGCGTGCCTGCCGCGTTCAGCGCCAGGAATTCCTTGCGCCGCGTCCAGGGCTTCTCCTCGATCAGCGCCAGTTCCTCACCGTATTCGCCGAAGGCAAGGCGGACGAAACGGCACGAAGCGAACATGGGATGGTGGAAAAGCGTCAGCATGGTCCTGCGATAAAAAGTGCGCTGGTCAATTGCCGGCGGCGCGGGTAGAGGTTGACCCGCCCGATCGACGGGCCGTCATGGGCGCCCCGACCTATAGGGTGAGTTCCGCGTCGTGACAAGCAAGCGGCCAACAGCATCCAGCCGAGAGACAGATGGAAAACCAGACGATCGTGGAAGCGCTGCTGCTTGGCATGCTCGAAGGCCTGACCGAATTCATACCGGTGTCCTCGACAGGGCACATCCTCCTGGCCGGACATTTCCTCGGTTTCGAATCGACCGGCAAGACCTTCGAAGTGCTGATCCAGCTTGGCGCAATCCTGGCAATCCTCACCGTTTATTCCGCCCGCCTGTGGCGAATGGCGGGCGACCTGCCGCATGACCCCAAGACCCGTCATTTCGTCCTCGGCATCCTCGTTGCCTTCCTGCCGGCCGCGGTGATCGGCGCGCTGGGGCACAGTTTCATCAAGACCGTGCTGTTCGAAACTCCGAAGCTCATCTGCATCATGCTGATCCTCGGCGGCTTCGTGCTTTTGTGGGTCGACCGCCTGACGCTGAAGCCGAAATATCATGACGTGAAGCAATTTCCGCTATCGCTCTGCTTCAAGATCGGCCTCGTTCAATGTCTCTCCATGATTCCGGGCACGTCGCGTTCGGGAGCCACCATTGTCGGTTCCCTGCTGATGGGCGCCGACAAGCGCTCGGCGGCCGAGTTCTCGTTCTTCCTGGCCATGCCGACCATGGCGGGCGCCTTCGCCTATGACCTCTTCAAGAACCGTGACATACTCTCATTGGCCGATCTGCCGGTGATCGTGGCCGGTTTCATCGCGGCATTCATCATGGCCGTCGTCGTCGTCCGTTCCCTGCTCGATTACGTCTCCAGCCATGGCTACGCGCTGTTTGGCTGGTGGCGGCTGATCGTCGGCAGCGCCGGGCTCGCGGCGCTTTACCTCGTGGGCTGATTTAGAGGATTCCCGCCAGCCCGCGCCTCAGCAAATCGAGCGCAAGAACGGTGATGCCGATGCGGAACCATGTCTTGAAGGTTTCTTCCGGCATGCTCTCGAGCATCCGGGTTCCGTAAAGCGTACCGAGAAAGCCCGAAGCGATCATCATCGCAATCAGAGGCAGCCAGTCGGCGAAAGCAAAGCCGGCAAAACCGAACACCACGATCTTGAGAGCGTGCTGCACCGTCATGCCTGCCGCATGCGTTGCCACCAGCGCTTTGCGGTCATTGGCGAATATCTGCGCGAAAACCGCCGAAAGCAGCGGTCCGGTCGCGCCGACGAACATGGTCATCAGCGCCAGCGCCGCGCTGGCTACGGCGAGACCGGCCTGCCCTAGCCGCTCGATGCCCGGAATTTTTGTCCAGGTCACCACGATGATGAAGCCGCCCAGCACCAGTTTGAGCAGCGCGTCCGGCAACTGGACGACCAGGAAAGCGCCTCCGATCGCGCCGACAATGCTGCCGGCAATAAAAGGGATAGCGACGTCCGTGCGGACATTGGCGCGCTGGTGCCAGGCGCGTCCGGTATTGGAGCCGAGCTGCACCGCGCCATGCACCGGGATCAGCGCCGCGACCGGAACGAACAATCCCATCAGGGCAAGCATAGCAACGCCGCCGCCGACACCGAAGGCGGCGGTAAGCGCCGAGGTGAAAAAGCTCGCGACGACCAGCAGCGCTGCAACAGTGGCGCTCAGCCCTTCGGGAAGCAGGGCGGCGAGCGCCTCCACCGCCCGGACCCGGTCAGGCTTCGGTCTTCTGCGAAAACTGCCCGGCCGGGCGATAGCGCCAGAGATAGGTCGGCAGGATCGCCGCGGTCGAGCGGCCCTGTATGCCGAGGGCGGCCAGCGTGCGCCGTTCGGCTTCGGCTTCCGCCGAGACGATATTGTCGGTCTTCAGCAGCGTCACCTGGTCCCTGGTCAGGAGCGGCTTGGGCAGCATGCCGAGGATCGCCCCCTGGAGTCTTGCGAGCCACCACGGCACCGGCACGAGCAGCCGCTTGCGGCCGATCGTTTCGAGCATCTGTTCCATGCATTGCCGGAAGCTCATGATCCGCGGCCCGCCGAGTTCGTAGATCGTGCCGCCCTTGACTTGACCGTCAACGGAACGCGCGATCGCTTCGGCGACATCGCCGACATAGACCGGCTGGAACTTCGTCGCGCCGCCGCCGATCAGCGGCAGAACAGGCGAAAAGCGCGCCATGTTGGCGAAGCGGTTGAAGAAGCCGTCCTCCGGACCGAACATGATCGACGGGCGGTAGATCACCGCATCGGGCACGGTTTCGAGGACGGCTGCCTCGCCACGCGCCTTGGTCTTGGCATAGACGGCCTCGCCGTCGATGTCGGCGCCCAGCGCCGAGACGTGGGTCAGGCCCGCGCCGGCCGAATGCGCCGCCTCGGCGACTGCGCGTGCGCCCAAATCCTGCACTGCCGAGAATTTCTGCCGGCCCGATTCGTATAGAATGCCGACCAAATTAACGACATGATCGGCTCCCTGCACGGCGCGGTCCACCGACCAGCGCACGCGCAGATTGGCCTGTATCGGCTGAATCTGCCCGACATTGCCCAGCGGCTGCAAATGCCCCGCCAGATGCGGCCGCCGGCTGGCGACGCGGACCCGATAACCGCGCCTAGCCAAAGCCTGCACGACATGACGGCCCAGAAAGCCGGAGCCGCCGAAAACGGTCACGAGCTTCGGGGTTTGCAGTATTTCGGTCATGGCAGGCTCCGGTAGGCTTCGCCGTGTCTTTAATCGGTTTCTCGGCAAAGGCAAAGAGCACAGATGTGGCATGCCACGGGCATCGCGAAGCATATGAAAAAGCCCGCGAAAAATGCTCTCGCGAGGCTTTTCGACTCTGTACCGGTGAATCGGCGTCCGGTTAGAATTCCCTGCCGATCTTGGCGTCGACCGAGTGGCGGTTGCCGCCTCGGATGACGAAGAAGAAAAACACCGCAGACCACAGGATCGACTTTTCGGCGCCGGAATAGCCCTGGCCCTGGGTGACCCAGTGGAACCAGACCGTCACCAGCAGGACGATCATCGCCGCGAAGGCAGCCGGCCGGGTGAGCAGGCCGATCGCGATCAGGATGCCGCCGAAGAATTCAGTGAACGACAGCAGCGGCGACCAGAAAGTGCCGGGATAAAATCCGAGCCCTTCGACCATTCCCGCCGCGCCAAAGGGATCGCCAATCTTCCCCAGGCCATGCGTGAAGAGCGCCACGCCGGCGACGATGCGAAGCAGCGTCTCGGCGCTGTCGTGCAGGCCGGCATAAACGTGGCGCAGCGCTGGAATGAACAGGCGCTTGCCTGAAGTCTCTGTCGCGATGCTCAAATCCTTCGCTCCCTGTTCAGTGCGAAATTGCAGGGTGAAAGAGATGGAGCGGAACGGTTCACGGTCAAGTCAACAAGGGTTGATCCGGAAAGGGCTTTCCTCGAAGCGGAACCCCAGCCCCGAGCAGCCGTTATCCACTGCAAGCGGCCGCATCGGCCGCGCGCCATTCACGAAAGGAGACGCAGATGAACTGGAATCAGGTCGAAGGCAATTGGGAACAGTTCAAGGGGCAGGCCCAGAAGCAATGGGGCAAGCTGACCAACGACGATCTCGATGTGATCAAGGGTAGTCGGAAGGAACTGGCCGGCAGGATACAGAAAAACTACGGCAAGACCGAGGAAGAAGCCGAGCGCGAAATCGACGAGTGGCTGACCCGCCACTGATCCACGCTATCGCTGATCGGGACATCAGGCCGCCGCAATCGCGGCGGCCGTCAACCCGCGTGCCGCAGGCTGACGCCGCTGGTCTGATCGAACAGCACCACCTTTTCCGGATTCCAGGCAAAGCGCACCGACTCTTCCAGAGCCACTTCGGTCCTGGCCGGCACGGTTGCCCTGACGGTCTCGTCGCCGACGCGCAAGGTGAGGATCTTCTCGACGCCGTGGTTTTCCACGTCATGCACCTGTGCCTCCACCGGCGCACCGGGCTCCAGATAAATATCCTCGGGGCGGATGCCGAAGATGAGCGGGCGATCTTCGCCAGGCGCACCCGCCTTAGTGGCGCCGGCATAGGGCAGTTCGAAACGCATCGGAGCCACGATCGCTCGCCCACCGGATAGCTTCCCGTCCAGCAGGTTCATCGGCGGCGAGCCTACCGAACGGGCGACGAAGGTGTTCAGCGGGTTGTTGTAGATCTCGTTCGGCGTTCCCGTCTGCACCAGATAGCCGTTGTTGAGGACACCGATCTTGTCGCCCATCGACATGGCCTCGATCTGGTCGTGGGTGACGAACAGGAAGGTCTCGCCGAGATTCATCTGCAGGTTTTTCAACTCGGTCCTGAGCGCCTCGCGCAATTTGGCGTCGAGCGCTGAAAGCGGCTCGTCCATGAGGAAGACGCGCGGCTGGCGCACGATCGCCCGGCCGATCGAGACGCGCTGCATCTCGCCGCCCGACAAACGGTCGGTCTTGCGCTCCAGCAGATGCTCGATGCGCAGCGTCTTTGCCGCGCGGGCGACACGCTCCTCGATCTCCTTCGGCTCGATGCGCCGAATTTTCGATTTCAGCGGGAATTCGAGGTTCTGGCGCACCGTGTAGCGCGGATAGAGGGAATATTGCTGCAGCACCAGCGCCACGTCGCGCTCTGCCGCGCCCCAGGTTCCGACATCGACACCGTCGATGAAAATCTGCCCCTCGGTCGGGGTTTCCAGTCCGGCGATGAGCCGCAGCGTCGTCGTCTTGCCGGCGCCGGTCTCGCCCAGCAGCACGAAGAACTCGCCATCGGCGATCTCGAGATCGAGCCCCTTCAGCGCGGTGTGGTTGCCGAACTTCTTGGTGATGTTTTTGAGCTGGATATGGGCCATTATCCGATCCTCGGCGCCAAGCTGGAACACCCCTCATCCGACCTCGCTTCGCTCGGCCACCTTCTCCCACAAGGGGAGAAGGTAAAGTCTGGCATTAACGCCACTGCCAATCGCCGACCCGAGTGATTGGCAGGATCAGGAATGCCAAACTCCCCCTTCTCCCCTTGTGGGAGAAGGTGCCTGAACGAAGTGAAGGCGGATGAGGGGTGCTGGACGGGGCGCAAATGCTGAAAAATCACAACCTCACCCCCAGCGAATTTCCGCTCTCGGTGTCGAAGAAATGCGCCTGCGCCGGGTCGAGCTTGGCATAGATGCGGTCGCCGGCATTGGCGACATAACCGCTCCTGGTGCGGGCGCGCAGCATCTGCGAGCCGACCTTGAGATCGACGATGTCGTAGGAACCGAGCGGCTCGATGATGTGCGCCTCGACCGGGAGAAAGCCGTCGCCTGCCTCGTGCGCGAGGATGACGCCCTCGGGCCGGATGCCCAGCGAGAGACCGCCTGCCGAAGCCTTTCCGTTCAGCCTGGAGAGCAGTTCGCGGGGAAAGGCAAAGCCGCTGTCGGCGCCCTCGACCGTAACCTGCGCCGCGCCAGCGGATTCGGATATGGTGGCAGCAGTGACATTCATCACCGGGCTCCCCACGAACTGCGCCACGAACAGGTTGGCCGGATGGGAATAGACCTCCGACGGCGTTCCGACCTGCTGCAGGATGCCCTCATGCATGATGACGATGCGGTCGGCGAGGCTCATCGCCTCGATCTGGTCGTGCGTCACATAGATGGTGGTCGAACCTTGCTTCAGGTGCAGCCGCTTGATCTCGGCCCGCATCTCCTCGCGCAGTTTTGCGTCGAGCGCGCCGATCGGCTCGTCCATCAGCATCGCCTTCGGCCGACGGACCAGCGCGCGGCCGATGGCGACGCGCTGCATGTCGCCGCCCGACAGCGCGGAAGGCCGCTTGTCGAGGAGATGGCCGATCCGCAGCGTCTTGGCCACGTCGCGCACCTCGCGGTCGAGATCGGCCTTGCTCGTTCGCGTGGCGCGCAGCGGAAAGGCGATGTTCTCGTAGACCGTCATATGCGGATAGAGCGAGAAGGACTGGAACACGAAGGCGATGTCGCGGTCCGACGCCTTCTTGTGCTGCACCGGCGCGCCATCGATGAGGATATCGCCGTCGTCGATCGTCTCGAGTCCGGCAATGGCCCGGAGCGTCGTGGTCTTGCCGCAGCCGGACTGGCCGAGCAGCACGATGAACTCGTTGTCCTCGATCTTCAGGTTCAGGTCCTTGATGACCTGCACCGCGCCGAAATATTTTTGGACGCCTCTGAGCTCGATCTGGGTCATGAGTGACCTTCTTTGCCTGGAGCTTCCACATCCTCCGGCACGATTTTCGAGCCGAACCAGTTGGTGAGCAGGAATGTCACCAGCCCGATGATGATGATGGTCAGCCCGTAACGGTGCAGGAAGAAATTCCATGGCTGGCAGAGCGCTACGATGCCGAGCACCATGACGATTTCGGCAATGCGCTGGAGTTTGTCGCTGCGGATCATTTGCGGATCGCTCCGAAGGACATGCCGCGCAGCAAATGGTTGCGCAGTAGGAAGGTGAAGATCGCGACCGGCAGCAGGAACAGGAACGTGCCGGCGGCTATCACGGTCCAGTCAGGCAGGCCCGAGCCGACCTGGCTTGGAATGAAGGGCGGCGCGGTCTGGGCGCGGCGGTTGGTCATGATCAGCGCGAAGGCGTATTCGTTCCACGCGGTGATGAAGCAGAACACTGCCGTGGCCGCGATGCCCGTCGCCGCTTCGGGCAGCACGACCTTGAAGAAGGCCTGCATGCGCGTATAGCCGTCGACCAGCGCCGCCTCCTCATATTCCTTCGGGATCTCGTCCATGAAGCCCTTCATCAGCCAGACCGAGAAGGACAGGTTGAAGGCCGTGTAGAGGATGATCAGCCCCCAATGCGTGTCGTTCAGGCCGACCGCGCGGTACATCAGGAACATGGGGATAGCCACCACCACCGGCGGCAGCATGCGCGTCGACAGGATGAAGAACAGCAGGTCGCCCTCGCCCTTCACCTTGAAGCGCGAGAAGCCGTAGGCCGTGAAGGTGCCCATGCCGACGGCGAGCACCGTCGAGGTGATCGCGACGATCAGCGAGTTCATGAAGCGGTCGGGGTAGCCGGAAAGCTGCACCTCGCCACGGCCCGAGCGCACCACCTTCTCGCCGCCGTCGAAGATCAGCCGCTCCCACCACGGCGCCGCCTCGTATTCCTCCGGCGAGGGCGCTTCGCGCAATTGCGAGCGCTTGGTGAAAAGCTTCACGAAGGGCGAAATCTCGGGCGTGAACACGACGGTCGGCGGAATGGTGGTCGCCAGATTGCGCGGCTTGAAGGCCGTCGCGGTGATCCAGTAGATCGGCGCCAGGAAGATCAGCGTGATCAGCAGGACGGCCACGATCGCGACCCGGTTGAGCGCCACTTCGCCCGATGTGCGGACTGCCGCCATCTCAGCGCTCCTTCACCTTGTTGAGATACTTCACGTAGATGTTGGTGATGGCCAGCACCATGATCAGCACGATGTAGGCGAGCGCGCAGGACATGCCCGTCTGCCATTCCTGGAACGCCATCTTGTAGAGCCGGATCGAGATGACCTCGGTCGTCGGCTGGCTGGACAGGATATAGGCGAGGTCGAAGGTCTTGAACGCTTCCATGGTCCTGAAGATGATCGCGATCATAAGGATCGGCGCCACCAGCGGCAATGTGATGCGGAAGAAGGTGTAGAACGGCCCGGCGCGGTCGATCGCCGCCGCCTCGTAGAGATGCTTCGGCACGGCCGAGAGGCCGGCGAGCGAAAGCAGCATCACGAAAGGCGACCACATCCAGATATCGGTGATGGCGATGGCGTAGAGGGCCATGTCCGGGTTGGACAGCCATTCGAAATTGCCGAGGCCGAGCACGTAGTTGATGACGCCCCAGGAGGGGTTGTAGAGCAGCTTCCAGAACAGGCCGACGACGGCCATGGAAAGCATCATCGGTAGCAGCAGCAGCGTCGTGATGAGCCCCTTGAACGGGATCGCCCGGTTCAGCAGCATGGCGACGCCGAAACCGACAAGGACCTGTCCGGCGACCGAGACGATGACGTATTTCGCGGTGATGGCGAAGTTCGACCAGATGAACGGGTCGTTGAGCAGCGCCCGGTAATTGGCGAGGCCGACGAAATTCGCCGGCGCGTTGGTCGAGGCGCGGAAGTCGGTGAACGAATAGCCGAGCGAATAGAGCAGCGGGAAGATGTTGAAGACGATCAGGAAAACGATCGTCGGAATGATGAAGAGGTTGCGGATCGAAATGTCGCTGAGGCCCCGCGAGGCGGCGCGCGATTTCGGGTCCAGCGTGGTCATTACTGTAGTCGCCAAAACTCCGCTCCTCTGAGCCGCGGGAAAAGAAAAGGAGGGGGCGCGGTCGCCCCCTCCGGACTTCAGTCTGTTACTGGCCGCGGCCGTACTTCTTGAAGGTCGCGTTCCAGTCCGCAGCCAGGGCATCGAGTGCTTCCTTGGCCGTGCCCTGGTCCCCGGTGATGTAGGGGTAGAGGCGCTGGTTCATCGCGATCAGCAATTCGGCGTATTCCGGCGTCGCCCAGAAATCCTTCACCTTGAACATGGTCTGGTAGAAGGCCTCGTTATACGGCGTCGCATTGCGGAACTCTTCCGCTTCCAGCGTCTTGGCGTGGGCGGTGTAGCCGCCGAGCTCGGCCCACTTCTTCTGGGTCTCGTCCTTGATGAACCATTCGAGGAATTTGAACGCCTCTTCCTGGTTCTGCGAGTAGGACACGATCGAGATGCCCTGGCCGCCGAGCGCGGCGTACTGGTCGCCGTTCGGTCCGGGCGGGTTGGCGAAGAAGCCGGTGCCCTTGGCGTTCGGGTTCGAGGCTTCGTTGATGAGCGCCGGGAAGAAGGCGAAGTAGTTCATGCTCATCGCCGCCAGGTTCTCCGTGATCGCCTGGTTGTCTTCGATGAAGAAGCTCTTGGCCCAGCCTGGAGGGGTGAAGCCGTAGAGTTCCTTGTACGCCTCCACCGCCTTGACGTTCTGATCGGAGTTGATGATGCCGTCGACCTTGTAGGTGGCGTAGTCGCCGAGCTCGCCGCCGAAGGAGAAGATGGCGTTCTCGACGCCCATCACCAGCGCGTCATAGGAGTTGTCGGTGTAGATGGCGATGCCGTAGCGCTTCTCGTCGGGCCGATGGAAGAATTCGGCGATGTCGCGAAGCTGCTTCCAGTCCTTCGGCACATCGAGGTCGTAGCCGTATTTCGCCTTGAAGGCTTCCATTTCCTTCGGGTCTTCGAACCAGTCCTTGCGGTAGGACCAGCCGACGGCGTCGCCCTCGGCAGGAACGGACCAGTACTTGCCGGAATTCGACGGATATTCGGCGTAGTACTTGACCGTCGCCGGCGCCATCACTTCCTGTAGGTTGTGCTTGTTGAAGAACTCGGTGAGATCGACATAGTGACCGCCTTCCGAGGCGGCGCCGATCCACTGGGAGTCGCCCACCACCATGTCGTACGCCGATCCCTTGGCGTTGAATTCGGTGAAGGCCTTGGTCTGAAAATCGGACCACGGAGTGGTCTCGACGGTAACCCTGACGCCGGTTTCCGCTTCGTACTCGTTGACGAGTTCCTGCAGATAGTTTGCAGGGTCCCATTCGGCCCAGAAGATGGTCAGTTCCTGCGCGAAAGCCGATGTTCCGCAGGCGAGAGTAAAGCCGATACCGGCAAGAATGCCGGTTACTGTATTGCGCATTACAAGTTCCTCCCTGTGTGCACTCTATCGTTGGCAAGCCGGTTTTTCGCTCCGGCCTGGTAGTCTCCTTGACGCTGCTTGCGGTTCAGGCCCTCTCAGGCCGTCCTCTTGAACCGATTTAGGGCTCACACCCGACAAGCTCCTCCTCCCCAATCTGGTATTACCAATCGAAAGCGGTCGTCAAGCTGTTTCTTCCGGCGGTTGAGCCAGGCGGAAAAGCCGATTTCGGTTCGATTTGGCTTCATTGTCACTCGTTTACGCACCAAAGCTATCGCAATCGCCGCCAGGCTGGCTAGCCCGGTCGCAAATTTCTGATCGGCAAAGGGCCAAATCTGGTAGAACCAGTTTCTCGGCAAGCGCCTAGTACTCTCCCCTATGTTCACTTGCGGCCCCCCGCACCAGCGTTGCCGCCGCCCATTGCGCGACCGCTTGCGTCTGGTCGCCACTAAGACCCCAAATGTCCTTCAGAACGATCAGGACTTCAACGCCGAAAACAAGCGAAAGCGCCTGCGCCAGGCGATCGACCTGTTTGGGCGGCAGCGAGCCGCGCAGCGGCGCCAGCGCATCGCGCAACAGGTCGACGCGGTGGCCGCGCGTGAATTGCGGTTCCGCGCCCAGCGTACCTGCCTGCCGCTTTGCCCACTGTTCGAGCGAGAGCTTGAGAGCCGCCTTGAAGGTAGCTTCGAACTCCTCGATGCGCGGCAGCGAAGTGGCGATGAGATCGGCGACACGCTCCGCCGGATCGGTCTTTTCCGAACTCCAGGTCAGGATCGGCCCGAGCCCCTCGTCGACGACGGCCTGCACCAGCGCGGCCTGGCTGGGAAAATAGCGATAGGCCGTGGCCCGCGATACGCCGGCTGCCTCGGCCGCCTCGCTGACCGACGGCGTCGCGCCGCCCTGCATCAGGCGCGTTGCGGTCTCCAGCATCAGCCGGCGCGTCCGCGCCTTGGGGCCGCGCTCTGCCTCATCCACAGCGTTTGTCGATTGTTGACGTGAGACATCCATATCAATATGATACGCCCGTCTCAAAAAATTGCAACGCTCATTTTCGGGCGCAGGCGACGCGGCGAGACGAGCCTCGGAGGAGCGCGGTGAAGCGCATTTACGTCGTCGGCACGGCCGACACCAAGGGCGAAGAGCTTGACTACCTGGCAGACGCGATCGCGGCGGCGGGCGGAAAGCCGCTGCGGGTCGATATCGGCATCACGACGCCCGCGCGGCCCGCGGATATCTCCGCCGCCGAAGTGGTGGCCGGCGCTCCCGACAACATCAAATCGGATCTCGCATCGGGCGATCGCGGCCGCGCGGTCGGGGCGATGGCGGCCGCCTTCGCCGGCTTCATGAAGACCCGCGACGACATAGGCGGCATCATCGGCATCGGCGGCGGCGGCGGCACCTCGATCGTGACCGCCGGCATGCGCGAACTGCCGCTCGGCCTGCCCAAGCTCATGGTCTCGACGCTCGCCTCCGGCGACGTCGTCCCCTATGTCGGCGTTTCCGACATCATTATGATGCCGTCCATCACCGACATGGCCGGGCTAAACCGCATCAGCCGCGCCATTTTGCACAATGCGGCGCAGGCGATCGTCGCCATGGCGGCCAATCCGCCGCCCGCCATGGCCGGCAAGCCGGCGCTCGGCCTGACCATGTTCGGCGTCACCACGCCCTGCGTGACGGCGATCAGCGAGGCGTTGCGCCCGGACTACGACTGCCTGGTTTTCCACGCCACCGGAACCGGTGGGCGGACCATGGAAAAGCTCGCCGATTCCGGCATGCTCGCGGGCGTCATCGACATCACCACGACGGAGATATGCGACCTCCTGTTCGGCGGCGTGCTGCCCGCCGGCGAGGACCGGCTCGACGCCATCGCCCGTACGAGAATCCCCTATGTCGGCTCGACCGGCGCGCTCGACATGGTCAATTTCTGGGCGCCCGAAACCGTGCCTGTGCCCTGGCAGGCGCGGCTGCTCTATGAGCACAATCCCAACGTCACGCTGATGCGCACGACCGCCGAGGAATGCAGCGAAATCGGCGCCTGGATCGGCCGCAAACTCAATGCCTGCGAAGGGCCGGTGCGTTTTCTCATCCCCGAAAAGGGCGTTTCGGCGCTCGACGTCGAAGGCGGCGCGTTCTTCGATCCGGAGGCCGACGAAGAACTGTTCGCCGCAATCGAGGCTGCCGTCACGCAGACGCCGCAACGCCGGATCGAGCGCCTGCCCCTCCACATCAACGACCCGCAATTCGCCGAGGCCGCCGTCGCGGCGTTCCGTGAAATCGCCAGACAGTGAGAGCCTGAATGCCCGCAATACCGCGTCACCAAATCCTCGAAAAATTCCGCGCCATG
>NZ_AHAM01000018.1 GCF_000236565.1 Mesorhizobium alhagi CCNWXJ12-2 | reverse complement strand
CCAGCCGTCGGAAACGTACCAGTGCTTTTTGTCCAGGCCGTCGAAATTCTCGACGAAGGATTTTCCCGCCGCTGGCTCTTGCGCCAGCGAAACGGTCGGATTGCATGCGGATGAGATAAGCAGAACTCCGACGCCGAAGATGAGGGGATTGAGATAGATGTTTGCCGTGTTGGTCGCGTTCAAAATCACGTGGCCTACCACCTGTGTCTTGGCGGCGTCCTCCCACGCCGCGGTCTACATCATAGCAAAATGCTGCACTGCACATAGACCGAGGGCAAGATCAGAATGTGACGCCCGCCTGCAATTCCCGGGTGGTTGACGGTAACTTTTTGTGAGCGTCCGTTAACCCCGGTCTGCCCGCGCGGCGACGGGGGAAAGGCTTTCGCCAGCGTTCTCTTGGGAAAACGCCTCCACCTGGCCATGGAGATCGGTAACAAAACCGATCTGCTTCTCAAGCGATTGGATGCGTCCCCTGTAGCGAATCATAATGTCGGTCATGTCGTCGATCTTCGATGACATGGCGGCCCCGACACGGTCGTTTTCCAGCGCCTGTTGGGAGAAAGCGGCGTCGGCGGCCACTTTTTCGTAGCGGTCGCGAAGCCCGTTTCGCTCGCGCTCCATTTCGGCGCGCAGATCGTCGAGCATACGATTGAGCCTCTGCAGTCGGCCCGCGTCGGTTTCGCGGTCCCGATTCGGGTTTCGGGTCTGGAAGCGGAACAGCGCCATTGAGTTCGATCCTTTGCAGTGTCTTGCCGATGAAATCTGTTTGGTGATGTTGTGTGGCGCGCTATCCGGCAGGAGCGACCGCACCCATCCCGTCGGAGGTGACAAGAGCGAGAAGCGGCACGGTGACAAACTTCAGCCCGAATGTGGTTGTCTTGGGCACGACGCTCCAGCCGACATTATTCGTCACAGTTTTAGGCTAATTGCACGCGGCATGGACGAGCACCGTGTTTTTATGGGCGGGTCTTGCCCTCATCTGGACCCCGAAATGGACCATAGATCGAAACGTCATCGAAGCCCGCTAGCCTCCCGGATTTTATAAGGCGTAAAAAATGACCAAGTGTACAGTCATCATTCCCTACTACCAGCGAGAGCCAGGCATACTGTCCCGGGCATTGAAGTCGGTGTTCGCCCAATCGCATCCGGATTTCGATGTGATCGTCGTCGACGACGCGTCGCCGTCGCCGGTCGAGATAGACCTCGAGGGCTTTTCGCTGGCCGAACGGGCCCGGATAACCGTTATAAAACAACCGAATGCCGGTCCCGGTGGGGCGCGCAATATGGGCCTCGACCATGTGCCCGCCGACAGCGCCTATGCAGCCTTTCTCGATTCGGACGACGAGTGGACGCCCGATCATCTGAAGAACGCGGTCGCCGGCCTGTCGCTTTTTGATGCAGACTGTTACTGGGCATCGATCACGGGCGGCGAAGAATTCTACTATCATTTCGGAGTGTCGGCGCTGGCCGAAGTCACCACGGTCAACCGGCTTTCCGACGAGCCGCCATTGGTGGAAATCCCGGACCTCGCCGGCGTCATGCTGAAAGACTGGAGCTTTCTCCACCTCTCCTGCATGGTCATCGGAAGGGACCTGTTCCGAAAAATCCGCTTCGAAGCTGCGTTGCGGCTGGCTGCCGAGGATGTGCTGTTCTTTTACGACTGCGTTCGCGGCGCGAAGCGTGTGATATTGAACGAGGGCACAGGCGCCACCCGCGGCGAGGGCATCAACATCTTTCACGGCCTCGACAGCGATTCGCCGCTCTTCCTCAAGCAGCAGTTCAACACCTGGGTCGCTCTCGACCGTCTCGAGAGCCGCTTTTCCCACGGGCCTGAAGACAAAGCCTCGATCGAGGCCTACAAGCAGACGGCGCGCCGCCAGGCGCTGTGGGGTCAGATGCGGCTGGTTCGCCGTCGCAAGGCGCCGCAACTCGGGCTTCTGGCGGAATGGGCCTGGCGCGATCCCAAAATCCTGCGCAGCGCGGTGGAACTCGCCGTTGCCAAGATCTCCCGATAACGAGGAAACCGCATGCACCCTTACTATTGGGAATCGGAACACGGCAATTTTGGCGACGACCTTAATCTCTGGCTCTGGGATTTCCTTCTGCCCGGATTTCGCGAGGTTCACCCCGAAATACTGCTCGTCGGCGTGGGCACCGTTCTCAACGAGGTGCTGCTGCCGAAAGGAACACGCAAACTCGTCGTCGGCAGCGGCTTCGGATATGGCAAGCTGCCGGATTTTTGTGACGCATCCGAATGGGATATACGCTGTGTCCGCGGCCCGCTGACCGCGGGCAAGCTCGGTCTCGACGCCAGCCTTGGCATCATCGATCCGGCGGTCATGGTCGCCGACATGCCGGAGTTCGCCAACCTGCCCAAGACCCAGGATGCGATTTTCATCCCGCATTGGGAATCCACCCTCGGCGGCATCTGGCCGAAGGTCTGCAAGGCTGCCGGTCTCGTTTATGTCGATCCCTGCGGCGAAGCCAAATCCGTGATCCGGGCGATCGCTCAATCGCGGTTGGTGGTCGCCGAATCCATGCATGCCGCCATACTTGCCGATGCTTTCCGCGTTCCCTGGGTCGCCGTCAGCACTTCGCGCAGCATCAACAGCTTCAAATGGCAGGATTGGGCGGCAACGGTTGGCGTAACCTATAGCCCTCGCCACGTGCCGGTTTCGACACGGGCCGAGGCGATCGCCAAAGGCGCGCGCTTCTGGGGTGTGGAGTTCGGCAACAAGGAGCCGCTGCCCGACGATCCCAACAAGCGCAGCTTCGACGACACTCTCGTCCTGGCGCGCAGCGATCCTCGCCCTTCAGCGCTTCGAAGTGCTGCAAAGCAGCTGTTGGCGGCGCCGTCCACATTTGCGTTGCGCCAGGCGCGTAAGGCCGAGCCGCAATTGAGCGCCGACAGCGCGCTGGCCGGACGCAAGGAGCGCTTTCGCGAGATTCTTGCCGGAATACGCCGCGATTATTTCTGAGCGATGGTCGCGGGCAGCAGGTAGCGAAGCGCCGCGGGTTCCACCGAGCCAGGCCTGCCGCGCGCCTTGAAGGCGGCGAGCTTGTCGGCTGCCACGCCGCCGGCGATGGCCGGCATCGCGGAGGGTTTGGTCAGGGCATAAAGCCCAGCGCGCCAGATTCCCGCCTCGGCCTTGATGTCGAGGAAATTGCGCAGTTCATAGCGCCTGCGAATGTGGCGTTCGTGCCTGCGGAGCGCGGCTGCGCTCTCTTTCGGCAGGCCGGGCGCGGCGAGGATGGCCTGATCGGCCTCATACAACCGCTTCAGGTCGAGCGTCCTGTGCCTGCCGCTCAGCGAATCGGGCCGAACGACCGCGCCATAGCCGCAGCCGTGGACGATCTTGTAGCGCGCGCCGTTCACCAGCGCCCGTGCGTAGAGGTCGTAATCCTCGCCCAGCCGCAGCTCCTCCTTGTAGCGAAGCCCGTGGCTGTCGAGAAAGGATCGCCGCATGACCGGCTTGAGGAAGCCGATCTCGCCGCGCGAGGCGCCGCGCTTGGAGATGTTGCCTTCGATGAAGCCTTGAAGGTCGAGAAAGCGCGGCGCCGATTCGAATTCCGGCACGGAGGGTTCCACCACGCTGCCCGTTCCGTCGATGAAGACGATATTGTCGGCAACGAAATCCCAGTCGTCTCCTACGAGAAGCCCGTCGAATCGCCCGGCCAGAAAGAAATCGTCGGCATCCAGTACCGCAATCAGTGGGGCGGACGAATGGGCGATTGCATGGTTCCTGGCGAAAGCCGGCCCTCTGTTGGTCTCGAGCGACAAGACCCGCAGGCGGCCGCTGCCGTCATCGGCTGCCCGCGACGCTTCCGCCGTGCCGTCGGTCGAACCGTCGTCGACAACGACAACTTCCGCGACGCGCCCCTCCCGCAGCCCCGATCGGATGGCGCGTGCGATGGTGCCGGAGGCATTCTTGGCGGCAATGATGACGCAGACGGTGGCGGGGGATGCCATTCACACCTCGATCAATCCGTTTTCCTATGGCCTTGCGAAAGCTGGGCCGTGCACGATCAAGCCGGCAGTGCTAGCCCTGCCGGCCTGAACTGGAAAGCGGATTGTTCGCAACTGCGAACGGCGATTTCATGACAGGTGATAGATCGCCCGGATTAAAGATGGCCCGAGCGTGGCACTCCGGGCAACTGGCTCACCTTGCCCGCAGGGTGGTCTTCCTTCGGCAAATTCGGCAAGGCGTCATCTTTTTCTGCGCTCCCTTCCTCCTTGGCCTTGTCGGCAGATCGCCACACGAGGAATAAAACAGCGGCGAAATAACCGATCTGCAGCAAGACAGCGCAAATCAAGGTTTGAACAAACGTCGTCCATAGCGATTGCGTGATCACATAGGTAGTGATCGCAAACACCAGCAGCACCCCAATGAGGCCGCGTAGAAAGAGCACGAAGGACATTTTTATCCCGTCGCGCCGTTCACACGCAGTTTTGCGTCCAAAATCATGCGCTAAATTCCTCCCGCCGAAGCGTCCCAGCCCCCAGCGATCTGAATCTCCGGATTTTTCGAGGGCCAAGCGCCAATACCAAACCGCGCAAAGGCATTTATATTGATCCGAGAGGGCATAGGCAACACGGCGCGTTCTTTTACGAAGCTCCACGAAGCCTCTCATCGGTCAGACCAATTCATATTGCAGCGCAACTACGGCTTAGAAACAGCCGTGCTCCCAAGAGAAATCAGAGCTTTCAACTGAAAGAATTATTCGGAAAATGTGCAGGTATTTTTGACAATTACGAGTTATTTCCGACAATAATTTTGGTTAATCAAGCAAGATGTCAAAATTTTATTGTAGAGGTTGACGCGGCAATAAAATTGTATTTCACGACGCCGATAGGGGTAACCTCTGGCCATCGCTGCTTTGTGACCAATTGTCACAAAATATGATCTGCCGATAGTTTATCGTCCAAATTTCATCACAGACATGACACATCCCTCACGCTATTGATTTGTCATGTTGCGCTGCAGCATTTCGCATTATCCCGACGCCTTTCATCGTGGAGCAGCAAAATGAAATATCCCGCCAGTTTGGCCAATTTATCACACCGGCTCCGATCGGCTTCCGAGCATCAGCCGCCGATCGGCGGAGCCATCAAACGCGGATTCGACATCGTCAGCGCCGCGACAGGAATTCTCCTGCTGAGCCCGCTGCTTTTCATGCTGGCGATGCTGGTGAAATTTTCGGACGGCGGCCGTGTGTTCTACGGCCATAGCCGAATCGGCCGGAACGGCGATGTTTTCCAGTGCTTCAAATTCCGAACCATGGTGGAAAATGGTGACGAGGTTCTCGCTGCGCATTTCGCCAGACATCCGCAGAGTCGCGAGGAATGGCTCGCCACCCGCAAGCTGCAGAACGATCCGCGCGTAACCCGCGTCGGCGCGGTGCTGCGCAAGCTCAGCCTCGACGAGTTGCCCCAGATGTTCAACATCCTGCGCGGCGATATGAGCATTGTCGGCCCCAGGCCGGTGGTGAAGGATGAACTCGAACTCTACGGCCCGGCAGCGGACTACTATCTGAAATCGCGCCCGGGCCTGACCGGACTTTGGCAGGTCAGCGGCCGCAACGACGTTTCCTACGGCACGCGCGTCGCCTTCGACCGGCACTATGTCGAGAACTGGTCGTTCATTTTCGACCTCAAGATCATCGTCAAAACGGTTCCGGCCGTCTTCTCGTCTCGCGGCAGCTACTGATCCCCGCTGCCAGAAAGGCCTTGCTTTGATAGGCAAATTCACCAAGTTTCGCGCCGCATGGCTCCGCATCGGGCGGTCTCTCTTCACAAGCGCGGTGGCGGTCGCCGTCATGCTGGCGGCGTTGGCTACGGTCCCCGCGCAAAGCGAGGAATATCGGCTCGGCACGATGGACAAGCTCCGCATCCGCGTTGTGGAGTGGCAGACCGCGGAAGGCGCGGTTCGCGACTGGCCGTCGATCAGCGGCGACTATACCGTTGGCCCCTCGGGCAACATATCGTTGCCGTTTGTCGGCGAAATGCCAGCCATAGGCAAGACGACATCCGAGATCGCCGATGTGATCAGCGAGGAACTGCAGCAGAAATTCGGGTTGCTCGACCGTCCCCACTCATCGGTCGAACTTGCCGAGTTCCGGCCGGTCTTCATCTCCGGCGATGTGCAGACCCCCGGCAAATATCCCTACGCTCCCGATCTGACCGTGCTGAAAGCCGTCAGCCTGGCCGGCGGAATGCGCCGCGCAGCCGATGCCGGGCAGCGCATCGAGCGCGATTTCATCAACGCCCGCGGCAACTACGATGTCCTCATCGCCGAACGCAACGGCCTCCTGGCCAAGCGCGCACGGCTGATCGCCGAAGCCGCAGGACAAGAGGAAATCGAATTTCCCAAGGAGCTCCAGGAAACTGCCGAAGGCAGGAAACTGATCGCGGATGAGACCGCTTTCAAGGAGGCGCGAGAGACGCGCCTGCGTGTGCAACTCTCCGCGATCGAGGATCTTAAATCCCTGCTTCAGAACGAAGTGGCTTCGCTGGAAAAGAAGATCACCAGCCAGAACCGGCAGATGGAGCTTTCCCGCAACGAACTGAAGGGCATCGGCAACCTTGCCGACCAGGGCCTGGTGGTGAACGCGCGGGTGCTTTCGATCGAGCGCGCGATCGCCGAACTCGAAGGGAAGGTTCTCGACATGGAAACGGCTGCCCTGCGGGCCAAGCAGGACATAAGCAAAGCCACCCAAAACGCCACGACCCTGCAGAACGACCGGGATGCCGAGGTCGCCCAGGAGCGCCAGGCGGCGGAAGCCGAAATCGAAAAGCTGAACCTGAAGATTGCCATGTACAGGGATCTGATGGCCGAAGCGATGGCCCAGGATCCGCAGGCCGCCCTCGGTACGGGCGGCGACGCGGCGCCAGCGGTCAGTTTTTCCATCGTCCGAGAGGAAGGCGAAAACACGAAGGAAATGGCGGCCGACGAGAATACTCCGGTCCTGCCCGGGGATGTCATCAAGGTCGGCATCTCGCCGATTCCCGCCAACTAGCGGGCTCGTGATGGAACAGTCATGAAGATCGCCAAGGCAAGCCTTGTCAGTCCGGACCACAATTTCTGGTACGGCTTCGTCGCGATCGCCATCTCGACCTTCATTCTTGCCTACTCGGCGCGTTTCGGCCAGGTCTCGGTGCTTGCCTATTACGCGCTGTGGCTGCCGCTGGTCCTGGTCGATTATCGTCATTCGCTCGGGAACTACACCAGATTCTACTGGATCATCGCCTTCGGTCTTTTCGCCTGCCTTTCGATGTTCTGGTCAGCGGCGCCCGGCGTCACCGCACGCGCGGGCGTGCAATATTTCTCCCACATCGTCTGTGCGCTGATCGCGGCGCGAACCATGAATGTGAGAACGATGGCGCTCGGCGTGCTGGCGGGCGTCTGCCTCGTCATTCTTTATTCGCTTGCCTTCGGCGGCTACCACTATGACCCGCTGGATGGTGAATACAGCTTCGTAGGCGCCTTCTCGTCCAAAAATCAGCTCGGCTTTTTCGCGTCGCTCGGCATCTATTTCGCCTTTGCCTGCATTTTCGTCCTGGGCGAGCGCGGCCTTGCGAGGATTCTGGCTGTTATTGGCGCCGGCCTGTCCGCCTACGCGCTGATCGCCTCGCAATCCGCGACATCGATCATTGCCACCGCAGCCACGCTGGGCGTCATGATAGGCCTCAGCCTCATTCTCATGTTTGCGCCGAGCACCAGGAAAGCCTTCCTGGCGGCCGGCATCGTGCTCGCGCTCGGCGTCGCGTTCGTCGGGTTGAATTTCGGCGGCATGGATCTGCTGCTCGGCGCCTTCGGCAAGGACGCGACACTGACGGGGCGCACATATCTATGGGCGGAAGGCCTTGCGGCGGCGCGCCAGTCGCCGATCGTCGGCGTCGGTTATTACGGCTATTGGGTTCAGGGATTTTCCGAGGCCGAGCGGCTCTGGGAAGAATTCTACATCGGCTCGCGCAGCGGCTTTCACTTCCACAACACCTACATTGAAGTGCTGGTCGAGCTGGGTTTCATCGGGCTTCTGCTGGCCAGCCTGATCATCGTTCGGGTTCCCGTCGGCCATCTGTGGCGCCTTCTCGAAGACCGCGGTGACGCAGCTTCCCATGTGATGTTCGGCATCGCCTTCATGCTGCTGGTGCGTTCCTTCTTCGAAGTCGACGTCATCCACCCATATGTGATCGGATCGTTCCTGCTCTATTATGCGGCCGGTCTGCTGGCGGCGTCGAAATCGACGCGCAGCCGTCTGGCATTCTCCCCTGCACCCCCGGATTTGCAGCTGCATATGCGGCACGCCCGATGAACAGGCTTCATGGCATCCAGTATTTGCGGGCCTTCGCTGCGCTTGGGGTGGTCGTCTTTCACGCGGCCGAACGCACCGGCGGGCATTTCGCCGTCGGCGCCGCCGGGGTGGACGTGTTCTTCGTCATCAGCGGTTTCATCATGTGGGTTCTGTCGCAACGCAAGCCCACCACGCCGGCGCGGTTTCTGCGCGACCGCCTGGAGCGGATAGCGCCGGTCTACTGGATCGCGACCGGCGTGATGGTTGCCGGCGCGCTTGCCGGACTGTTCCCCAACATGAAGCTCACGCTCGGCCATGTGTTCGGCTCGTTGTTCTTCGTCCCGCATCGTTCGCCGAGCAATGGCGAAATCTGGCCGGTTCTGGTCCAGGGCTGGACGCTCAACTACGAGATGTTCTTCTACGCGGTCTTCGCCGGCTGCCTGCTGCTGCCGTCGAGGATGAGATTGGCGGCTTTGGCGTCCATTTTCATCGTTCTGGCGGGGTTCGGCTTGATCTGGACCAGCAGCAACCCGGTTTTCGCGACCTACACCGACCCAATCATTCTGGAATTCCTGATCGGCGCATTTATCGGCAAATTGTGGCTGGAGGGCAGAATTCCACGGCCCGCCACGGGTGCTGGCTTGATCGTGGTCAGCCTTCTCGGTTTCGCCTTCGTCGGCGCGACCTACATTGGCTTCGGCCCGCTATCTTTCGGCCCCTTGGCTGCCGCGCTCCTGATCGGCGTGCTGGCGATGGAAAAGGGCGGGGCGCTCCGTCATATCCGGCCGATAACCTACCTCGGTGACAGCTCCTATTCGATATACCTCTGGCATACGATGGCGATTTCGGTCGTGGCCAAGCTTGCCCCAATGCTGTCGATACCGGCTGCGCCGGCAATGGTCCTTGCAGTGGTGGCGGGCGTCGCGGTCGGCGTCGGGGCTTACGAAATGCTGGAGAAGCCCATCGGCGCCGCCTTCAAGGGCTTTCGCAGCTCCGACCAGACCAGATGGCCATTGCCCAGATCCTCCGGCGCGAGTTCGGGCGGCGCATAGTCGAGCGGCCGGACGTTGCTCGGAAGATCTCCGTCGAAAGGAATGAAGGCGCGTCGCGCCCGACCCGGATCGGCGATGGGGACCGCATCGAGCAGCCGTTTCGTATAGGGATGGCGCGGATTCTCGAACACCTGCGCACGCGTGCCCGTCTCGACGAACCGACCCATATACATGACGGCCACACGGTGGCTGATCTGTTCGACCACCGCCATGTCGTGCGAGATGAACAGGTAGGAGATCGCCGTCTCGTTCTGGATGTCCTGGAGCAGATCGAGAACCTGCGCCTGTATGGACACATCGAGCGCCGACACGCTCTCGTCCGCGATGATGACCTTCGGCGAAAGCGAAAGCGCGCGGGCGATCGCGATGCGCTGGCGCTGGCCGCCCGAGAATTCGTGCGGGTAGCGTTTCATCTGGTCGGTGGAAAGTCCGACCCGGCGAAACAGATATTCGACCCTGTCCTTCAATTCGGTTCTCGACGCCAGGCGATGGATGATCAAAGGTTCGCCGACCAGATCGCCGGCGCGCATGCGCGGGTCGAGTGACGAATAGGGGTCCTGGAAAACCATCTGGATGTCCCGCAGGGCGGGCTTCATGGCGGTGCGCGACAATCCGGCGATCTGCCGGTTCGAGATGCTTACCCGGCCGCTCCAGGGCACCAGATTGAGAAGCGCCTTGCCGGTGGTGGATTTGCCGCAGCCGGATTCGCCTACCAGCGAAAGCGTCTCGCCTGGCATAATCCTGAAGGAAACGCCCTCCACTGCATGCACCCGCCTCACGGGCCGCTGCAGCACGCCGCCCTTGATATCGAAGCGGACGACAAGGTCCTCGACTTCGACCACCGGAGTTGTTGGATCAGGGACAGGCGAAGCATCGGCCGACGCGGCCGAAGCCCGTTTCGGGCTGGCCGTGCCGATCATCTCGCCAAGCCTTGGAACCGCATCGAGCAATGTTCGGGTATAGTCCGCGCGGGGCGCTTCAAAGATCGCGCGCAGCGGTCCGCTTTCGACCTCGCGCCCGCGGTTCATCACCAGCACGCGGTCGGCCATTTCCGCCACCACGCCCATATCGTGCGTGATCAGGATAACGGATAGCCCGAAATCCGCTTGCAGCTTGCGGATGAGCGCCAGGATTTGCGCCTGAACGGTGACGTCCAGCGCAGTGGTCGGCTCGTCGGCGATCAGGATTTCAGGGTGCTGCGCCAGCGCTATCGCGATCACCACGCGTTGGCGCATACCGCCCGAGAGTTCGTGCGGATACTGGCTGATTCGGCGTTCCGCATCGGGTATCTGCACCTGATCGAGCAGGCGCTTGGCCTCGCGCCGGGCCTCGGCGGCCGGCATGGCGCGGTGCGCCTGGATGGATTCGATGATTTGCCGCCCGATCGAAAGTACCGGGTTGAGCGACGTCATCGGCTCCTGGAAGACCATGCCGATATGGCGGCCACGCACATGCCGCATCTCTCGTTCCGAGAGCGCCAGTATGTTGCGCCCGCCAAGTGTGGCTACACCGGAGGCGACGCGGGCCGTAGGCTTGGGCAGCAGTTGCATCAGCGACAACGCCGTCATCGACTTGCCTGAGCCGCTTTCCCCGGCGATGCAAAGCGTCTCGCCGCGTGCGAGGTCGAAGGACAGTCCGTCGACAACGGTCTTGGCGCCCTCCGGCGTCGCGACCTGGGTGACCAGATCGCGGACGCTCAGAAGGGGCGGGTTGGGAGATTGATTCATGCTGGCGCTGTTCAAAATGTCAGGGCGGGAGGATATGTCCCGCCCTGTCGAGCTACTCGAAGACCACTCGCGGGAAGTAGAACGACACCACCCAGTTCGGCATGTCGACGATCTCGCTGATCCGCAAATCCCCGCAGACGGAGCACAGCATGTAGGCATCGACCGCCGCCAGACCGTGTTGCTTTCCCAGCAGATCTATCATGTTCGATACCGCAGCCCTGGCCCCCGACATGAGATCGGGTCCGATCCCGGTCGTGACCTCGTAGCCCTTCTCGTCGAGATGACGCGTCACCGGTCCTGGCGTGGTGAAGCGCGGCATGGAGAGGTTCGCGCCTTTCACCAGGTCGAGCGTCAGCGCCACGTTCATCGCGCTTTCGATCGCCGTTCCGCATACTTCCCCGTCGCCCTGGGCTGCGTGGGTGTCGCCGATC
>NZ_AHAM01000019.1 GCF_000236565.1 Mesorhizobium alhagi CCNWXJ12-2 | reverse complement strand
GGTAGTGGAGTTCCGTCAGCTCCCGGCGCGGCCGGCTGGGCTGTCGTCGTCTCCGTCTCGGTACGCTCGGCCTCGATGCGCGCCAGCTCGCGCTCGCCCTCGATGCGCGGGTTCATGTAGAACACCTGCCACAGCGTAAGGATCAGCACCGACAGCGCGATGGTAATGAAGAAATTGCGATTGTTTTCCATCGTGGCCTTTAGTCCGTGACCTTAGCGTGTTGCGCGGATGCGGCGAGAGAGCTCGGCTGCAAGCTGGCCGAAAGGGGCGTCGAGAACGTCGTCGCGCCCGACGATCACATAGTCATTGCCGGGCTGCATGTCACGTGCGGCATGGACGCGAACCGCTTCCTTGAGGCGGCGGCGCACGCGATTGCGCTGGATCGCATTGCCGGTCTTCTTGGTGACCGTGAAGCCGACACGCGGAGGACCTTTGTCGCCGCGGTTCAGAACTTCCAGCAGGAAGAGCCGCCCGCGGCGCTTTTCACCACGCCGGGCGGCAAGGAATTCCGCCCGCTTGCGAAGCCGCGCGGGGGAGGGAAGGCCGGGCCTGCCGGTTTCCGGCAACGATCCCGTCTTTCGCTCAGGCAGACAGCCGCTTCCGGCCGCGGTTGCGACGGGCTGCGACAACACCGCGGCCACCCTTGGTGGCCATGCGCGCGCGGAAGCCATGCCGGCGCTTGCGGACGAGTTTCGATGGCTGATAGGTACGCTTCATTTGTTTTAATACCGCGGCGTGCGGCCCTTCTTGAGACTGTCACTTTTGTGAACAGGAGCTTCGCCGGCCCGTCTTGGCGCAATCGGAACTGCGCCGGACGCGTGGCCCGAGCGTGAGCGGGCTTATAGAAACAAGCTTTCCGGAAGTCAATCGCCGCAGATGTAAGGTGAAATCCGGTTTTTACGAGGCCTACCGGTAGCCTGTCGCGTCGGCCGGCTTTCCGGCGTCCTGTACTTCCGGGACATAGCGCCAGGCATCGGGGCGGGAACCGTCGAGGTCGGTGAAGCCGTAAACCTGAGCCAGTCCGCCGCTGGAGAGCGATTGGCCGTTCCAGCGCGCCCGGTCGGGATCGGCAGCAAGTGCGGCCACCGCGCGCCCCACGAAGCGCGGCGTCTCGGAGATCACGAAATGCGGCACCTTCGCTGTGGCGTCGCGCCAGTTCTCCTCAGTGACGCCGTACGCCTCCAGCATCATCTCCGAACGCAGCCATCCGGGCGTCAGCGAAACCGAGGTCGCGCCATGCGGCGCCAGGTCCTTCGCGTGCGCCCACGCCATGCGCGTAACCGCCACCTTGGCGAGATCATAGAAGGGCGAGAGCCGGTAGTGCTCGGCATTATACTCCGCCGTGCCGTCGGTCACCTCGACGAGCAGACTGCCCGGACGCTCGATCATCAGCGGAAGTGCGTAGTGGGCAGTGATCAGATGCGTGTCGATGCCGAGCCGCAGCATGCGCAGGCCGTTTTGGAGATCGTGGTCCCAGACCGGCTTGTTCCACTCGAAAAGCTTCTCGCCGCCCCAGATGTCGTTGACGAGCACGTCGAGCTTGCCCTGTTCGGCACGGATGCGGTCGACGAGCTTGCGCACTTCCTCCGGGATCAGATGATCGACCTGTACGGCTATGCCTTTGCCGCCAGCCGAGGAGACCAGTTCCGCCGTTTCCTCGATGGTTTCGGGCCGCGCATATTCGGATTGCTGGCTGCGCGTCGTGCGTCCGGTCACATAGACGGTTGCGCCGGCGGCTCCCAGTTCCACCGCGATACCGCGGCCCGCACCACGCGTTGCACCCGCGACCAAGGCTACTTTTCCTTGAAGCGTCATCGAACTCTCCCACGCTGAATCCACAATAAATTTCCGCCCGAAGGCTGGCATTTGCCGGCCTTTCATTTATAAACGAATATTCAGTTATAAACGAAAGGTCAAGATGCCGCGCACGAAGACGCTATCGGACGAGCAGGTTCTGGACGCCGCGCTCAAGCTCCTGCATGAAAGCGGCCCCGAGGCCTTGACCTTCGAGCGCGTGGCTCGCGCTTGCGGCCTGTCCGCCGCGACATTGGTGCAGCGTTTCAGGAGCAAGGCGGGCCTGAAGCAAAGCACGCTGCTGCTCGCCTGGGATCGGCTCGACGAGAAGACCGCGCAGCTTGCGGCCACGGTTCCGAAAACTCCCGATGGCGCAGTCGAACTGCTGGTCGCACTGTCGAGCGATTATGGCGGGATCGAAACCTATGCGGAGGGATTGCTCGTCCTGCGCGAGGATCTTCGCGATCCCCTCCTTCGGTCGCGGGGCGCGGCATGGAAGGCCGCGTTGTCCAGCGCCCTCGAAGGTTGCTTCTCGCAGGTCCGGCACGCGCCGCAAGGCATCGGCTTGCTGACGGCGTCGCAATGGCAGGGCACGCTGCTGTGGTGGAGTTTCGACCCGCAGGGGAGCCTGGAAAGCTATGTCGAAGCCAGCCTGCGTCGCTTCATCTATGCCATAGTCGTGTCCAGATCGGCCGGATGACGACGTTTTGCGAGAAGGCGGTCGGTCGCCTTACCAAGGGGCTAGGTGGATATTTTGGCCAAGCACCGCGATTCACGATATGTTCGTCGGTGAATAGTCTGCTCAGGTTCATACAGGGATATCGACAATGAGCCTGTTCGATACCAACGCCTTAAATGAGTTCTACACGCGAATTTCCGTGACGAACGGGATGAGCATTGCCGATTTCCAAGGGATATTGAGAGGCTTATTCGAGCGGTCTCGATCCGGCGACGACCTCAACAATTACCGTTTGAGCAAACAGCCATGGAAAAAGCTAGCCGATGAAGTTACGCCTGTATCGCGCTTCCTCCAATTTCGTGGCGTTGACTCGGGTCGAATTCGCTTTCCGCTTGATAATCATCCGCCGGACTGCTGGCTCTGGAAGGCCAACGGAGGCGAGCCTCTCGGAATGGAGGTAACGATCGCACAGGCGACCGAGCGCCACCACCTCAAGAAAGAGTTGGTCGATAAGGGTCGGGGGCGAGGATTTATTGGCGTTTCAGATGACGCGCCTCGGGTTGATTTCAATCGCGCGATGTCCAAACAACGCGTAATGTACACTACCGATCACGCTCTTTCCGCCATAAGAGATGGTATTCTTCGCTGTCTGTCGCGCAAGAACAAGCCAAAGTACACAGGCTTTAACCTGCTGATCGAAGCTCCCTTGCGCTCCCTTCCCCAAGAGCGCTGGGAAGCCATAATGATTGACCTCCGCACAGCCCAGCACATCTTCCTTTCCGCGAAATACATGTGATCGGCAATGCTGACGAACGGCCATGGGGCTTCCAGATTAAGTGATCGAACACGTGCATTCCGTGCGTCGTTAATGGAAACGCGGGTGCAAAATCTGAAGAGCTGCCCGGAGAAACGCTACGATATTGATCCCTCACCAGGCGTCTCACGAAGGGGTGAGCGCTGCACAGGCTTAGGTCAAAACGCAGTGAGAGGCGCGTCATGTGCTTGCATGCAGCCTCTTTGTCGATCAACTGGACTTGACCAGCAGAAAAATCGCTTAAAGGTAGGAGCGATGGCCACGGAGGCAGTCGCGACGAGCATGGCCGAGGACGAGAAGGGGCGCAAACCCGTGGCGAAGCGCTGGCGCTTCATGCCGCTGCTTCTGATCGTGGCTGGCCTCGGCTTCGGCTATGCGATGGGCTGGCATCGCTATCTCACGCTGGACTTTCTCGGCGACAGCCGATTGGCCCTGAAAGCCTTCGTCTCGGCGAACCCGATCGCGGCGCCACTCGGCTTTACCCTGGTCTATGCCGTCGCGGTGGCCTTCTCCTTCCCGGCGGCTTCCGTGCTGACGATCTTCTCGGGTTTCCTGTTCGGCTGGCTGTTCGGCGGCCTACTCGCCATCATCGGCGCGACGATGGGCGCCACCGTCCTGTTCCTGGCGGCTCGCACCGCATTCGGCGGGTTCCTGAAGGAGCGCGCCGGCGGCGCGGCGGCCAGGCTGTCGCAAGGCTTCGAGCGCGACGCCTTCAGCTATCTGCTGGTGCTGCGCATAGCGCCCTTCATCCCGTTCTTTGTCGTCAACATCGCCCCTGCCGTATTCAACGTGCGCCTTCGGACATTCGTCGTCGCGACGCTGATAGGCATCCTGCCCGGCGCATTCGCCTATGCCTGGCTCGGCCAGGGCGTCGACAGTGTGCTTGTCGCGGCGCGACGGGCCGGCAGGCAAGTCGCTGTCGGCGACCTCGTCACGCCGGAGATCACCATCGCCTTCGCCGCGCTCGCGCTTGTCGCGGCTCTCGCCGCCGTCGTAAGAAAATTCTGGATGCGCGCGATCTGAGCGGTGGGATCCGCTCAAATCAGTACCCCGCAAAGGCGATCGATGGCGAAAATCCTTACTCCCGATATCTGTGTCATCGGCGCTGGTTCCGGGGGCCTTTCGGTCGCGGCCGCCGCGGCGGCGTTCGGCGTTCCCGTGGTGCTGATCGAGAAGGGCAAAATGGGCGGCGACTGCCTGAATTATGGCTGTGTCCCTTCCAAGGCGCTGATCGCGGCGGCAAAACAGGCGCATATGATGCGCCATGGCGGCAAATTCGGCATCGGTGCGGTCGAACCCGAAATCGACTTCCGGGGGGTCAACAGCCATGTCCGCGGCGTGATCGACGCCATCGCGCCCAACGATTCCGTTGGCCGCTTCTCCGCGCTCGGGGTCCACGTGATAAAGGCGGAAGCGCGCTTCAAGGACAGTCGCACGGTGATTGCGGGCGACGTGGAAATCCGCGCCCGGCGTTTCGTGGTGGCGACCGGCTCGTCGCCGCTGGTCCCTCGGATCGAGGGGATAGACAGCGTCGATTACCTGACCAATGAGAGCGTGTTCGACCTGACGCGGCGCCCCGGCCATCTGATCGTGATCGGCGGCGGCCCGATCGGGATGGAGCTTGCGCAGGCGCATCGCCGGCTGGGTTCGCGGGTAACCGTGCTCGAGGCGGCAAAGGCGCTCGGCAAGGACGATCCCGAGCTTACGGCGCTCGTGTTGAGGCAGATCCGCGCCGAGGGCGTCGACATCCGCGAGAATGCGAAAGTCGCCAAGGTCGAGAAACGCGGCAAGACCGGCATTCGCGTTCATATCGAAACGGACGGAGGGCGAAAGGCGATCGACGGCACCCATCTGCTGGTGGCGGTGGGGCGCGCCGCCAATGTCGCCGGCCTCGACCTGGAAAATGCCGGCATAGACTATGACGCGAAAGGCCTGAAGGTCGCCGACCGGCTGAGGACGACCAATCGCCGCGTTTATGCCGTCGGCGATGTGACCGGCTCGCTGCAATTCACACATGTCGCCAATTATCACGCCGGCATCGTCATCCGCGCGCTGCTGTTTCGCCTTCCGGCCCGCCAGAAACTCGGCATCGTGCCTTGGGCGACCTTCACCGATCCCGAGCTTGCCCATGTCGGCATGACCGAGACGGAAGCGGTGAAGGCCGGGAAAAAAATTCGCATCATGCGCTGGCCCTATGCCGAGAACGACCGCGCCCAGGCCGAACGCCGGACCGAGGGCCACATCAAGATCGTCGCCGGGTCCCGCGGCAGGATACTCGGCGTCACCATTGTCGGGGCCAATGCGGCCGAGATGATCAACATGTGGGCGCTGGCTTTGTCGAAAGGGCTCGGCCTGGGCGACGTGGCCGGCTATGTCGCGCCCTATCCGACAATGAGCGAAATTGGCAAACGCGCGGCGATCACCTATTTTGCGGGTGCGGCGGGCAAGCCGCTGGTGCGCCGGCTGATCGGGCTCTTGCGCCGGCTGGGCTGAACCGGCGGTATGCCGGAAGACGGAGAGCATGACCGAGAACACGATCCAGGAAGAAAGCGCAGCCAGCGACGGGGACCGCAGCGTGCCGCTGTCGCGCGGCCTTTCGCTGAAGCTCCTGGTGCTGACTGTCCTCTTCGTGCTGATCGCCGAGGTGCTGATATTCCTGCCTTCGATCGCCAATTTTCGGCTGCGCTGGCTGGAGGAGCGGCTGGGCACCGCAGCGGCCGTATCGACCGTGCTGGTCGAGGACGACGCGACCAGCCTGTCGCGCGCGGTTCAGGACGACGTGCTGATGGCGATCGGCGCCAAGGCGATAGCGGTTCGCGACGAAGGCGTATCGCGGCTTCTGGTCGTGGCCGACATGCCGCCGCAGGTCGACAAGCATATCGACCTTGCAGCGGCCGGGCCGATGGACGCGATGATGGGGGCGGTCGACACGCTGTTCTTCGGCGGCCACCGCATGCTGCGCGTTTTCGGCAAGGTCGGCGACAGCGACAAGGAGTTCGAGCTCGTCGTGCCCGACAAGAAGCTGCGCAACGCCATGCTGGTCTATTCGCGCAATGTCGCTTTCCTGTCGCTCCTGATTTCGCTGATCACGGCGATGCTGGTGTTCTACGCCATCAACCGCATCATGATCCGTCCGATCCGCGCCATGACGGGCTCGATGCTGGCCTTTTCGCGAGCGCCGGACGATCCCCGCCGCATCATCGAGCCGGAGGATCGCGGCGACGAGATCGGCGTCGCCGAGCGCGAGCTTGCCGGCATGCAGCGGCAGTTGCAGAAGACGCTGGGCGAGCACAAGCACCTCGCCGATCTCGGCCTCGCCGTCTCCAAGATCAATCACGACATGCGCAACATTCTCGCGTCGGCGCAATTGATGTCGGACCGGCTGCGGCTGGTGAAGGACCCGACCGTGCAGTCCTTCGTGCCCAAACTGGTGCGGGCGCTCGACCGCGCCGTCTCCTATTCGGAAGGGGTGATGGCCTATGGCCGCACCCAGGAAGCGCCGCCCTCGCGCCGCAGGCTGCGGCTGAGGCAACTGGTCGATGACGTGCAGGAGCTTCTCGGCATCGACCCGGACGGCGGCATCGAATTCGTCAACGCCGTCGATCCGGCTTTCGAGGTGGACGCCGATTCCGAGCAGCTGTTCCGCGTGCTCACCAATCTCTGCCGCAACGCACTGGAGGCGATGGCGGCGGACCGGGAGCGCGCCGTGGTCAACCGGCTTACGATCTCGGCCGAGCGGATCGGCAGCGTCAGCCGCATCTTCGTGGCCGACACCGGCCCCGGCCTGCCTCAGAAGGCCAGGGACAATCTGTTCGCCGCCTTTCGCGGTTCGGCGCGCAGCGGTGGCACCGGGCTGGGTCTCGCGATCGCGCACGAACTGGTCCGCGCGCATGGCGGCTCGCTCGAACTTGTCGAGAGCGTCGGTGGCCGAACCGTGTTTTCCGTCACCATTCCCGCCCAGCCGGTGCGGCTCGAAGACGCCCGCGGCAGCCTGCGCCGGCCGGCCTGAAGCGGCCCGCGAAAAGTTTTGGCGGGCCGGCTTGCTTTTCGGTTCTTCAGTCGCTAGGTAGCTGTCTCGTTCGCGGCCGGTTCCAGGACCGGCTTGCGGTGGCCGTATATCTGCGGCCCGTCGCGCGCCCGTAGCTCAGCTGGATAGAGCACCAGACTACGAATCTGGGGGTCAGAGGTTCGAATCCTTTCGGGCGCGCCAACTCCGCAACAAGCTGCCACAAGTTCTCTTAGCCAAGTTGCGCCGCTCTCCTGTGTTCGCTTGATGAACTCCATCATGAGAGAATGCTGGATATTGCCCATGTTGGCTGTTGCGATGCAGTAGCTATTGCCGCGACCAATACCGGGACTAAACATCCAATCGCTGCCTAACCTCCCGGGAAGAGGCGCTTCGCACCTTCCCGGAACAGCGCCGCACCGTGCGGGTCGAATTGCATGGCGGTGATAAGGTCATCTACGCGGTAAAGTGGCAGCGTCTTGTGAATAGAGGCAAGATGGACGCGGGCTTCATCGAGCCGGCCTGCAAGCGCCAGAGAGAATGCGGCAATCGCCCGAATATGCGCGAACGCGTTGGGACGTGCAGCCGCCTTTACGGCCCAGTCGGCAGCTTCATCGAACCGCCCGAGGCGTACGAGCGCCATGGCTCGCGCCCCCAGCATGCCGAACAGCATCGGGTCGAAGGGGCTGAGGTCGCGTGCGTGATCGGACGAAGAAATGGCCGCGCTCGAATCACCGGCCGTCGCGTGCACAAATGCGACATTGTAATGAGCGACGGCGAAGTTTGGGCTCAGGTCGACCGCCTGTTCAAACTCGACGATTGACTGATCCTGGTGGCCGCGCAGCCAGAGCGCTCGGCCCATGGCCCAATGTGCGGCAGGGTCGCGATCGTCCGCCATGAGACTTTGCCCGGCTATCTCGAACGCCCGATCGGTTTCCGGCCCGCGCTTCGCCCAGCCCTGAAAGGCGTTCTGCCAATGTGTGAAGGAAAGGCCTGCATGAGCGCGCGCGAAGGTCGGGTCGAGTCGCACCGCCGTCTCGAAGAAATGCTGCGCCCGCTCATTGTCGGATTTGTTGAGCCGGTACATGTGCCACAGGCCGCGGTGATGAGCCTCCCATGCGTCCAGCGAGTTCGGCGGCATCAGGATGGCGCGGTTGCGCTCGATCGTCTCGATCTCGCTGGCGATGGAGGCCACGATCTTGTTGCCGATCTCGTCGAGCACGAGAAAGGTATCGTCCAGCTTCTGACTGAAAACCTCCGTCCAGACGATGCGGGCGGTGCGTGTCTCGGCAAGCTCGACCGAAATAGTGAGGCGGTTGCCGTCTTGTCGCAACGATCCGCTGACGACATAGTCGACATTCAGCATCCGGCCGGCCTCTTCTGGACCGACTCCCCGTTCCTGCAAGGCGAAGACCGTGCCCTGTGCTATGATAAACAGGGTTCGTAGCTTGGCCAGCCTGGTGATGATGTCATGGGCAAGCCCGTCGGCGGGGCCGCCGTGAACGCTGGTCCTGGTGTTGCGGTCGACGAACGGCATCACTGCGATGGAAGCGCGGCGGGAGGCAGTCGTGACCATGTCGGAGCGGTCGCTGCTCGCTGCAGTTGCCGGTATGGGGACCGTTGCTTCGACTCGCGGCGAAGTTTCCGATCGTGCCCTCGCCGCCCGCCACGCATCGCGGATGAACGTGCTTTCGAGGCCCTCGAATTCGAACAGCTGGCAGGTCGCCGCCAGATGCTCCTCGCCCTCCTTGATCCGACCACGCCGCGCCAGAGCGTTCAGAAGTAGCTCGTGGACGCGGTGGTCGAACGGCGCGATCTCCAGCCATTTGTCCAGATGCCCGAAAATCTCGTCGTCCGGAACGCTTCCAACGAGACGCTCCAGCAGCGCCGCATGACAGCCGCGAAACCGGCGCCGCTGTGCCGTGAGCCAGCCGTTGAAGGCAGGGCTGCGGTCGATCTCCAGGCCGTCTGCAAAGTCTCCGGCGAACATCCCAGCCAGTATTCGCAGGCGCGCCGGAGCGATCGTTTCGATGCCCTCCTGCGTTGCCCCGGCAATTTCGATTGCGTCGACGAAGCAATCGGCAAGGTTGAGCCGGATGGTGTCGTCGCGGGCTTCAACCCTTCGCCGGCCGGGATTGTCGACGATGCCCCTGACTTTGCTCAGACACCAGCGAAGCTCACCGCGCGGATCGTTCGGAACATCCCACAACAGTTCGCAGAGTTGGCTGCGCGTGACGGCGCGCCCGGCAAGCGACAGATACGTTAACAGCGCGCGCACCTTGCGCGATCCAGGCAGTTGCAGGGCGACGCCGTCGCGGCTGATCGCCAGGGTGCCAAGGAGGCGAACCTGCAGGGAGGGGCCGTCGCTGGCCCGGTACGCCGAATCAGATTCCACGCGCATTCCCATGCCGGTTCCCACGTTCGCCCCACGAGCGGCCGCTAGCAGTGAAATCCAGGTCGCGGCGCAGTCGGGCGTCGTGTCCGGCTGTCGCCGTGCGGGCAGGAGGCAGCATAAAGCACCAACCGCCCGAAATGGAAAGCAATCATGACGACATCCTCTGACGTAGCGAGCATGGACCGTACCGCTCCGATCGATCTCGATGCGGTCAAGACTCGCCAGCAGGGGGCGTGGTCCTCCGGCGACTATGCGGTCGTGGGCGCCACACTCCAGATTGTGGGCGAGGAGCTGTGCGAAGCCCTCGACCTTCGCTCTGGGCATAGGGTGCTCGACGTCGCCGCCGGCAACGGCAATGTCTCGCTGGCCGCCGCGCGCCGCTGGTGCGACGTGGTTTCCACCGATTACGTGCCCGCATTGCTGGAGCGCGGCCGCGAGCGCGCCGCCGCCGAACGGCTCGAGATCGAATTCCTTGAGGCTGACGCGGAAGCCCTGCCATTCCCGGACGGCGCCTTCGATGCGGTGGTGTCGACTTTCGGCGTGATGTTCACTCCCGACCAGGGCCGTGCCGCCGCCGAGATGGTCCGCGTCTGCAAGCGCGGCGGCAAGATCGGTCTCGCCAACTGGACACCCGAGGGCTTTATCGGCCAGCTCTTCAAGACCATCGGCAGGCACGTCCCGCCGCCGCCCGGCGTCAAGTCGCCGGCGCTGTGGGGTGCGCGGGCGCGGCTCGCCGAGCTGTTCGAGCCGCACGCGGGCTCTATCAGGTCGGTGCAACGAAATTTCGTGTTCCGCTATCGGTCGCCCAGGCATTGGCTGGAGGTCTTCAGGACCTATTACGGCCCGGTGCTCAAGACTTTCGCCGCGCTCGAACCCGCGGCGCAGTCGGCGCTCGAAAACGATCTGATGGCGTTGATCGAGCAGTTCAACCGCTCGGGCGACGGCTCCATGGTCGTACCGAGCGAGTACCTCGAGATCGTGATCACCCGCCAGTAACGGCGCGTTCAGGTCGATCGAAAAATCGCATCACCCTCACGCCCCTCCTTCAAAGGGGCATCGAACAAGGATTTCCCAATGATCAACGACGTGCGCGGGCGCATCGACTACGACGAGTTCGGGACCGGTCCCACTGTCGTTCTGCTGCCCGGATCGTGCAGCACCAGTGCTGTCTGGCGGCCTGTGATCGCCGCCTGGGACAACCGGTTCCGCTGCGTGACCACCAGTCTGCTCGGCTATGGCGGAACGGCCGAACGCCGCGCGCGCGAGAGTTCCATGGCCCACGAAACCGACGCCGTGGAGGCGGTCATTCGCAGGGCCGGCGGCCGCGTCCATCTGGTCGGCCATTCCTTCGGCGGGCTTGTGGCGCTTGCCGTGGCGCTCCGCGGCCAGGCGCCCCTGGCGAGCCTCACGGTCCTGGAGGCGCCGGCGGGAGAGTTCCTGCGGGAGGGAGGAGAGCATCGGCACTACGAGGCATTTCTCCGGATGAAGGATGCCTATTTCGCGGCCTTCGAAGCGGGAGATCGGGAAGCGATCGCGACAATGATCGACTTCTACAGCGGCCCCGGCACCTTTGCTTCCTGGCCGGAGAGGGTCCGCGCCTACGCCGTGGAGACGACGCCGGTCAACATTCTCGATTGGGCAAGCGCGTACGATTCCCGGCTGTCGCTGGCGGCGCTGGCTGCCATCGATATCCCCCTCCTCGTTCTGTGGGGCGGAGCGAGCCACCCGGCCATGCAGCGCGCCAATGCGCTCATAGGCGAGTGCGTGCGCGGGGCTGCTCGCGCCATGATTGAGGGCGCCGCGCATTTCATGCTCGGGACCCACCCGGCCTCAGTGGCGCATCTGATCGGCCGCCACGTGGACGCCGCCGAAGCGCGCGCGCCACGCGACCGCTCAAACATTGCCTATGCCTGAGAATTTCGCCGGCTGAGGCGGCCGGCGAACTGTTTGCGCCAAGCGAAGCGAAACGATCACCCGCCCTGGGCGGGCGGCTCCGGATCGCCATCGCAAGGCAAATCCCCGACCAGAAGAGAAAAGGACTGAACCATGAAATACGCAGCACGTTCATTTATCGTTTCCGGTGCATTCGCCCTGTCGCTTGGCGCCGCGGCAATCTTCGCCGGCATCGCCGCGTCGCATGACGCCGAGCCGCATCACACCGTCGTGCCCGCCGATGCCGTGGCATGGGGCGAGGCCCCGCCGTCGCTGCCGCCGGGCGCGCAGGCCGCCGCCCTGCTCGGCAGCCCGGCAAAGGAGGGGCCGTTCGTGCTCCGCCTCAAATTCCCGGCAGGGTTCATCGTGCCGCCGCATCGGCATTCGAAAGACGAGTTCGTCACCGTGATATCGGGCGGCTTCGGGATCGCGTCAGGCGAGAAGCTCGATCGCGCGGCGGCCAAACCGCTGCCGGCGGGGAGCTTCGTCCATCTGCCGGCCGGGATGCCGCACTACGCGGTCACCGACGGCGAAACCGTCGTGCAGATCAACGGCACCGGCCCGTTCGACGTGGTCTACGTCGATCCCAAGGACGACCCCCGCAAGAAATAGAAGCCGGCGAGACCGTCGCCGCTCGCCGTGCTGGAATCAGCGGGTTGCGCGACAGCGCGGCCCGCTCGCGCGCTCCGGCGTGGCCCCTTCGGCGTGACTTTGCCCCGGTCCCCGGGAATGAGTCTCGCAGGCGCCAGGGACCGGAAGAGACAGAAAGAAACGTCAATGAACTACTTCGACCCAGACTGCTCCGCAGCGCCCATTGCCTCGGCTGCGCGCACGCACCGCGCGATCGCATCGAAGCCGACGGTTCGCAACGGGTTTCGTCGCCTGAGATGGTGGCTTCGCCGCCAGCTCCAGCGTTTTGCACTGGCACGGCAACGCCGGGGCGATATGGACCTGCTGCTGCGGACAGACGACCGCATGCTGAAGGATATCGGTCTGACCCACGGCCAGGTGCGGGCCGCGGACGTGCGCGGTTGGCGGCTCTGATCCGAAGGGACCGCAAATGCGGCCGCGCCGCGCTGGCAATGACACGATCGCGGGCGGCCGACCAGATTAACTTTTCTCCAAAGGACCACGACCATGGCAACTCTCGATCTATCCAACGCAACACAACGCATCGACATGACGGACCCGAACCTCGTCGGCTTCGGCGTTTTTGAAGCCACCGAGTCCACCGTCTGGAGCTATCTCACGCCCACGGGTCACGATCTCCACCTCGAAGGCCAGGGCATGACGTTCAATGCCCAGGGCCGAGCGCTGACGGGCACGGTGAAATCCATCGGTATCGATCTCGGCAACGACGATTCCGACAGCCCGGATATCGCCATCACCGGCATCAACGCCGCTGCCGCCACGCTCGACGACGGCCCGGACGCGTTCTGGCGCTTCCTTGAGGGCAATGACACGATCATCGGGCCTAACGGGCCCAGCCTCACTGGGACCACCATCTTCGGAGACGGCCTTGCCGCTAGGGCCGGCGCTGCCACCGGCGGGAATGACGTTTTTGAACTCGGGGCTTCCTACGTCCTCGCCGCAGGCGACGTCTGGACCGTGGGGAGCCAAACGGCCGGAACGCCGGTCGCGAACTACCGCGGCGGCAGCGATACGATCATTGGGGGAACGACGGGCGAACTGCAGGCCTTGGCGGGCGATGCCTGGCACGTATTCGCAACCGGGGATCTCGTGGGCGGCAACGACAACATCTTCATCCAGACCACAAGGTTCGGGTCGGAGGTGGCTGGCGATGCCATCTTCGCCGAAGGGATAGCCGGCGATCTGGCAACCGTCGTGGGCGGCGATGACATCATTGCCGGCGGCAGTCTGTCGCAAGCGGAACTGGTGGGTGACGTCATCTACCAGCGCGCGTACAGCTTCGTTCGCGGTGGCAACGACATCATCAAAGGCAGCGATGCCCGGGAATACATCATCGGCGATGTCTACGGCGTCGGCGACAACCAGATGATCGGCGGCGCGGATCTGTTGTGGGGCGGCGGCGGCGATGACGTTATATATGGCGATTTCGCTGAAATCGGCACGGCAGGCAAGGTGACCGCCGGCAACGACACGATTTACGGTGGCGCCGGCGACGACCGCATCTACGGCGATGGCACCGATGATACGAAGTCCACCGGCGGCGACGACCGCTTGTTCGGCGAAGCCGGTAATGACAACATCCTGGGAGGCACCGGCAACGACCTGCTCGACGGCGGAGCCGGCAACGATAACCTGCTAGGCGGAGCGGGCAACGACACCTATGTCATCGACAGCGCTTCGGACATTGTGTTCGAATACGCGAACGAAGGCATTGACACGATCAGGAGCTATTTCGGCAACGTCACTCTCAAGGACAATTTCGAGAACCTGACCTTCGTCGGAACCGGCGATTTCACCGGGTTCGGCAACGGCCTCGACAATACGATCAGGGGCGGTTCCGGGGCCGACAATCTGAACGGCTTGGCTGGCAACGACCGTCTCCACGGCGGTGTCGGCGACGATATGCTGTTCGGGGATAACGGCGACGACGTTCTCAACGGCGGCAGCGGCGCCGACCAACTGGTCGGCGGCAACGGCTTCGATACCGCGAGCTATGCCGGTTCCGAGCAGGCCGTCAAAGTCTCGCTCGACGGCTCCGTCACCGCAGCCGGCGACGCCGTGGGCGATACCTTCAACGCCATTGAAGGTATCGAGGGAACGAGCTTCAACGACGTACTCGTCGGCGACGCCAACGCCAACAGCCTCAACGGCGGCGCCGGCAACGACACGCTCAACGGCGGCGCCGGCGCCGACACGATGTACGGCGGCGGCGGGGATGACATATTCGTGGTCGCCGCGACGGGAGACAAGACAATCGAGAATGCCGGCGGCGGCACCGACACGGTACGTTCCTATATCAACTGGACGCTTGGGGCGAATGTCGAGCGGCTGGAACTGCAGGGCTCGGGCGACCTGAACGGAACCGGCAACAGCTTGAACAACACGCTGGTCGGCAACTCGGGCGCCAACGTACTCAGCGGCGGTGATGGCAACGACTACATGGTGGGCGGCGCTGGCAACGACACGCTGAACGGCGGCGCAGGCAACGACACTTTGATCGGCGGCGCCGGTCGCGATAGTCTCAACGGCGGTGCAGGCAACGATCGGTTCGATTTCGATCTGGTTTCCGACAGCCCGGCCGGACCGGCGCTGCGCGACTCCATTGTTGGCGGCTTCAGCCACGGCTTCGATCTGATCGATCTCGCGACCATCGACGCCAACACGCTGGTCGCCGGCAATCAGGCGTTCTCGTTCATCGGCAGCGCGGCTTTCTCCGGCGTCGCCGGCCAGCTTCGCTACACCAACTACAGCGGCAACGTCATCATCGACGCCGATGTGAACGGCGATTCTGTGGCCGACATGCAGATACTAGTCGCCGGCACCAATTTCATGAATGGGAGCGACTTCCTGCTGTGACGGAGCGCCGCTCGAGGGCGCCAGCGCCCCCGCCGAGCCTCCGGGCAAGTCTGCCTGTCACGGAGCTAAGCATTCTCCCGTGCTGTCGAAGGCGTGGAGATTGCCAGCGCACAAGCAGGAGCGAATTCCCAGCCATCGAGATTGTCGTGGCGGAGCCGGATGCGCGCCTCGCGGCCGTCCGCGCCATCTTGCTCGCCACATGCCCGAACAGGCGTGGATGCTGAACTGGCGCTGGTCCAGCCGAGTTGGTTTCCGACGGCCTGCGCCGATTGCGAGGGGGTTCTGGACAAGGCGGCGACGTCACTGCGTCAGGCGGAGCCTTGGACCTCCGTGCAGGCAGAAACCGCATCAGGCGCGCGGCGAAATCGGGACCGTTGCCTCCTCCAATGCTGGCGCTTCCGCGCGTGTCGCGTAGGACCAGGCGCTGTGGTCGAGATCGAGGTCGGCGAAATTCTTCGGATCGAGAACAGGGCGCTCGACGCCTGCCCTCAGCTGTGCACGGAAGTCGTTGAGGATGCGCAAAACGACTGGGAACAGCATCATTACCGCCATCAGGTTGACGAGCGCCAGCACGCCCATCAGAGGATCGGAGAAGAAGAACACCGCGGTTGCACCTGGGGCCGTGGCGCCGAGAAAAACAACAACGATGATGGCAAGGCGCAGCACATGCAGCGCCGACCGGTTATTCGTCATGACACCCAGCGCCGTCTCCCCGAGATAGTAGTTGTAGATGATCGAACTGAACGCAAAGAGCAGGATCGCGAACGTCAGGAAGTACTGCGACCAGCCCCCGAGCTGGCTGACCAGCGATTGCTGCGTGAGCGCCACACCGTCGATGCCCTCGGCGCCCGGCACGTAGACCGGACTGAGCAGGATCATGAAAGCGGTGCAAGAACAAATGATGATGGTGTCGATGAAGACCGAAAACGATTGGGTTATGCCCTGGCTGATCGGATGACGGACGTCGGCTGTCGCCGCCACGTTCGGAGCGGAGCCCAATCCGGCCTCGTTTGAAAACAGCCCGCGCCGCAATCCCTGCGCCAGTGCTGCGCCTACACCGCCGCTGACCGCCTCCTCGAGCCCGAACGCATTGGCGACGATGGTCCACAGGACGCCGGGGACGGCAGTTAAGTTGAGAACGATGACCATAAGCGCCATGGCAATGTAGCCGACAGCCATGATCGGGATAATGACGTCCGCCACCTTCGCGATGCGCCGGATGCCGCCATAGACTATGAAGCCGGTAGTCACCGCCAATAACAATCCACTCCAGACACGTTCGATCCCAAGGCTGTCGTTCGCAGCGCCGGCGAAGGTGTTGCCCTGGAAGGCATTGAAGCCAAACGCAAAGGCAGCCATCAGACAGACTGCATAAAGAACAGCCAGCCAGCGATATTGGGCGCCCAGACCGTAAATGATGTAGCTGGCAGGACCGCCTCTATAGGTTCCGTCGCCATTGGAGCGCTTGTAGAGCTGGGCAAGGGACGACTCGACGAGGCTGGTTGCCATGCCGATCAGCGCGATGACCCACATCCAGAAGACCGCTCCCGGTCCGCCGAGCGTAATCGCCACCGCGACGCCGGCAATATTGCCGCCGCCGACCCGGCCGCCGACGGAAACGAGGAGTGCTTCGCGCGCGCTGATCGCGTTCGGGTCGCCACTTTGGTTCTTCGATGAAAGAACCCTGAACATCCTGCCGAAATACTCGAACTGGACGAACCCGCTCATAAGCGTAATGAAGACGCCGAAGATGACCAGGATGGGGATTAGCGACCATCCCCAGGTCAGGTCTTCGATCAAACCGAAAAGACTTCTAATCATATCCATCGGCTTCTCACTTTCCGAAGTGCCGTGTCCCACCACCAGCCGGATCCGACTATCCACCGAATACGACAGAAATGACAAGCCGCGAGCGCCTATACGCCCAACTTCCGATGTGGCGTGAAATCGCTTTGCAATGCGAACGCAAGCGCCGGCGAGAACCGGTTGCATTATCGCATAGATGGTCGTATTCTGAAACCGGTTGCAAAAAGGAACTAGTTGGAGAGGCCAAATGAATCCCGGCAGTTCACCGAAAGGCACATTCGTCATCGTTCACGGCGCCTGGACGGGCGCCTGGTCGTGGGAACGAGTCACGAGCCGGCTGCATGCGCGCGGGCATCGCGCCTACGCCCCGACGCTCACCGGCAATTGCGAGCGCTCGCATCTGGCAAGTCCGGCCGTGAATCTGGAAACGCATATCGACGACATCGTCAACGAGATCCTGTGGAAGGACCTTACCGAGGTGGTCCTCGTCGCGCATTCCTATGGCGGATTCGTTGCGGCGGGCGTCACCGAGCAAATCCCTGACCGCATCTCGTCAATAGTCTTCCTCGAAGCGTTCATCCCCGAGGACGGCACGAGCTTTGCCGATCTGGTGCCCGGCTGGCACCCCACCGAGCCCATGGTTGCCGCCCCACAAAGCTCGCCGGGCGACTACCTGAGCGAGGAGGACCGCGTATGGGTTGACAGCAAAGCTACCGCCCAGTGCGTGGCAACCTTCACCCAGAAGCTCAAGGTGACGGGCGCGTATCAGCGCGTGGCCAAAAAGACCTTCATCGTCGCAACCGGCCCGGGCGGTATATCGGGCGAAACGGCGAGGAGATTCCGCGATGATCCGGGCTGGCTGGTCCGAGAAATCCCGTGTGGGCACGACGCGCCGATCGACCTGCCTGAGGAACTGACCGACATGCTCGAAGGTTCGATTCCCCGCTAGATCAAGAGGAAAGAATGGGCAAGCTGGGCTATGGGATGATGGTTCGCTAGACGGTTTCGTTCCCGGTCCAAACGGCGATCTGAACTGGCGCATAGTCGAGGAAGAGCTTCACAATTTGCCCAGAGCACTCACCGAGCCTCTGCCGACGCCCGTTCCAGCGATGCGGTCGAGCGGGATCGCAGGCGATGGCCGGCGTTGAACAGGAAGATCAGCAATGCGGAGCGGTTTATGATGTTCAGGCCGATGATTGCGGCGATGACGGCAAGGCAGGGCAGCGTGAAAAAGGTGATCGGGAAGAGATCCGACCCGTAATTTCCGAAGGCGCGGCGGAAGATGATGCCGCCGAAGTTGAACAGGATCGCGTGGCTGCAGAACAGGAAGAACGCATAGGGCTCGAACCGCATGAACGGTTCCGACAGCGCGGATCGCCGGATGAGTTCGGTCAATTTCCAGAAACCCGCCGCCATCGTCACCCGCAGCAGCGTGTCGAGCGTCAGCCGCAGTGTATCGTTCATCTCCGACAGCAAAATTCGCTCTATACGGATAGTAATGAAAATCGCCGCCATGGCGACGAGGCCGATGGTGAGGAAATTCGCGATGCGGTCGATCCCTTCCTCACTTGCGCCGGCGATGCGCAGCCACATGCCGAGCCCGAAGAACAGCAGGAGTTGCGGCCTTTGCAGGATGTAGAGATCCTCGCCGAACAGCGTGAAGGCGACCAGAACCAGAATGGTGGCGATCGGAAAGCGGCGCAGCCCTATATAGAGAACCGGCGCGAACACGCAGCAGGCGAACAGGTCCCGCAGAAACCACAGCGGAACGACAAGCGGCCATCCGGTCACCGCAAGGAGCGCTTTGCTTATGCCGATCACGCTGAATTCGGGCATATCCCGCCAGTTGCCGGACATGACCCCATAGGCGACGAGAAGCGCCAGCATTAGCAGGTTCCAGGAGACCAGGGGCACCACGAGCGTCCTGAACTTTGAGACGTTCAGTTGCCACGTTCCGGCCTTCATCAGGCTCGAAACGACAAAATAACCGGAGACGATGCTGAGCAGGGAAACGGAACTCAACCCCACCAAGCGCGTCAGGACGAAATAGACGATGTCGAAAAAACCGGCGTCGCGGTCATAGACGTTCTCGGCGATGCCCGCCTGGACGTGAACGAAGGTCATAAAGAAGATGCACAGCGACCGCGCTATTTTTATGCGGTCCGACACCATTTTCCCGACCGGCGTGACGACGTCATCCGGCGACAGGGGATTGGGCTTGATGGTCATGTGCGTCTCCTCAAACCGGTGGTCGACGGACGGCTTCCAGCGCCGTCACGAGGGTCGACGGCAAGCCTGCCCCGGGGCAAACGGCGCGGATGGTCCAAATGCGCAAACTGTGGCATTCACACTATTCGCCGGTTCACGAAAGGCGGCGCGCTCGCCGGGCAGGCTGGCGACTGCGGGCAACAACTGTAAGGGCCTTCGATGAGAAAGCTGGCAGGGCTTCTGGGCCTGCACAAAAATGCGGACAGGGAGCGCAGGGCGCGACTGAGGCTGGATACCGGCGGCATCGCGATCTATGCGGTGGGCGACGTCCATGGCTGTCTCGACGAACTGCTTTCGCTCGAGCGCGCGATCGTGGCGAACGGCAAGAATTTGCCGGGCCGCAAGCTGATCATCATGCTCGGCGATTATGTCGACCGGGGCCCTGCCTCCTCGCAGGTCATCGACCATTTGCTCGCGCCGCCGCCGGCCGGCTTCGAGCGCATCTGCCTCGCCGGAAACCATGAAGTGGTGATGCTCGATTACATCGACGGACGACTCGGGCTGGCGGATTGGATGAGCATGGGCGCGGCGTCCACGCTGCTTTCCTACGGTATCGACCATGATCGCCTCGCCCAGATCTACCGATCCAGCCGGCAGATCGACGAGGTGATCAGGAAGACAATCCCGGCCGCACATATCGCATTCCTGCGATCGTTGCCGATCCTCGTCGAGGCGCAGCGCTTTATTTTCGTCCATGCCGGCGTCCGGCCCGAGGTCGATCTCGAGCGGCAGTCGGATTATGACCTCGCCTTCATCCGTTCGGAATTTTATGAACGCGCCCATCTGCTCAAGAAGTATGTGGTGCATGGCCACACACCTGTTGCCGAGGCGAAGCGGGACGGCATGCGCGTCAACATCGACACCGGAGCGGTCTTCGGCGGCAGGCTGACCGCGCTTCGAATCTGGCAGGACAGGGGACTTTACCTGACCAACTGACCAGCCGGGCATTCGTCAGCCCTTTCCGTTCATGCCGGCCTGCTCGACATAATAGGATGAGTAGCGGTCGAGATACTGCTCCGAGCCGCCAAACGACCCGTAGCGCGCCAGCTTCTTCATGTCGGTCTTGTTGAGGATGATCCCCAGCACCTTGGCCGCGATCTGCGGTTCCGCCTGCAGCGTGGCGCGAACCAGCGCGCGCGGCGTCGCGCCCCATTCGGCCACCATCACGAAGCCGTCCGCCAGCGGAGCAAATGCCTTGGCGTCGACGACCGGTCCGAGCGGAGGCAGGTCGACTATGATGTAATCATAGGCGGTGCGCGCGTCTTCGATCAGGTCGCGCATCCCTGGACCCGAAATCAGTTCGCTGGTGTGCGACAGACGCCCGCGCACGACTGCGGGGATGATGGCAAGCCTGGTCGAGCGGTCGACCATCACGGTGCTTCGCCATGGCTGGTCGCCGACGATCGCCTCGACCAACCCTCTGTCGGGGGCCAGCGACAGGCCACGGCTCAGCCCGGGATTCCTGAGGTCGCCGTCGATCAGGAGCGTCCTTGCACCATGGGAAGCAAGCAGGCCGGCGAAATTCGCCGCAGCTGTAGTCTTGCCCTCATGCGGCAGCACCGAGACGAAACCGATCACCTTGCCGGGCTTGCCCTGCAGGACGACATCGGTGGCGATTTTGGCGTTGCGCAGCGTTTCGGCGAACGAGGAGGCCGGCGCGTTGATGGCGACCCGCAATATGCGCGGAGTGACGGAACCGGACTGGTCCTGCGGCTGATGTTTTGTGCCGGCGTCGCTCGGCTTGGCCGCGGTGAGACGAGCGCTGACGATCGGCAGATAGCCGAGGAAGTTGATGTTGAGTGCGGAGCGGACATCGTCGCCGGTACGGAAAAACCGCTCGCGAAACTCCTGGAAGGCTCCGACAGCGGCGCCGCCGAACAGGCCGAGCACAAGCGAAAGGCCAAGCACCATGCTTTTGCGTGGGCTCGACGCGCCCACAGGATCGCTAGCCTCGGAGATCACGCGCGCCTCCGCGATCGGAAACGAGCGCTGCTGCGAAGCCTCCTCGTGGCGGGCCAGGAAGGTCTGGTAGAGGGTCGCAAGGGCGGCGGACTTTTGCTCCAGTTCGCGCAACTGCACCAGCGACTGGCTGGTTTCCGAACTCTGGCCGGCCATCTGGCCGACATTGTCGCGCAGCGAGTTCTCACGGGCCTTGGCCACCTCGTATTCGTTGCGGTAGCTCTCGGTGATCTGCTTCAATTCCTGGAAGATCCTCCCTTCCAAGCCTACCTGCTCGCGGCGGAGCGCAACCGCTTGGGCATGGTCATCTCCGAAGCGGGTGGAAATCTCCTGCTCGCGCTTGGTGACGCTTAGATAACGCGCCTTGAGTTCGTTGATGACGGCGCTGTTGCCGTTGTCGGACGGGATCGTCGCATTCCTGACGGCGTTTTCCGGACCGCTGTCGATGATCGATTTGAACTGGCTGTAGCGGCCGAGCGCGTTGGCCGTATCGGCCTGGGCAAGAATGAGCTGGCTGTTCAGGTCGGACAGCTGCTGCTCGGAAATCAGCTCGCCGCGCGCCGAGGTCAGTCCGTTTTCAGCCCGGAATTTCGCGACCTCGAGCGCCGCGGCAAGCGAACTGTCTCGCAATTCGTCGAGCCTTCCCTGAAGCCAGATCGTTGCGCGCTGGGTGGCGTCGAAATTTGCGTCGAGCTGGTCCGAAAGATAGGCCTCCGCATAGGCGCGCGTGATCGCGCCGGCAAGCTTGCGGTCGTGGGACCGGAACGCAACGTCGATGACATAGCTGCGCCCGGCCCGCTCGGCTGTGAGCCCGTTTTGCAGAAGCGCCACTGCCTTGCCGATCTTGGCGTTCTCGACCGAAGTGGCGGAAGGCGGAGGGGCAAAGGAAAACAGTTTGGCAATGCCTTTTACCTGGGCCTTCATCCATCCGATTGGCGACCGGGGCGGGTTCAGAAAAGCCTCGTTCTCGTGCAGTTTCTCGGCAAGCACGACGGTGCGGGCAAGACGGGCCGATTTCAGAATCTCGACCTCGGTGGAAACCATTGAATCCGCCTGGACGCGGGCGGGGCCCGTATCCTTCTCCTCCGCGAATTTCGTCAGGCTGTCGTCGAGCAGGATGCGCGTCCCCGCGGTGTATTCCGCCGGCGTGAAGACAAGATAGAGGACACCGAGCACCAAGCCGATCGCCGCGCAAAGCGCCACGACCCTCGCCTGCCGGATCGCAATCGCGGCCAGCCGCTCCAGATCGATGAAGCGATCCGCATCTTCGGATGCCATCGACAGTCTGCTGGTCGGCGGAAAGCTTCTCTGATGCATGTTCCTCGCAGGCGCCGCGCGCCACTTTTTGGGTTTCTAGCTGCCGGTCTGGAGCCGCGACGCGGCATCAAACATGTTCATCGGGCGAGAATGCGTTTCAGGGCGGTTCATGCCGCCGTTTCTCGTCTGATCACGAATGCACAGCCGGACGCCCGGTCCGGCTGTGTCTATCGCTGCGTGTCAGGCCGCTTCGGCGGGCCGTTCCTCGGCGGCGATCATTTCTGCTATCGGCCCGAAGACGAGGTCGCGTATGTCGGCGCGGCCGAGCGCGAAGGCCACATTCGCCTGAATGAAGCCTTCCTTCGAGCCGCAGTCGAACATGCGCCCGTCGAATGGATGGGCATGGAAAGGCTGGCTGCCGGTGAGCCGCTTCATGGCATCGGTGAGCTGGATCTCGTTGCCCGCGCCGCGCTCCTGCGTGCCGAGCAGTTCGAAGACTTCGGGCTGCAGAATGTAGCGGCCATTGATGTAGTAGTTTGACGGAGCGACGGCCGGAGCCGGCTTCTCGACCATCTCGGTAACGGCAAATCCCGCGCCGACGTCCTGGCCTTTACCGACAATGCCGTATTTGTTGGTCTCGGTCGGATCGCACTGCTCGACGGCGATGACATTGCCGCCGGTCTGCCCGTAAAGCTCCATGGCGCCGGCAAGGCATCCTCTTTTTCCGAACGACACCATGTCGGGCAGAAGCAGGGCGAAGGGCTCGTCGCCGACGAGATCGCGGGCGCACCAGACCGCATGGCCGAGGCCGTGCGGCGCCTGCTGCCGGGTGAAGCTGACCGCTCCGGCCGGCAGCTGCATCTTCTGCAGCGAAGCGAGTTGTTCGCGCTTTCCCGACTGGGTCAGCGTGTCGAGCAGTTCCGGCTGGATGTCGAAATAGTCCTCGATCACGTGCTTGTTGCGCCCGGTGACGAAGACGATGTGTTCGATGCCGGCCTCCAGGGCCTCGTCGACGGCATATTGCACGACGGGACGATCGACCACGGTCAGCATTTCCTTCGGCATGGCCTTTGTCGCCGGAAGGAACCGCGTTCCAAGACCGGCTACCGGTATCACTGCTTTTCTGACTCTTTTCATCTCAGCATCCCTGTGGATATTGTGCCGCCCCGCCCAATTCCGTGTTTTCGTCATCCGGTCTGATCGAGCGCCTTTCCGAAATGGAAAGGCGTGCCCAGCCGCCGCAGCCTGGCTGCGATCGGCATTTTAAGATGTCTGACCGCCATCGGGTCGCGCAGGGCGGCCTTCATCGCCTTCAGCGGCGCGCGCTGCTTCAGGAACTGCACGAGCGTCAGAAAGGACGCCGCCTGTTCCAGGCTGCGGGTGCGCCTCGCCTGCGCGGCGCTCGCGGCGGCATCCAGCGGGTGCTCCCGCAGGAATGCCGCGTCGGCGGCAAGCATCGCCTCGACGTGATGCAATTCGAGCACGCGCGAGATCGATCCCGAGCGAATATGATAGGCGTAACCCGGCAGGGGATCGACCACGCAGCGGCCGCCCTTCGCCAGCGCCGAGGCGAGAAAGATATAGTCCTCGCCGATTCGCAGCGCCTCGTCGTAACGCAGCGCGTTCTGTTCGATGAAGCCCCGTTCGAAAATCGGCTTCATGTACCCGAACGAAAAAGTCTTCTCGAACAGCAGGTTCGTCGCGATGAAGTCGGCGAGGGTGAGTTCGGGGAATTTTTCGAGAAGCCTTGGCGCAAACATTGTCGTCTTCGCGCCGCTCGCCTCCTGCACCACGTCGAGATTGTCGACCGCGATCTGGGCGTCGGATTTTTCGGCGCGCCGGATCATGCGGGCAAGCCGGCCCGGATAGACCGCATCGTCGGAATCGAGCACGGCAATCCAGCGGCCGCGCGCGGCTTCCAATCCTGCATTCCGCGCGCCGCCCGGTCCGCGATTCTTTTCGAGTTCGACGACCCGCACCAGTTCAGCCGGAAAAGAGCGCGCGACCTCGACGGTCCGGTCGCCGGAACAATCATCGACGACGACCACCTCCACGTTTACATCCTGCTGCGTCAGCGCGCTTTCGATGGCGCGCGCGACCGACCGCTCGGCGTTGAATGCGGCAATCACGAAGCTCACGTCAGGCTGCATCGGTGCGCCCTCCCGCCGGTTCGCCGTATTGGCGGATTTCGCGGACGCCGAGCAGGCCGCTGACCACGCCCGAATGCATGACGCCGCGCAGAATGGAGCGGTTGCGCCTTTCCGGCAGGGCCGCAAAGGCCGCTGCCGCGGCGAAGCAATAGGCCGCTTTCGCCGCCGCAAGCCCGATTTGCGGCACGGTTGCGAGTCCCTGCCGCCTTTCGCCGACAAGCCTGCCATGGGTCTGCCCGACTCTGAACCGGCGCTTCATCAGCCATGAGAACTGCGTGCGGTTGCGCGGAACCGGCTCGTAAACCGTCGCCCGCGGCGCAAAGGCAATCGTGCCGCCTGCCTGGTGCACCTGGGTAAAATATTCGGTGTCCTCGCCGCCCGTGCGGCCACGCGCGAGATTGAAACGGCGTCCAACGATATGCGGCGAAGCCCGGCGTATCAGAGTATTGCTGGAGTAGCCGGTGCGTATCTCGCCCTTTACCCACACGGGAGCGGTCGAGTGGAAATCGCCGCGTTTCATCCAGCCCGGCGCATCATCGGAATAGACCGCCAGCACCGGGCCGAGCACAACATCGGCACCTGTTGCCTCGGACATGGCGAGCAATTCCACCAGCCATTCCTGCGATGCGGTCTCGTCGTCGTCGATGAAGGCGAGGAAATCGCTGGTGCTGTTTTCGAGGCAGTCGTTGCGGGCGATCGAGATGTTCGACGCCGGGGAGTGGACATAAACAATCTCGAACGGAATCTGCGCCGCCAGCGCATAGACCCGCTCCCGCGCGCTTGGCACGTCATCGTTATCGGCAACGATCACCCGTATTGCAGCGTTGGCAGGCACGTTCAGCGCGCCTATCGAGAGGAGCGTGTCGTCGAGTTCGCGCCTGCGATAGGTGCAGACGCAGATATCGATCCGCAAAGCCTTTTTCGAAGCGTCTTGCGTCATGCCGCCCGGGCCTCGCTCTTTCGGAAATCGAGGATATGCAGCCAGAATCCCGCCGACCATGCGAGATGCATGACCATCGCGGAGAAGCCGACGAGTGGGCCGTAAGGGTTGCGCTGGCTGACAGCCATCCACACGCCGTAGCCGAGGCACGCCGTCGCCCACAGGCCGGCCGGTATCAGCGCGGCTAGGTTCAGGAACGCCAGCGACATCCCGGCGACCACCGGAAACACCATCAGCGGAATCATCTGCCGGATCTTCGGCATCGCCCGGTGCTTCAGGATGTTCCTGGCGCGGCCTCGGCCATAGCCGAGATACTGCCGGAAAAGGGCCGGCACCGACGCGCGCGGGTAGTAGACCATGAATGTCTTGTCGGTCATCCAGATGCGGTGGCCGGCCACCCGCAGCCGGTAGTCGAGCTCGGCATCCTCATTGTGGCTGAAGCTCTCGTCATAACCGCCGACGGATCGAAATGCCGAAACGCGCATCAGGGCGTGGTGGCCATGGTCGGTCCAATGGCCCTTGGCGCCGTGCCGATGCGGCGAGCCGCCGTTCCCGAGCCTCGAATTCTGGGCCATGGCCGTCGCCTTCTGAAAGGCGCCGAAGCCCTTTGTCGCCATGGAAACGACCACTGATTCCGCGCCCGTCGCCTCGGCATCCTCGATCAGCTGGTCGCAATAATCGCCGGGATAGTCCCCATGCGCGTCGATACGGATGAAGCTCCGGAATTGATCGCCGAATGCCTCGACCGCGAGATTTACCGCCGCGCTCTGGATTTTTTTGGCGTTGTGCAACAGCGACACGCGAGGGTTCGCCGCCGCGATCGTCTCCACGATTGCCTGCGTTCCGTCGGTGCTGCCGCCATCGACAACCACGATCTTCATGTCGAGACGGTCCGCCGACGGGCTCAGCCGCTCGATCAGGGCCGCGATATGTGCCGCTTCATTCAGGCAGGGGATCACCACCATGCACGGCAATGCCGTCAAGGCGTTCGTCGTCTCTGTACCCATCTCGCTCATCGACATCACGCAGCCTGCAACACCGGATCGAACGCAGTGGAACCGGCCAACGCCTTCAGCCTGTCGACCAGCGCCCGGCAGTCGCGGAGATCGCAAACCCACGTCCCGCGATCTTCCGCCAGGATTTTCTTGCGGGCGGCCGCATAGCTGTCGGCATCCATATCGGCGAGGCGTCCGGTCAGCGATGAGACCGAAGCGTTGTCGAGCAGGAGGCCGATGTGGCGGTCGGCAAGGAACCGCCCGGTTTCGGTCTGCCTCATGGCGATCGGAACCGCGCCGTAGCGGCAGCCTTCGTAAAGCCGGTTGGGAAGCAACCAGCTCGAATTCAGGCCCTCCTCGAAGAAGTCGATTGCCCAGGAAAAATGAACCTCGCCATAGATCCGCGCGAGGTCTTCCGGGTTGCGGTAGACGCCCTCGAAGCGGATATGCGGCTCGGCGCCGACAAAGGCGTCGAAATCGGGAAATTCGGAGTAGGCCGGGCGGCCGCGCAGGACGACCTCGTAACGCCCTTCCTTCCGCCGTGTGAATTCCGCAAGCAACTTCAGCGATTTGCGGCAGCGCAATGCGCCGAACCAGCCGATCGTCCATGGCTCGCCGCCCGAAGCTGCAATTTCGTGGCTGCGCTTCTCGGCAGGACCGTCGGCCAACTCCAGCACCTTGTTGTGCAGCAGCATCACCGGCGCATCGATCTGGCCGAGGCGCTGAAAATAATCGCGTACGAAAGCCGGCGAACTCGTCATCAGGAGCGCCGCATCCCTGCCGAGCGCCCGTTCGGCGCCGCGCATCGCTTTCGAGATTTTGTTCCGCCCAAGCAGCAGCCGGTGGATGTCGAGACATTCGTAGACGACGGGAATGTCGGCTGAGAGCAGCGTCTTCGCCCGCTTCGCCAGCGCCAGCATTTCAAGATTGCGGCCAATGATGACGTCCGGCTTTGGAACGCCTTTCAGCCTGGCTCGCAGCGACAGCGCGGCCTTGGCAATCGCCATTAGCCGCTGCGCAAACTTACCGTCCTTCGTCGGCCCCAGATCTATCGGCGAGAGCCCGTCAACGGAGGCAGTCTCCGGGTGTACGGTCCGGCGGAAACCAGCCAGCGTCACCTTGGCGCCTCCCGCCTGAAGCATGATCACCCGACGGCGCACGGCCGGATCGGAGAGATCGTGCACGAGGTAAAGAACGTGCAGCATGGACATGATCCGCGTCCCGCCCGTTAGTCCAGCTTGCAGACAAGGGATTCGGGAAACTGGCAGGCCTCGCCGGCAGCGGTGAACGCGACCCTGTCGATTTCGGCGGCAACCGGCGCCTCCGGGTCGGCGAATGTGCCCATCCACGATTTCAGCGTGTCGCTGCCCCACAGGCTGATGTAGATTTTCGATGCATGGCTCGGCAGTTTGGCCGGGTCCGTCGCTTCGCCGACGAGTTCGCCGTTCACATACCAGGTGATGCGGTCCTTCTCCCAGACAAAGGCATAATCGTTGAAGCCCTGAT